>JADZDP010000231.1 GCA_020850995.1 Deltaproteobacteria bacterium
CGAGATCGGGGATGTCCCTCTGGGAGGGTCTGTCGCCAGACCCTCCCCCGCGCCGGCGAAGCCGGACGCGGGGCCCCCACCCAAGACGGCTCCCGCTGGTCGCTGATCATCGATCATTCGGGATCACGCCCGCCACGGCGGCACGAAGCCCACGGGCGTCACCACCTCGATGAGCCTGGGCAGCACGTTGACGCGGAAGTGGTGACCCTCGCACCAGGTCTCGCCGTCGATCTGCGCGCACACCTCGGGGCGGCCGGCGCGCCGCAGCACGATCTCGAGGTGCGAGGCCGCGAAGGTGCGCGAGCGCTCGACGCCGAGGATCTCGAGCCCTTCGTCGAGCGGCGGCAGCGCCGACAGGTCGCTCATCATCTTCGAGAACAGCTCGCGGCGACCAACGAAGGGCACCACCTCCACCTTGCCGTCGTCGGGCCGTCCCTCACGCGCCAGCACCCATGCGCCGCCGTAGACCGCGGTGTTCTTCACGATCAGGTCGATGACGGGGTCGAGGGTCACGGTGCGGCCGTCGGCGATCACCTCGGCGACGAGCTTGGTGGGCTCGATGAAGCTCTTCAGGTACGCGTCGAGGAGCGCCCCGGCATAGACCGCGTAGTCGCGGTACAGGTCGCGCAGGACCGGCACGCGCTCGACCTGCGCGCGGTCCTCGCCGCGCTTCTTCAGCACCTCGGCCTGAAAGCCGAAGCCGACGCTATCGAAGAAGAGCTGCTCGTCGACGGGGCGGCCGGCCTCGAGCCGTTGCGCCTCGCCCACGTCGAGCCGTGTGCGGTTGGCGGCGCACGCGACGTCGAGCGCCGCGTCCAGATCGTCGAGCGGGATGCCGAACGAGCGCGCCTGGTCGTTGGCGGTGCCCGCGGGCAGCAACGCAAGCGGCGCTGCACGAGTGGAAGCGAGGATGCCCTTGGCCGCCTCGGCGAAGGTGCCGTCGCCGCCCATGGCGATGACGAGATCGACGGATCGCGCGTCGATGTGCCGCGTGAGCGCGGCCACCGTGCGCCCGGCGGGCTCGGTCGCCACCACGTCGACGTCGAGGCCGCGGGTCGAGAGCCCGGTACGCGCACGCGCGATCCGCGCCGCCGCCTTGCCGCTCTGCGCGGTGGGGTTGGCGACGAGGAGCGCGCGCCTCACGCCGCGCTCGTCGCCACCGCCGGTGGCTCCGAGAAGCCCTGCGTCTTGTCGAGCTTGAACACCACGGCGTTGGCGGGCTGGCCGTTCTTCGCCACGCTCACCAAGGTCGCGACCACGTGGTGGCTCTCGCAGCGCGGGCACTTCTTGAGCTGGAAGCTGACCTGCGCCGCGGGCTTGACCTTGGTGGCCCCGCCAGCGTCGAGGCCCGACAGCACGGCGCGCACCTCGGAGAGCGGCGCGTGTTGGATGCGCGCCAGCACCTCGGCGGCGCGTTCTTGCACCTCGCCTTGGGCCTGGCCGAGCGCCGCCGTGCGCGCCGGCTTCTTCATGCCGAAGCGGTCGAGCTTCATGGCGTCGGCATGCGACAGCTCGCTCTTCACGAAGCTGGTCTGGTCGACCTTCAGGTAGAGCCGACAGCGACGGCAGTAGGGCATGGCGAACAAGGTCCACGAGGGCACCATGGTGCCGAGCGCGAAACCCGCCAGCTCGAGGGCCTTGAAGAAGTACCCGGCGCCGCCGAGCGCAGCGCCGGGGCTCGACGAGCCGGCCCGAGAGAAGCTCATGCTGGTGGCCGTCTGCGTGAGGTAGTCGACGAAGCCGAGCGCGGTGGGCGCGTAGTGGTACTGCTCGATCAGGCTCGCGTACTCGAAGTACTGCAGCGCGAACCAGTCGGCCACGCCGGTGGCCAGCATGCCCATCACGTAGCCCCGGGAGAGCTTGACGTTGAGGACGCGGGAGCCGACCGCGTACCCGGTCCCGCTCAGCACGCCGACGAGGATGGCGCCCACAGGGAGGATGCCGTTGGCGTAGAGCCCCATGGCGTTGAATTCGGCGTGGTTGAGCGCCTGCACCAAGAGCACCACCAGCGCGGTGGTGCCCACGCCGCAGGCATAGACCAGCAGCCCGGGGCTGCGCTCGGGCGGCGAGGAGGTTGCGGCGGCTGCGACGGGTTGGCTCGGCGAGCTCATCGGCGTGCTCCTCGGGAACGTGTGCGCCGCGCAGCCTGGCCGCGCCAGCGCCGCGGCGCAAGCCCGCGGCCGTGTCCGCGTGCACGTCTCCACGTGGCGGCGCCCGTTCAGCTACGCTCGGGGTGGGAGGGGACATGCCGCTCATTGCGTTCGGTGGCGCGCGCGCACACACGGGGAAGAGCACGGTCGCCGCCGCGGTGGGCAGCCAGCTCGTGACCGAGGGCAAGCGCGTCTTGCTCGTCGACGCGGCGCCGAACCAGTCGGCGCTGCGCTGGAGCGCGCAGGCCGGCTCCGGCGCCCCCACCACCATCGCGAGCTACCCGCAAGACGCCGAGGCGCTCCAGGCGCTGGCCGCTGCCTTCGAGGTCGCGCTCGTCGACCTGCCCAGCGACCCCTTGGCGCAACGGCGCCTGTTGCCCGCCGCTGATCTGGTGGTGGTGCCTTGGCCCCACGGCACCGACGCCATCGCGCTGCCGCGCCCCGACGTGCGACGCGCGCGCGTGCTGCCGGTGCGCATGCCCGTGATGGGCGGCGGACCGCCACCGGGGAAGCTGGCCGCGCTCGGCGCGGCGCTGCGCAACGACGCGCGCCTGGCCGCCCTGCTCGCCGACGGCCTCAGCGTCACCGAGCTCGGTGACGTGGAGGCCGACGTGGCGCGTGTCGCGGCGGCGATCCTCGCCGCCGTCAGCGACGACGGCACTCCGGTCACCGACATGCGCGCCTTCGTGCGCGACATGCAGACCTTCGTGGGTCGCATCGAGCGCTCGCTGCAAGACATGAGCAAGCTCGAGCGCAGCACCGAAGAGCAGCGCGCCAGCACGCGCGAGGTGCTGACCGAGACCATCGGCGCCGCGCGCCACCTGCTAGGGCTGCACTTCAAGCACGGCGAGACCTTCGTCGTCGACGACGGGCCGCGCTTCTACGAGGTCGCCGAGCTGGCCCACAAGCTCATGGACGGTGCCGATCGGCTGCTGGGCAACATGCGCGATCGCGAGGAGACCACGGGAGAGGTGCCATCGATCCAAGGCCTGCTCTCCGACGCGCGCCGCTTGGTGCGTGACCTCGAGAAG
>JADZDP010000232.1 GCA_020850995.1 Deltaproteobacteria bacterium
GAGCTTGGCTGCGAACGGCCGAAGGGCGTGAAGCAGGGCGGCGAGAGCTGTGCTGCCGACAACGACTGCATGTCGGGCTCGTGCGAGCCCATCGGCGCGGCGGGCGCGCTCGCCTGCTACGAGGCCTGCAACGCCAACGCCGACTGCGCCTCGGGCATGCTGTGCGGCGTCGACGGCGGCACCCTCGACCTCGACGCGCTCTTGCCCGGCCTGGGCGACCTGGCGGTGCCCGGCTGCGCGGCCCCCTGATCGGGCTTGGCAAGCGATGTTGGCAGGCGCAGGGTCCGCACATGCGGACCCTGTCCTTTTGCGCGCTCTTGGTGGCCTCCCTCGTTGGCGCCTGCGATGGCTGCGCGGGTCGGCCCGTCACCGATGACGACGACGCCGGTGCCGAAGGCGAAGGCGAGGGTGAGGGCGAAGGCGAGGGTGAGGGAGAGGGCGAAGGCGAGGGCGAGGGTGAGCTCGATGCCGGGCCCCCCGCCGACGCCGGCAACGGCTTCGACCTCGGCAGCCTGCTCGACGGGGGCCTGCCGCCGGACCTCGAGTGCCTGCCCACCGAGCTGCCCGAGCTCTCCGTGGCGGGCGCCCTCGATGCACTGGGCCTGACCACGTACACCGGCACCTCGGAGCCCGGCGTCCGCTGTGGCGACGTCGTGTGCGGCGCTGCCACGCCCTGCTGCGGGCTGTGCGGCTACGCCGCCTGCGCGGGCGTGGGCGACGCCGGCGTGCCCGCGTGCCCGGCCTTCACCACCGCCTACGCCTGCGACGGCGAGGAGGAGTGCGCGGGCAGCGACATCTGCTGCTTCACGCTCGGCGGCACCGAGTGTCGCGACGCCGTCGACTGCGACCTCGACGTGGGCGGCGTGCTGTCGGACTTCTTGGGCGACGGCGGCATCCAGCTGCCCGACGCGGGCCCGCCGGTGGACGGCGGCTACCTCGACGGTGGCAGCGTCACCGAGTACCTCGACGGCGGCACGGTGGACGGCGGCTTCGTCGATGGCGGCAGCGCCACCGAGTACCTCGACGGCGGCCCTGGCCCGCAGCCCGACGCGGGGTCGTTCCTCGACGCCATGCAGGAGACCCTCGATCAAGGCGTGCCGGTGTGTCGCTCGTCCTTCTTCGACTGCGAGCTCTTGCAGGGCGAGCTGTGCTGCACCTCGGATCGCCTGACGGCAGTGGACATGGGCTTCTGTTTGCCCGCGCTGGTGTGCCTGGGGGACATCCTGCCCTGAGGGGCTACAAGAGCTGCTCGACGATGCGCACGGCGAAGCGCACCTCTTCGCTCTGCGCGTACACCGTGCGCCGCGCGCCCTCGATGGCGCGCCGCAAGGTCTCGAGCGGGCCGCGCCGCGAGCTGCCCTCGCTCGCCTTCACCACGTCGTAGGCGGCGTGAAAGAGCCCCACGGCGGCGGCCATGGCCTGCGCGTCGCCGCCGGCGAGCCGGCGGCGCGCCACCGTGAAGGCGCGGTGCGCGTCGTCGAGGTCCTCGAGGGCGGCGTACACGGCGCCGAGCGCCCCCTGGAAGAAGGCGCCGTGCGCGTCTTCGCCGGCGTCGAGCAACACCTGGGCGCCGTGGGCATAGTGCTCGCGCGCGTCGAGCAGCTTGCCGCGCGCGTGCAGGCTGGCGCCGCGCATGCCGAGGTAGAGGCCCTCGGCGCGCCGGTCGCCCACGAAGGTGGCGAGCTCCACGGCGCGCGCCGCCGCGATCTCCGCGTCCTCGAAGTTGCCGCGGTCGAGCTCGATGATGGCGAGGGTGCCGAAGGCGTGCACCAAGGAGCGCCGGTCGCCGCGCTTGGCGAGCAGCTCGGTCGCCTGGCGCGCGGCCTCGGCTGCCTCGTCGGTGGCCTGGGCCGCCAAGAGCGTGGAGGCGAGCTCGACCAGCGCGCGGCCCTCGTCGCGCCGATCGCCCGAGGCGCGCGAACGCTCGACGGCGGCGCGGCACCATTGGTCTGCCAGCTCGAGCTGCCGCCCCATGCGCGCCACCTTGCCCACCAAGGCCAGCGCGCGCCCCGCGGTGCGGTCGTCTTTGGCCTGGTCCGCGAGCTCGAGGGCGCGGTGCAAGAGCTCATCGGCCAGCTCGCGCTTGCCTTGGCTGAGCGCCAGGGCACCCAAGCTCATGTGCGCGCGCGCCTCGAGCCCGGTGTCGACGAGCTGCGCGGCCAAGTCACTGGCCACGTTCAGGTCGGCGCGCGCGCCGCCGAAGTCGTGCAGCAGGCGCCGCGCTTCGCCGCGCGCCAGGTGGGCGCGCACCACTAGCAGCGGTGGCACCGTGCGGCCCTCGGCCAGGGCCAGCGCGCGGTCGAGCGCCACGATTTGATCGGCGGGCGTGCCGCGCTGCTGGAGCGCCACGTCGAGCGCCAAGGCTGCCTCGAGCGCTTGCGCGGCCACGACGCCCGTGGGGCGCGGCGCCGCGGCGGCGCGCTCCACGACGGCGGCGAGGTTTTCGGCGTCGGCGGTGAGCAAGCGATCGGCCTGCTCGTCGTGGCGCTCGAAGGCAGCGCACAGCTCACGCCCGCGGGCCACGAAGCACTCGGCGTGGCGCGCCTCGACGCTGCCGCGCTCGCCCGACTGTTCGAGGCGCTCGCCGGCGAAGGCACGCAGCGCGTCGAGCATGCTGAAGCGCTCGTGCTCGCCGCTGCCGCGGGACGACAAGAGCGAGCGCCCCTTGAGGCGCTCGAGCGCCTCGCGCGTGCGCGTCCCGGCGCCGAGCTCGAGCACGCGCTCGGCGGCAGCGAGGTCGAAGCCGCCGCGAAACACCGCCGCGCGCCGGAAGGCGCGCTGCTCGGGCTCGGCCAGCTGACGCCAGGTGTCGTCGATGGCGCCCTTGAGCGCGCGTACGGCGTCGCCGCGGGGCAGATCGGCCAAGATCTGCGCGGGGCTCTCGCCGGCGGCGCGCGCGGCCGCGATCTCGATGGCCAGCGGCACACCGTCGAGGCGGCGCACGATCTCCGCCACCAGCCCAAGCTCGGTGGCGGGCAGCTCGCGGCCGCCGCGCGCCGCGCACGCGCGCTCGAGGAAGAGCGACACCGCCGCGGCCGAGCCGCCGTCCTCATCGTCGGGCACGCCGAGCGGCGACACCACCAGGCCGCGCTCGCCGGCCACGCCCAGGGTCTGCTGCGAGGTGAACAACAGGCGCGTGCGCGGCGCGCGGCGCGACAGCTCGCCCACGACGTCGTGCAGCTGCCCCACCAGCCCTTCGGCGTTGTCGACGACGATCAGGCAGCGCCCAAGCGCGGCCAGCGCGCGCGCGATGGTGGCCAACAGCTCCGTCGGCGAGCGCGCGCCGCGGGGGCTGACGCCGAGGGCGCGGGCCACGGCGGCCAAGAGCCCGGCGCCGTCGCGCGCGCCCGCGACGTCGACGTGCCACACGCCACCGGGGAACGCCGCGCGCTGCAGGCCCTCTTCGGCGAAGCGCAGCGCCAGGCGCGTCTTGCCGGTGCCGCCGGGACCGACCAGCGTGACCACGCGCGCGCCCTCGTCGAAAGCGGCCGCGATGGCGTCGAGCTCGGCGCGCCGCCCCACGAAGGAGGTCGCCGGCACCGGCAGGCTCGACGCCGCGCTCGGCGCGTCGGGCAAGGGGATGGCGGCGCGCCCCGCCTTGACGACGGTGGGCGGGCGCTGGGGCGCCGGCGCCGGGACGCCCGGCGCGCGCGGTATCGGGCTGGTGGCCTCGTCGATGGATGCCACCGTGGGCGGCAAGGTGAAGGGATCCGAGGGATCGGGCTGGTCGTCGAACGGCGAGGCGGGCGAGCGCACCAGCGTGCGCGCCTCGGGGCTGACGATGAAGCGCGGCGGCCCCGGCGAATTGGCGGGCGCCACCTCGGCGGTGTCCTCGACGGCCAGGAGCCGGCCCCGGCGCGCCTCCAAGAGACGCTGCAAGGTCACGCGCGGGCTCTTCGCCTGGTGATCGGCGAGCCAGCGGTCGAGCGCCTCTTCGAACAGGCGCGCCGACGCGACGCGGTCCTTGGCGGCGGGCTCGAGCGCGCTCACCACGATGGCGTCGAGCTCGGCGTCGACGCCCTTGGCCGCCGACGAAGGCGGCGGTGCGCCGTCGCGCTCGATGCGCCGGCGGCGCTCGCGGTCGGCGAACAGCACGGTGCCCGCGAGCATCTCCCACAGCACCACGCCGAGCGCGAACACGTCGGTGCGCCGGTCGACCGGCAGCGCGCGCGCCTGCTCCGGCGACATGTACGCGGGCTTCCCCTTGGCGATGCCCATCTGCGTGGGCGCGCGGTGCTCGAGCTCGGCCTTGGCGATGCCGAAGTCGGCCAGCTTCACGTCGCCACCGAGGCCGAGCAGGATGTTCTGTGGGCTGACGTCGCGGTGCACGATCTGCAGCGGCTTACGCGTGGCCGGGTCGAGCAGCTCGTGCGCGAAGTGCAGCCCCTCGCCCACGCGCGCCGCGATGTACACCGCCACCTCGACGGGTAGGCGCTCGCCGGCCTGGTGCAGCACCTCGAGCAGGCGCGACAAGGGCGGACCGTCGATGCGCTCCATGGCGATGAAGTACTGGCCGTCGGCCTCGCCGAGATCGAACACCTGCACCAGGTTTGGGTGCTGCAGCTGCGCCATCAGGCGCGCTTCCTCGAGGAAATGGCCCACCTGTTCCTTGGCGTTCAACAGCTCGGGGCGCAGGCGCTTGATGACGCACTGGCGCGAGAACTGCTGCGGCCCCTCGAGGCGAGCCTCGAAGACCTCGGCCATTCCCCCCTGGCCGAGCATGTTGAGGAGCAGGTAGCGTCCCAGGCGTTGGGGCAGAGCGACCTCAGAGGTCGTTATGCTACGGCAGCGATGCAACGGTCCAGCCTCCCCCACCCTCCGATCGCGCGGCGCGTGCGCCTGGCGCGCTATGTCGCGCCCGACCTCGACACCCGCCTGGTGCAGCTGCGTCGTCACGTGGGCGCCACCGTGGTGGCCGGCATGTTCGAGCGCGCCTCGCTGCTTGGGCGCCGCTTCGCCAAGGACGCCGACCCTGCCCGCCACGGCGTGGAGATCTTGCGCGACATCCCCTATCTGCGGAGCGGGCTGGCGGCCCACGACCTCGACGTCTATCGCCCCATCGAGCGCGACGGCCCGCGGCCCCTGGTGCTCTACGTGCACGGCGGCGCCTTCCGATCGCTCTCGAAAGACACGCATTGGATCATGGGGCTCGCCTTCGCGCGCCGCGGCTTCGTCGTCGCCAACGTGAACTATCGCTTGGCGCCCGAGCACCGCTTCCCCGCGGGCCTCGAGGACGTGGCCGAGGCCTTCCGCTTCGCCGTCGACCACGCGGCCTCGTGGGGCGCCGATCCCACGCGCGTGATCTTGGCGGGCGAGAGCGCGGGCGCCAACCTGATCACGGCGCTCACCTGCGCGCTCGCCTACGACCGCGACGAGCCGCTGGCGCGCGTGGCCAAGAGCGTCGGCGTCATGCCCCAGGCGGTGCTGGCCGCGTGCGGCGCCTTCCAGGTGTCAAACGGCGCGCGCTTCCAGGAGAAGTACCGCTTCGGCTGGTTCTTCGACGACCGCTTCCGCGAGCTGGCCGAGCTCTACCTGCCCCTCGTGGGCGGCAAGCCCGCGCCCCACGACCTGGCCGACCCCTTGTGCCTGCTCGAGCGCGAGGCGCCCGCGCGTGCGCTGCCGCCCTTCTTCTTGCCCGTGGGCACCTACGATCACCTGAAAGACGACCACGCGCGCATGGAGGTGGCGCTGCGCCGCCACGGCGTCGACGTGGAGGCGCCGCGCTACGACAAGGGCGTGCATGCCTTCCACGCCTTCGTCACCTGGCAGACGGCCAAGCGTTGCTGGCGCGACCACTTCGAGTTCTTGCGGCGCCGCGGCGTGCCGGTGCTCGAGCGGCCGGAGTACTAAGGGCCCGCGAACGGACAACTCAATCGTCCTCGCGAGCGATCCATCGTCGCTGGCGGCGTCGCGTCCTCGGTCCGTGGCGACGGCCACGGCCCTGCGGGGCTCCTTGCCATCGACGCGCCTC
>JADZDP010000233.1 GCA_020850995.1 Deltaproteobacteria bacterium
GAGGCGCGTCGATGGCAAGGAGCCCCGCAGGGCCGTGGCCGTCGCCACGGACCGAGGACGCGACGCCGCCAGCGACGATGGATCGCTCGCGAGGACGATTGAGTTGTCCGTTCGCGGGCCCTTAGTAAGGGTTTCGTCAAGGGCGCGCTCGCCGAGCGATGCGCGGGGGTCGCCCCTCGACGAACCCCCTCCAGTGCGCCAGACGGAGCGCAAGGAGCTCGACCATGCACAAGATCCTCGTGTCCGCCGCGTTTGTTCTCGCCCTCTCTGCCTGCAGCGAGCAGAAGCCCGCCGAGCCCGCGCCGCCGCCGCCGCCGCCGGTGAAGCCGGTCGAGCCCGCCGTCGCCGCGCCCGCCGCCGCCGCGCCCGCCGCTGGCGATCCGGTCGCCGAGGCCGAGCAGATCTTCTCGACCCGCTGCACGGTGTGCCACGGCGCCACCGGCAAGGGCGACGGCGCCGGCGCCGCCGCGCTCAACCCGAAGCCGCGCGACTACTCGGACGCGGCCTGGCAGAAGAGCGTCACCGACGACGTGCTCGCCAAGGTCATCCTCGAGGGCGGCCAGGCCATCGGCAAGAGCCCGCTCATGGCGCCGAGCCCGGACCTCAAGGACAAGCCCGAAGTGATCAAGGCGCTCGTGGCCAAGGTGCGCTCCTTCGCGCCCAAGGGCTGATCAGGCCCAACGCTCACCGCGGCGCGGCAGACCTCTGGTGAGGGAGGCGCGCCGCGGTGGAGCTACAGGTCCTTCGGCGCCACCGCGTACAGCGCGCGGTACGACGCCGGAGGGCACGCCTCGAAGCGCTCGGCATGGAAGAGCTCCGCTAGGAGCCTCTTGCCGAGCGCTTCCTTTTGCAGGTGCAGGAACACGGCCGTGAGGGCCTTGGCGTCGGCGCTTCTTCCGACCACCACGCCGTCGCCAGGGACCTCCGCCGTCACCTCGATGGCCTCGAGCTGCTCGGACGAGCCCGGCAGGTGCGTCTCGAGCGCCTCGATGACGCTGTCGGGGTTGCCCTTCTGCGCGTGCACGGCGGCGATCTCGGCCTTGCCGTCGACGAGCGCACGCAACGCCGCAGGGTAGCTGCCGTAGAAGGTCTGCGACGCCAGGTGCAGATCGGGATCGATGCGCCGCGCGCTGCGCAGGTGGGCTGCGGGCAAGAGGTAGCCAGCCACCGAGCGCGGATCGACCCAGGCGGCGCGCAAGAACTTTGGTCGAGCCAGCGACGCGTCGCTGCCCACGCGCCGCACGAACGCCGAGCCATAGGAGGCGCGCCCGTGCCGCACGGCGCGCGCGGCCACCGTCAGGCCCTGCGGCTCGAGCTGCGCGCACACGAAGGGCGGCGCATGGGCCGCGTCGACGGCGCCGGACAAGAGGTTGCGCGTCAGGGCCTCGTAGCTCTGGCTCACCGTGACGTCGACCTGCACGGCCAGCAGGTCCTCGAGCGCGGCGCGTAGACGCTGCGTGTGCTCCACGAGGCGTTCGGTGCCGAGCGAGGGGGGGAGCGCGAAGCGCAGCACTGCTACCCCCGGAAGGCCGCGTGCCCGGTGAGGAACTGGCCGATGACCAAGAGGTGCACGTCGCTGGTGCCCTCGTAGGTCGACACGGTCTCCAGGTTGTTCATGTGTCGCATCACCGGGTACTCCTCGGTGATGCCGTTGGCCGCCAGGATGTCGCGGCAGGTGCGCGTGATCTCGAGCGCGCAGCGCACGTTGTTCATCTTGGCAATGCTCACCTGCACGGGCTCGAGGCGACCGGCCTCCTTGAGGCGCGCCAACGACAGCGCCACGAGCTGCGCCTTGGCGAGCTCCACGCCCATGGTGGCGAGCTTTCCCTGCACGAGCTGCATGGCTGCGATGGGCTTGCCGAACGCGACGCGCTCCTTGGCGAAGTCGATGGCGCACTGCAGCGACGCGGCCGCCGAGCCGCACACCGCGAACGCGATGCCGCCGCGCGCCTCGAACAGGCACTTGAGCGCGCTGCCGAGCCCCTTGGTGCCCGGCAGGAGCGCGTCGTCCGGCAGGCGCACGTCGTCGAAGCAGAGATCGGCGGTGTCGCTGCAGCGAAACGAGAGCTTCCGCTCCATCGGCGTCTGCGTGAAGCCCGACGCGCCGCGCGGCACCAGGAAGGCGCGGATGGAATTGGCGTCGTCGCCGGTCTTGGCCCACACCACGGCCACGTCGGCGCGGGTGCCGTTGGTGATCCAGCGCTTGGCGCCGGTGAGCCGCCAGCCATCGCCGGTCTTGGTGGCGCGGGTGCGCATGGCCGCGGGATCGCTGCCGGCGTCGGGCTCGGTGAGCCCGAAGCAGCCGATGGCCTTGCCCTGCTGTAGCGCCGGCAGCCAGCGGTCCTTTTGCGCGTCGCTGCCGAAGAGCGAGATGGGCACCATCACCAGCGAGGTCTGTACGCTGACGAACGAACGTATGCCCGAGTCGGCGCGCTCGAGCTCGCGCAGGGCGAGCCAGTAGGCCGTGGGGTTCATGCCCGCACAGCCGTGCGTGGCGATGGGGGCGCCCAGCAGGCCGAGCTCGGCGAAGGTCGGCACCAGCTGCCAGGGGAACTCGGCCTTGCGGAACCACTCCGCGGCGTGCGGCAGCACGCGGTCGTCGACGAAGCGCCGCACGGTGTCGCGCACGGCGCGCTCCTCGTCGGTCAAGCTGGCGTCGAGGTCGAAGAGATCGAGAGGGGTGGCCGCCATGGCGCGAGACGAGCATGAGGAGGCCGGGGCGTCGACGGGGTATGCTGGGGGCCAATGACCCGAGGAAACGTCGCCCGATCGATCGCGCGGTGGACCGCGCCAGCATGGTGCGCCCTCATCGCGCTGGTTGGCAGCACGACCCCGGCGGCCGCGCAGGCGACCTTGTGCATCGACGCATTTCAAGACGGCGGCAGCGCCAGCTTCCAGTCGGGCTTCGGCGACGGTGAGGGCGCCGCGGTCAAGCTGAGCGCGCCTGGCGACGGCTACCCGTTCACCATCCTGTCCCTGCAATTCCTGTTCGGCGACGACGGCACCACCGCCGGCGAAGGCTTCACGGTGTCGGCCCGCGTGTACGATGACGACGGCGACAGCCTGCTCGCCGATCCGGGCTTCCCCGGCACCCAGCTCGGCGAGGAGACCGGCGCCTCGATCCTGTCATCGCCCGACAGCGTCAGCGAGGTGGCGTTCCAGACCCCCGTCAGCGTCGCCGAGGGCGACGTGTGGGTGGCGCTGTTCGTCACCCACGACGGTGCGCCCGGCATCGCGCGCGACGCGGGTGGCATCGTCGCTGGCAAGAACGCGCTGTATTCGGGCGGTGGGTGGCTCGACTCGAGCGACTATGGGCTGACGGGCGACTGGATCTTGCGGGCGGTGGTGGACACGCCGTCGACCGCGACCAACCCCGCCTGCACCTTCGTCATCGACGGTGAAGGCGAGGGCGAAGGTGACGGCGAGGGCGAGGGCGAGGCTGACGGCGAAGGCGAGGGTGAGGGCGACGAAGCGCTGTTCATCACGAGCGTCAACCCCGCCGTGGGCAGCGCCGGCACCGAGACGCGCGTCACCATCACCGGCGGCGGCTTCGTCGACGGCATCGCCTTCCGCGTGGGCGCCACCGACGCCACCGATATTGCCGTCGAGAACGAGGGCGCGGCCCTCGCCACGGTGCCGGCCGGGCTCGCGCCCGGCACCTACGACGTCATCGCGCAGGTGGGCAGCGCCACCTTCGTCTACCCGAGCGGGTTCGCCGTGATGTCGACGAGCTGCGGCTCGTGCGCTGGCGCGCGCGGCGCGTGGCCGCCGATCATCGTGCTCGCGACCCTGATGGTGGTGCGCCGTCGCAGCCTGCGTGGGAGGGGTCATGAATGACGACCGCGTCGGGCGGCTGGCGATCCTCGCCGGCATCGCCTTCCTCGCAGCCGGACTGCTCGCTTCGTGCGGCTACGACTACGTGGTCGCCCGCGAGCACTTCCAGCGCCTGTGGTGGTGGCGCGTCGCTGGAGCCTCGGCGCTGCTCGGGGTGTTGGCCGGCGCCTACCTCGTGCCCATGAAGCGTGCTTGGTGGCTCGCCGCGGCGGCTGCCGGCGCCAGCGTCACCATCTGCGCCAGCGCGCACATCCTGCCGTCGGGCTTCGGCTACGGCACTGGCGGTCTCGCCGTCGTGGCCTTGGTGGTGGCGACGGCCGCGCCGGGCGGACGCTCGGCCGCCGCGGCCGCGCTCGCCGCGCTGCTCGCCGGCGTTGTCGTGCTCGTGCTGGTGGGCGCCAACCGCTACTTCGCGTTCTCGCTCGCGTTCTTCGGCGTGCCCGCGTTTGGCGCCGCGGTGGTGGCCGGCGCGGCGTCGGGATTGCGCGTGCGACGACGACACGAGCGCGAGCTCGAGCTGTTCGAGCTCCGCCAGGACCTCGAGCGTTTCGGGCGCACCGACGAGCTCACCGGTGTCCCCGACAAGAAGCAGCTGGAGCGCTTGGCGCGGCGCGAGCTCGCGCTGGCGCGCCGGCGCGGCGTCGCACTCTCCATCATCAAGCTCGACATCGATGGGCTGAAGCGCATCAACGAGCAACACGGGCGCGGTGCGGGCGACGAGGTGCTGCGCGCGGTCGCCTCGATGTGCCAGGGCGCCTTGCGCGAGACCGACATGATCGCGCGCGTCGCCGGCGACGAGTTCGTCGCGGTCGTCATGGACGCCGACGTCGCTGGCGCCGCCGCGCTCTGCGATCGCCTGCGCACCAAGCTCAACAACGCGCCGTTGATGGCGGGCGACCACCTGCTCAAGGTCAGCGTCACCGTCGGCGCCGCCACGCTGCGCGACGGCGACACCAGCGTCGACGAGCTCATCACGCGCGCCGAGCGGGCGCTCTACGCCGAGCGCGCCGCCAGCGGCGCCGACGGCGGCGGGAACGGCGCTCCCGGCGGCGCCACAAGCTGAAGCGCCCGGGCAGTCCCTCGCGCACGCGCTCGAAGCGCTGCGGATCGTCGAGCGCGCGGCGCGCCTCCTCGCCGATGCGCGACCGCTCGGCGTCACTGAAGAGCAGCCAGCGCACGCCAAGCTCGTCGAGCGCGCCCTCGTCGAGGAGCGCCAACGCGCGGCCGTGGGCGTCTTGCAGCGCGCGGCCACGGGCGAAGTCGACGATGTGTCCGCTGGCGAAGCGTCGCGCATCGAAGCCAGGCGCCGCGAGCCCGGTGAGGCGCGCCACGTCGACGCCGTACACCAGCACCCGCTCGCGCGCGTCCACCAGCGGACGCACCTGGGCGCCAAGCGCCATGAGCTCGGGCCCCGGTCGCCAGTCCGCCTTGACGGGCACGCCCAGGCGCCCTTGGAGCACGGTGCGCGAGGCGAGCCACGCCAGCGGAAACTCGATGGTCGCGATCGTGATGGTGACGACGACGATGCGCGCGGCGAGACCGTGGGCGCTCCACCAGCGCGCCAGCGTGCCGACGCACGCGATGGCCGCGAGGAAGGCGCCGGCGGAGTAGAGCTTCACGATGTCCCAGCTGTGCCGGTACACCACGAGGTTCGGCAACAGGAAGCCCACGGCGGCGCCCAGCACCAAGGCCGCGGGCAAGCGACCGCGAGCGCCGAGGGTGACGGGCAAGAACAGGAGCGGCGCGCCGAAGAACACCAGGTGTCGCACCATGGACTCGAGCATCGACGTGGCCCGGAAGAAGTCTGTGCCCCACACCAAGGTCGCGCCGGTGCCTGCGCCGGGCGCGAAGAAGCCACCCAGCAACGGCGCGCACACGGCGGCGCCTGCGAGCAGCGCGAGATCGATGCCGTGACGTCGACGCTGCGGACCGCGCGCCGTGGCCACAAGCGTCGCTGCCGCCAGGCCGAAGCCGAGCACGAGAAAGTGCACCGCCTGCACGAGCGACAGACACGCGAGCAGCACAGCCCCAAGCGCCACCCGCCTGCGCCGCCGCTCCTCGTCGTCTGACGCGCGCTCGACCGTGAAGAGCGCGAGCACGGCGAGCACGAGCGGCATGGCCAGCCCTTGCGGGTGCTGGAAGAAGTCGGCGGTCACGGGGGGTGGACGCTGCGTCCACTCGCGCCACGCCGCCGGCCACGGTGAGGTGACGGCGAAGGGCCCCAGATCGTCGTGCAAGGGCTGCGCGAGCGCGCTGCCGGCGAGCGGCACCATGACCGGGGCGAGCGTCGCCCCCACGCGGCCGGCGCTGAGCGCGCCCAGCGTCGACGCCACCCAGAGCAAGAGCGCGAACGAGGCCACCGTGATCAGGTCGATGGCGCGGTCGACGGGGAGGCCGGCGACCACGAGCTGCGCGTAGAGCGCGTCGACACCCCAGTGGTAGGGCAGCACCTGCCCGGGCAAGAGCGGGTGCTCGGGCGGCGCCACGCCATGGGCCAACGCCAGCGCCAGGGGCACGTGGTGCTCTTCGTCGAAGAAGTTGCGGAACCACGCGCCGTGCGCGACGCAGACGAGCGCGCTCCCCCCGACGACGAAGGCGGGCCACGCGGGCCGTGGCAATGGCGCGTGCGGTGGATGCTCGAGCGGACGGCGGGCGCGCGCCACCGCCAGCGCTGCGCCAAAGACCAGGAGCGACAGCGCCATCGCCACGCGGAGATCGGCGGTGAGACGGCACAGCTGGCCGGGCACGACAGCGACGAGCGCCAGCGCCAAGGTACACACCAGCGAGCGCTCGGCCACACCGGCGCGGCGCAGCAGCGCAGACGCCGCGGCCCACGCCGCGGCCCACGAGGCCAGGAGGAGCACGAGGCCCACGGGCTCCCCATAGCGCGGCGCCGCGGCCCTGCGCAGCGGGCGCCGTGCGCGGTCACGACCCACGCCGCGGCTACGCGCTTCGGCGCGCCTGCGCCGCCACGTGGTCGCCGAGCGCGGCGCCGACCAGCCGCGCCAGCACCTCGACGAAGCGGGGATCGGCGTTCACGCAGGGCACCAAGGTGAAGCGCTCGCCCCCGGCCGCGAGGAACTGCGCGCGCCCTTGCACGCCGATCTCTTCCAGGGTCTCGAGGCAGTCGGCCACGAACGACGGGCACGCGACCACCAGCCGCTTGACCCCCGATCGCGCCAGCGCCGCGATGGCGTCGGAGGTGGACGGGCCGATCCAGCGCGCGCGGCCGAGGCGCGATTGAAAGGCGGTGCTGACCGGCGCCGTGACACCGCCGATGCGCAGGCGCGCCTCGAGCGCGCGGCTGGTGGCCAGGCACTGCGCGCGGTAGCAGCCTGCGTTGGCGACGCCGAGCGTGGCACAGCAGCCCGTGGCGTCGTCGCCGCCGCAGGTGTGGCCGGCTGCGACCGTGCCTTGCACCTGCGACACCGGCACGCCGTGGTAGCTGAGCAGGATGGCGTCGACCCCTGCACTCGTTGATTCCATGATCGTCGAAGTGACCACTTCGACGAAGCCATTATCGTGAAAGAATGGCGGCACCACCGAGACAGCCGGCACCCGCGGCGACGCGCCCAGCAGTCGGTAGGCCTCGCACAGCGCGCTGCCCGTGGTGGCCGACGCCTCTTGCGGGAACAAGGGCACCAGCACCACGCGGCCGGGTGCATCGACCAGGACGTCGGCGAGCGCCGGGTCGCCGTAGCGCATGCCGAGCAGCACGCGCGCGCTCGGCAGTCGTGCTTGCAGGGCGTCCACGAGCGCGCGCCCGTGCACCAGCAGCGGCGAGCCCTGCTGGGTCCAGATGGCGCGATAGAGCGCGGCGCTGCGCCGGGGTCGAAACGGGAGGATGACCAGGTGCAGCAAGAGCCAGCGAGCGAGCGCCGGGAGGTCGATGACCCTGGGGTCGGACAAGAAGGCCCGCAGGTAGCGCCGCACCGCGGACGGCGTGGGCGCGGCGGGCGTGCCCACGTTGATGAGCACCACGGTGGGGCGCGCGTCGTCGTCGACGACGGTGAGCGCCGACGTCATCGCGCGCACCCGCGGCTCACGCCGCGCTCCGCCGGAACATGTAGCCGCGACCGCGCACCGTCACGAGGTGCACCGGGTTCTCGGGGTCGGGCTCGAACAAGCGGCGCAAGCGCAGCACGAAGTTGTCGATGGTGCGATCGGTGGGGAACGCGTCCATGCCCCAGACCTCCTCGAGGAGATCGGCGCGGCTCAACACCCGGTTCTCGTGGGTGACGAGCTGCTCCATCATGCGCAGCTCCTTCTCGGAGAGCGTCACCTCGCCCTCATTGGTCTGGGCTTGACCGGTGTCGAAGCGGATCCAGTACGCGCCCCACACGAAGCGCGGTGCCGTGCTGGGGCGGCGGCCCGCGCGGCGCAACAGCGCGCGCACGCGGGCGAGCAGCTCGGGCACGTCGAAGGGCTTGGTCATGTAGTCGTCGGCGCCGCTGTCGAGGCCACGCACCTTGGCCGCCGTCTCGCCGCGCGCCGTCAGCATCAAGACCGGGCACACCACGCCAGCAGCGCGCGCCTTGGCCACCAGGTCCATGCCGTCGCCCCCGGGCAGCATGACGTCGACGAGCGCGAGCTCGAAGGGTGTGCGTGTGATGGCGGCGAGACCCTCGGGCCAGGTTGCGGCCGTGCTGACGTCGAAGCCGGCGTGGCGCAGGTTGAGCGCCACCAGGTCGCGCACCAGCGGCTCGTCCTCGACCACCAGGATGCGCGCACCAGCGCCGCTGCCCTCCTTGTCGTCGCGATCAGCCACGCTCACCTCCCGCCACCGTCAGGGTGACGATGAAGGTAGCGCCTTTCCCGGGTCCCTCGCTGGTCGCCGATAGGTCGCCGCCCATGGCGCGCAGCAATTGCCGCGAGATGAACAGGCCCAGGCCCGACCCGGCCTGCACCCCGCTCTTGTCGTCGCGCTCGAAGGGGGCAAACAGGCGCTCGGCCTCTCCCGGGGAGAAGCCCTCGCCTCGGTCCTTCACCTCGAGTTGCCAGCGGTGGTCGCGCGTGCCGGCCGTCATCTCCACATGACCACCGCCGTACTTGCGGGCGTTGTCGAGCAGGTTCTCCAGCACCACGCGGAAGGCGTCGCGGTCGACCATCACCTGCGCGCTCTCGAGGGCACCGAGCGTGACCTCGTCGTCGCCGAAGGTGCGCCGACGTTGCTCCATGAGCTCACGCAGGAGCGGCTCGCTGGCGGCGTTCACGGGCTTGAGGCGCGTCTTCGCGGTGGCGCGCTGAAACGCGAGGATGGTCTCGGCCAGGTGCGCGAGGCGCTCGGTCTCGAGGACGCCCTGGGCCAGCAGGCGCGCGCGCTGCTCGTCGGGGATCGAGCCGAGCTGCAGGCTCTGCAGCAGCACGCGCACGCCGGCGATGGGCGTCTTGAGCTCGTGCGTGGTGAACTGCAGCAGGCGCACCATGCGCTTACCGGCGTCGCGGCGCGCGCGCGCGACGAGGAACAGCGCGCCCGTGCACACCAGGAGCATGGCGGCGAACACCGAGCCCTCACCGATGAGCATGAAGCGCTGTCGGTCGGCGCGTGCCGCCACCTCGGTCAACGCCTGCGCGCGCACCACGTCGTCGCTCTCGAGGTTCGCCAGCGTGATGGAGAGCTGGTGCACCTCACCCACCAGGCGGCTGGCAAACATGCTCCACCAGACCAGCAGCGTCGCCACCACCAGCGTCGCCACCACGAACACCAGCGCCTCGGCGTTGTCGATGAGCGCGCGCCGCACCGCCCCCATGGGTCCTCCGCCCGGCATCAGCCGCCGGCCAGCGCATCCACCAGTGCGTCGATGTGCTCGGGCTGGTGCGCCGCCGACAGGAAGCCTACCTCGTAGGCCGACGGTGGCAGGTAGATGCCGGCATCGAGCCAGCGCGCGTAGCGGGCCTTGAAGGCCTGCACGGCCCCGTCGCGGATGTCCTCGGCGCGGTGCGGGATGCTGCCGCCGTCGAGCACGGGCCAGAACACGCCGCCCACGCGCGCCAGCGTCAGGCCGCGCGCCTTGGCGCGCTCGGACAAGCGCGCGCCCAAACCCTCGAGGTGCTGGTGCACGGCCCCCGAGCGCAGCTCGCGCAAGGTGGCCACGCCGGCGGCCAGCGCCACCGGGTTCCCGGCCATGGTGCCCGCTTGATAGACGGGCCCGAGCGGCGCCAGCTTGTCGAGGATGGCGGCAGGGCCCACCACGCCGCCGACCGGCAAGCCACCGCCGATGATCTTGCCGAGGGTGCTCAGGTCGGGCCGCACGTCGACCACCTTGCCGTAACCGTGAAAGCCGAAGCGGAAGCCGGTGATGACCTCGTCGAAGATGAGCAGGCTGCCCGAGGCGGTGGTGAGCTCGCGAAGGGTGGCGAGCCACGCGCGCTCTTGCTCGAGCAGGCCGTTGTTGGCCGGCAGCGGCTCGAGGATGGCCGCCGCGATCTGCGAGCCGTAGGTGGCGAACACCTCGCGCAGCGCGGCTTGGTCGGCCAGGGGTGCCACCACCGTGTCGTGCGCGACGGTCTCGGTGACGCCGGCGCTCTCGGCGAGCCCAAGCGTGGCCACGCCGCTGCCGGCCTTGACCATGAGCGCGTCGACGTGCCCGTGGTAGCAGCCCGAGAACTTGAGCAAGAGGCGTCGCCCGGTGTGCGCGCGCGCCAAGCGCACCGCTGTCAGCACCGCCTCGGTGCCCGAGACCACGAAGCGCGCGCGATCGGCCCAAGGAAACGCCTCGAGGATGAGCTCGGCGAGCTCGGCCTCGCGGCGGTGGCAGGTGCCAAACGCGAGGCCGTCGCGGGCCGCGCTGATGGTGGCCTCGACCACGGCCGGGTGCGCGTGCCCGAGGATGAGCGGTCCCCAGGCCAAGCAGTAGTCGACGTAGCGGTTGCCATCCTCGTCGACGACGTGAGCGCCCTCGCCGCGTTTGAAGAACACCGGCGTGCCCCCGACCGACTTGAAGGCGCGCACGGGGCTCGAGACTCCGCCCGGGATCACGCGCTGCGCGCGCGCGAACAGCGACGCCGAGGCGGCGCCGCCGCGCGACTCAGAGCCTGCGCCAGAGGGGGATGTTGCGCGTGTGTTCATGACGTGGCTCCTGTTGGCGATGCAGCTCGGCGAGCACGTCGGCGATCTGCTGCTCGCCGACGACCTGTGAGACCAACGACGCCCAGCCCGCGGGGCGGGCCAGGCCCAGGTGGACGCGCTCAGCGTCGACGAAGGCACCAAAGGGCGTGGTGCACCCGCCCTCGAGCTCGCGCAGGAAGGCGCGCTCGAGCGCGGTGGCGGCGCGCGTGTGCTCGTGATCAATGGGGGCGAACAGCGCGCGCACGGCGTCGTCGCCGGCGCGGGCCTGCACGGCCACCGCGCCCTGCCCCGGCGCCGGCTGCCACGCGCGTGGATCGAGTCGCAGCACCACCAGACCCTCGAGCGAGAGACCCAGGCGCGAGAGGCCCGCCTCGGCCAGCACGATGGCGTCGTAATTGCCCGCGCGCAGCTTGTCGACGCGCGTGGGCACGTTGCCGCGCAGGGGCAGCGACGAGCACGCGGGCGCGAAGGCCTTCAGCATGGCGTCTCGGCGCAGCGACGAGGTGCCCACGCGCGCGCCGGCCGTGAGCGGCAGCGCGTCGGGGCGCTGGTTGCGCTCGTCGAAGGCGCCCTGGCAGATGACCAGCAGGTCGGCCGGCGACGCGCGCTCGAGCACGGCCACCAGCGTGAGGCCCGCCGGCATGCGCGTGGGCAGGTCCTTCAGCGAGTGCACGGCCCAGTCGATCTCACCGGCGTGCAGCGCGGCCTCGAGCTCGGCAGTGAAGAAGCCCTTCTCCAGGGTGCCGGCCAGGCGCTCCGCCAGGTTGACGTCGCCCTGCGTGGTGATGACGCGCACCGCTACGTCGGGGGCGCGGTCGCCGGCGTGCTCGCGCAAGCGCTGGTTGACGTGATCGGTCTGCCAACGAGCCAGCGCGCTGCCGCGGGTACCTACGACGAAGCGCCGACTCATCCGCCCTCCTCACCGCGCACGCGCTCGATGATGGTGTGCGCGAACATCGAACAGGCGCGCCGCAGCTCTTCGGCCTCGCTCGCAGGCAGCCGTTCGAGCAAGGGCGGCAAGGTCTGATGCAAGAACACGCGGCGCTCCTCGTCGATGACCGAGAGCGCGCGCCCGTCGTGGTCGTGGCTGAAGCGCGCCGCGCCGTCGCGCACCAGATCCACCAACCACGCGCGCGCCTCGTCGTCGAGCAAGCGGCGCGGGCGGCTCAGCAGATCCTCGAGGCCCACCGCGCGCCAGCCGGGCGCGTTCGCGAGCTGCGCCGGCACGCCCACGTCGACCACCAGGGGCTCGTCACCCCGGGGCGGCAACGACACCCACGCCGACGGCCCGCCGGTGCACACCACCACCGCGCGCGCCGTCTGCGCGCGCGCCATCGCCTCGGCGAGCCCGGCGCGCCCGAAGGCGAGCGCGCCACGGAACCCCGCGTCGTGCAACGCGGCCAAGGTGGCGCGCCCGATCTCGCCTTGTCCCACCAGCACGATGGGCGCTGCCTTGTCGATACCGCGCGCGCCGAGCTCTTCCACCACCAGCGTCTGCACGCCGAGCCCCTGCTGCACGATGCCGCGACGACGTCGTTCACCCAGCAGGCGTTGCACTGCGCGCCACAGCAAACGCAGCGTGCGATCGGCGCTGCCATCTTTGTGGGCGCGCTCGAGCGCGATGACCATCTGTCGCCCAACGGCGGGCTCGCCCTCGGCCACCGAGTCGAGCCCCATGGCCACGCGCAACAGGTAGTGCGCCGCCGCGGCGTTGGTGCGCTGGTGCAGGCGCGTGCCGGGCGCCTTGCTCATGAGCTGGCCCTTGAGCAGCTCAGCCACCCAACGGGGGCGCGTCGTCGACACGATCCACTCGACGCGCGAGCAGGTCTGCAGCACCACCACGCCGTCGGCGTAACCGCCACGCAAGAGCGCCCGCGAGGGCGCCTCGTCGTCGCGCTCGAGCGCGGCCAGCGCCGCGCGCTGCTCGGTGGTGGCGTCGCGATAGCTCGCGCCCACCACGGCCAGCGCACCGCGCTCTTGGCCCTCTGCTACCACGCCGCCTCCGTCACCACGCGGCACAGCGCAGACACCGCATCGACGGTGGTGGGCGGCAGGATGCCGTGCCCGAGATTGGCGATGCAGCGGCGCCCGCCGTCGTCGGTGCGCATGGCGGCGAGCAGCGCCCGCGTCTCGGCGGCGCTGGCGTCGGGGCCCGCCAAGAGCGTGATGGGATCGATGTTGCCCTGCAGCACCAAGCGCGGATGGAGCGCGCGCGCCTCGCGCCACGGCGTGCGCCAGTCGAGTGACAGCCCCTGCACGCCGGTCTCGCCGAGCACCGGCACGAGGTGGTGGCCACCGCGCACGAACAAGATGGTGCGCGCGGGCGCGCCACCGACGGCGGGCAGTTGCTCGACGATGCGCCGGATCATCGGCACCACGTGCGCGCGGTACAGCTCGCGCGGCAACAGGCCGCCCCAGGTGTCGAAGATCTGCACCGCGTCGGCGCCGGCGGCGAGCTGCGCGCGCAAGAGGCCGGCGGCGGCATCGGCGAAGGCCTCCATGGCGCGGCGCGCGAGCGCCGGATCGGTCAAGAGCAGCGTGCGCGCGGCGCGGAAGTCGTCGGAGCCCTGCCCCTCGGCGGCGTAGCACAAGAGCGTCCAGGGCGAGCCGCAGAAGCCCAAGAGCGCACGCTCGCCAATGGCACCACGCAGGTGCGCCACCGCATCGACGGCGAAGGCGAGCTTGGCGGGCGCGCCGGCCAGATCCCACTGCTCGACGTCGGCGGGGCCCTTGAGCGGCCGCCCCACGCGCGGCCCGTCGCCGGTACCGAAGGTGACATCGAGACCGAGGGCGTCGGGGATGGTGAGGATGTCCGAGAACACGATGGCGGCGTCGAGCGGAAACAGCGCCAAGGGCTCGAGCGCCACGCGCGTGGCCAGCGCCGGCGTCTTGCACACCTCCCAGAAGCCGTGCTGCGCACGCACCGCGCGGTAGTCGGGCAAGTAGCGCCCGGCCTGGCGCATGAGCCATAGGGGCGGGCGGTCGAGGGGCTCGCCGGCGAAGGCGGCCAGGAAGCGATCACGCGAGGTCATCGGAGAAGCCATGCCAACATCGTGCCGTGGAGCGTGCCGCCGTCGGTCACAGCTTCGTCATACGCCTTTTCCTCTCACGCTCAAGCAGGCACGCTGTCGACGTGAGCATGTGGATCGTCACCCGCGAGGGCAGTGACGCCGAGCAAAGCGCGCAGGCGCTGCGCGCGCGCGGGCTGCGCGCTCGATGTCTGCCGTGCATCGAGCGCGAAGCGCTCCCCTGGCCGCCTGCGCTCGCGCCCCGGCGCGACGCGGCGGGCACGCTCATCATGTGCACCAGCCCCTTCGCGGCGCGCTTGGTCATCGCGCGCTGGCCCGCGCTGCGCGAGGCCGCGGGCGACACGCCGTTGTCGTGCGCCGCCACCGCGCCCGCCACCGCGCGCGTGCTCGACGAGGCGGATGTGCCCGTCACCGTGCGCGCGCACGGCGGCGTGGTGGCCCTGGCCGGCGCCGTGGCGTCCGCCGTGCGCGGCGGCCCACGGCCCTTGGTCCTGTACCCCACCAGCGACGTCGGCGAGCAGAGCGCCGAGCACGCGACCGCGCTGGCCGAGCTGCCCGGCTTTGCCGACGTGTGCCGCGCCATCGCCTACGCCACGCGCGCGGCGCCCGAGCTCGAGCGCGCCCTCGGCGACCTCGAGCCCGACGCGGCCATGCTCGTGTTCTCGCCCTCCGCCGTCGATGCGCTCAGCGCCGCCGCCACGCGCGCCGGCGCCGCGCTGCCGCGCACCGTCGTCTGCGTGGGCGACTCCACCGCGCGGGCCTACGAGCGCGCTACCAAGCGGCACGCCGTGCAGGTGCCGCGCGGCGCCGAGCTCGCGGATTTCCTCTCGTCCCTCCCGGAGACAGCACCATGAAGACGCCCATCACCGGTCCCGCCGTCCGCATGCGCCGCCTGCGCAGAAACGCCGCCGTGCGCCGGCTGTTCGCCGAGACCACCGTCGAGCTGCGCAACCTAGTGATGCCCTACTTCATCGTCCCGGGCAGCGGCACGCTGCGCGAGACCTCGACGAACTCTGGCCTGTGGCAGTCGAGCGCCGACAAGATCGCCGATGAGGTGGCGCCCCTCGTCGACGCCGGCGTGGGCGGCGTCATGCTGTTCGGCGTGCCCGACGACAAGTGCGACGACGGCAGCAAGCTCGAGGCGCAGCTTGGCCCCACGCGCGCAGCCACCGAGGTGCTGCGCAAGCGCTTCCCCGAGCTGGTGCTGTTCGCCGACGTGTGCCTGTGCTCGTTCACCTCGCACGGCCACTGCGGCGTCGTGCACGACGGCGTCATCGTCAACGACGAGAGCCTGGCGTTGCTGGCCAAGATGGCGGTGCTGCTCGGCAGCTGGGGCATCGACTTCGTGTCACCAAGCGACATGATGGACGGCCGCGTGGCCGCCATCCGGGGGGCCCTCGACGAGGCCCGCCTCGTCGACGTGGGCGTGCTCTCGTACGCGGTCAAGATGGCCAGCGCGTTCTATGGGCCGTTCCGCGACGCCGCGCACTCGGCGCCGCAGTTCGGCGATCGCAAGAGCTACCAGATGCCCGCGGGCAACCGCCGCGAGGCGCGCCGTGAGTGGCAGCTCGACGTCGCCGAGGGCGCCGACGCCCTCTTGGTCAAGCCTGCGCTCACCAACCTCGACGTCATCCGCGACGTGCGCGAGCAGAGCGACCTGCCGATCTTCGCCTACCAGGTGTCGGGCGAGCGCGCGGTGTTGGTGGCCGCCGCCGAGCGCGGCCTCATCGATTTCGCACGCGCCATGGAAGAGACCCTGCTCTCCATTCGCCGCGCCGGCGCCGACGTCATCGTGAGCTACGAGGCGCGCCCGCGCGCCATGGCCGCGCGCGCACGCTGACGCCGGAGGCGCTCAACCGGCCTCGATGACCGGCTCGCTCTCGAGCGAGCGGTCCTTGAGCGTGCGGGCGGCGGGCAGGCCGAACTCGGCGAGGATCTCGTTGACCATGCGCCACACTTCGTCGGTGCTGAGGGTCTCGTCCACGGCGGAAACCTCCACGTGGGCCGCGCCCCCGCGCCGGCCTGATGTGTAGGTTTTCGGAGCAGATGTCGGAGTGGTGCGTCCGGCCGGGCCGCCGGTGGATCACCGCGAAAACGCTGAGAATTGTCGGCATGGGCTCGCTAGAGAGCTGATCCGGTTGCAGCGCCGTCGCGAGCGTGAGCCGGTGGTGCGAGGGCAAGGAGACGCGCAGGCGCGTGGCCGTAGCCACGTGCCGAGCACGCGACGCCGCCGTCGCACCACCGGC
>JADZDP010000234.1 GCA_020850995.1 Deltaproteobacteria bacterium
GACCTGCTACCGGGCTCTCCGGCGATTACCCGGGCGGGACTGGCTCCCGCTGTAGACACGCAGCGCGGAGGTCGGCGCCGTCGCCGCCGGCGGCTCAGGACACCTGTTCCTTCACGACGCACCACGCGGGCAGCCTAGCAGGATCCACGTCGAGGGTGTGGTTGGGCGCTCGAGGAACGGGCGCCGGCCGCGCGGCCCCCGGCCGCTACCTGGCGAGCGACAGGATGCGCACGCCCAGCTCGCCGTCGACCTCGACCAGCTCGCCCTTGCCGATGCGCTTGCCGTCGACCACGAGATCCACCGCGTCGCCGGGCTTGCGCGAGAGCTCGATGACGTGGCCGGGCCGCAGCTGCACGACGTCGGCGGCGGACACCGAGACGCGTCCGAGCTCCACCACCAGCGCCACCGACACGTCGTCGAGCAGTCCGGTGGCAGCGTGCGACGCTTCGTCGTCGCCCTGATCGTCGCCCTGCCCCTCCTGGCTATCGCTGTGCTCGGCGCCGGGCTCGCGGTCATCGCCGCCGTGGGCCAGCGGGCCCGTGGTGCCGACGAGGGCGCGCGTCGCCGCGGCGCGGCGCGCCCTCACCGATCGCCCGTGCTCATCGACGATCCCAGGCGCCGACAGCGCCTTCGCGTTTTCCGTTCCCATCTCCGCCTCTCCCTCGCCTGCGCGCGGCCCGCCCAGGAACAGGTGGCCGCGCGCACGCGGCTCGCCCACGGGCGCTATCGCCTCGAGCTGCACCTCGTAGCGCCCGCGCTCGCCGACCACCAGGGTGCCAGTCAACACGCCGTGGGCACCGTCGCCGACACGGCACTGCGCGCGGCCGGTAAGCACCGGTGGATCGCCCTGCTCGAGGCGCAGCTCCGACTCTTCCACCAGGATGATGTCCTCGGTGTCGAGCGCCTCGACGTCGGCCACGGGCAGCGCGATGCGCCCAACCTCCACATGCAGCGGCGCCATCACCAAGCGAATCACGTCCAGGCGCTCGATCATGCGAGCCAGGGCGCGCTCGCGCGCGGGGCCCGGCGCGGCCGGCGCGTCGGTGAGTGCCTCCTGCATGAGCGCCATCGGCAAGTAGAGGCGCGCGAAGCCCACCTTCTGGTTGAAGAACAGCTTGAAGCTCAGGACCAGGCAGGGGTCCGAGGTGGGGAAGCGTTCTTTGAGCGACGCGAGGGTGCCGTGCATGGCCTCGAGCCGCACGCCGAGCTGGGCCTCTTCGAGGTCGGGAGCCACGACCTGCAGCACCTTGAGCAGGATGAACGAGAAGATGCCGTCCTCGATCTCTGAGAGCGGGCGCTGCCCATCCACCTCCTCGGCGGTGCCGCCCAGGAGCTTGTCGATAGCCATCTGCGCGATCGCCAGATCGACCTCGAGGAGCGCCTTGTCGGTGCGTGGCGGCATCCCGATGATCGCCGCGCAGGTGGGCTCGGAGAGGACGCGCTTGAGCTCACCCTGCTCCAGCGGCCGTGTCCCCTCGAACCAGATGTCGACGTCGGCGTGGACCAGGCGCGCGAGCAGCTCGCGCACGCGCGCCTTGACGTCGTGCTCGAACGGCGTCTGCGGCAGGTGGCAGAGGAGCGCGTTGGTCGCCTGCACCTGTGTCCGCGTCAGGCGCGGCAAGTCGTGCAGACGGTACTTACGCAGCTTCTTCGCCATGGCGTCGGCACTCTAGCGCGGACCGTCGTCGGCCGGGGGGCCCTCGCGCGGCGGCTGGTGTGCGTGAGGCTCGCCGGTGACCGCCTCGAGGATGTCCTCCTTGACCTCCGCGGCCGCCTCTACGCCCTCGGGCTTCTTGCCGGGGAACAGGATCGACAAGGCCACGCCGCCCACCAGGAAGCCCCCCACCACGCCGAGCGACACCAGCGTGGGCACGTGCTCGGGCAACCACTCGACCGCGCCCCGCTGGCCGAGCGCGCCGGCCGCCCAGTGCACCAGCGGCAGGCACATCTTGGCGCCGACGAACGCGAGCACGATGCCGAGCGAGGGCTTCAAGAAGCGCAGGCCGAACAGCGCGCCCGACAACAGGAAGAACAACGAGCGCAGACCGAGGATGGCGAAGATGTTCGAGGTGTAGACGATGAACGGGTCGAGGGAGACGCCAAACACCGCCGGGATGGAATCGAGCGCGAACACGACGTCGGAGAGCTCCACCGCCACCAGCACGAGCAAGAGCGGCGTGGCCTTGCGCGCGCCGTCGACCACGGTGATGAAATGGTGCCCGTCGTAGTGGTCGCTCACCGGCACGAAGCGGCGCGTGAAACGCACGATGCGGTTCTCGCTGAGCTCCACCTCCTCTTCGTCTTCGCCACCGAAGATCAGCTTGACGCCGGTGAACAGCAGGAACGCACCGAACAGGTAGATGAGGAAGTGGAAGCGCTGCAATAGCGCCGTGCCGGTGAAGATGAACAAGGCGCGCAAGACGACGGCGCCGAAGATGCCCCAGAACAACACGCGGTGCTGGTGCGCTTGCGGCACCTTGAACGACGAGAACAAGAGCAAGAAGACGAACAGGTTATCGACGGAGAGCGAGTACTCGATGATGTAGGCCGTGAAGAACTCCATGGCCGCTTCGCGCGAGCGCTCGTGGTCGATGACCAGCCAGATGACGGCGCCGAAGGCGCAGGCCAGCGACACCCACAGCGTCGTCCAGCCCAGCGCGGCGCGCCGCGACATCGCCTCGGTCTTCTTGCTGCCCACCCACAGGTCGATGGCCAGCACCACCGCCACGACGACCGTGAAGGCGACCCACAGCACGGGTGTCCCGATCGACTGCACGCGACCTCCATTGGGGCCGCAGGGCTCTAGCAGCTTTTCGCGCCGGTGGCAGTCACGAGCCGACGGACAGGCGTTCCAAACGCAGGCCCTTCTTCTCGAGCCGTCGCATCAGCTCGCCCTTGCTGGCCTCGACCAGGCGCCGTTGGTCGCCCTCGAGCCCGTAAAACGCCAGGCTCACTTTGCCCTTGTCGGCGGTGAGCTTGAGGAAGCCGCCCTTGAGCGGCCCGTCCTTGAGCTCGATTTGGAACTCTTTGAGGCCGCGCTCGTTGACCGCCAGGTACACGGCGCTGACCAGCTTCTCCAAGATCTCGGGCGGGATCTGCCGCGCGCCCGCGGCGCCTTGCGGCGACGACGACGGCGCCGCCGACGTCGGCTTCGCCTGCGCGGCCATGGCGGCGGCCCCCTCGTCGCCCTGCCCTTGCCGCCCCTGGCCTCCACCACCGCCGCGACCGCGGCCGTCGGCATCGATGGGACCACCAGGCGCGCCCTCGCGGCGCGCCTCGACCTTCGACTGCTCGCGATCGCCCTCGCGTTGCACCTCGGCGCCCTGGACGTCGCGATCGCGCTCCTCGCGCTGCACGCGATCCGCGCTGGCGCCCTGTTCGCGCGCCTCCACGCGCTGGCCGTCGGCCTGCGCGGTCTCGCTGTGCTGCTTGCCGAGCACCTGCGAGAAGCTCTTCGCTTGCTCCATGACGCGCGCGTGCTGCATCACGCCGCCGCGGGCCATGCGCGCGGCGCGGTCGGCCTGCTCCGAGCCCTTCGCTTGTTTCTGGGCCTGCGCCTCGCCCTGGCGCGCTTCGCCCTGCGCCTTGCTTGCGTTGCCCCGCTGCGCGTCAGCGCCCTGCTGATTCGCTTTGACGAGCTTGGCGAAGGACTCGCGGCTCGCCTGGCTGGTCTTGGCCTCGCGCGCTTGCTTGTCGGCCTTCTGCGCCAGACGCTCGGCCTCGGCCGCCGCCTGGGCGTTTTGCTCATCGACCTTGCTGGACATGGGGAACCCCGGAAGAGCGAGCTACCGCGGCAGTATCGGCGCCCCGGGGTCGTTGGTCTTGACGCGTCGCGTCGTCGCTCAGCTCCCCACGGCGACGTCCGGCGGCACCGTCGAGGTACCCATGCGCTCCTTGAGCTCTTCCACCTCGGCCCGCAGGCGCTCGTTCTCCTTCTTCAGCTCCTCAGGCGTCATGTCCTCGGGCTTCTTCTCGTCTTTCGGCGGCCCGAAGCGCTTCTGCACGTGGGCCGAGGCGACCCGCGCCAGCTCCACGCCGACACCGGCGATGACCGCCTTGCCCAGCGTCTTCACGATCTCGAGCACTACCTTGCCCACCATCGGTCCCATGCTCAGGCCTCACCCAGCTCTTCGAGCAGCTTCTGGAAGTACTGCGCCTGCGCGATGTCTTCGACCGCGAGCTCTTCCTTCATGGCCGCCTCGCGCTTGACCGCCGTGAGCCACTTCTCCTTGTGCTTTTCGAGCGCCTTGTGGTCCTGCGTCGCCTTGACGAGGGCGTCCATGGCCTCTTGCGCGATGCGCTCGGCCTCCTTGAGGCGCTCGGCCTGCCGGTCGATCTCCACCTGATACGCCTGCTCCTGCTGCTTCAAACGCTCGACGTGGCGGTCGTTGGCCGTGATCTGGCTCACGGTGTACTCGCCGGCCCGGGTGCGCTCCGCGTACTCGCGCTTCTTGTCGTGGCGGTGCTGCACCATCTCCTTGAGCGTACCCTTCATCTCGTCGAGCTTCTTCTGCTCCTCGACGACCTTCTTCTTCTTCTCGGCGTACACCTCCTCCGCTTCCTGCTTCTTTTTCTCGCGCATCTCGAAGAGGACCTGGAGGCGATAGGCTGGCGACTTGGCCATGGGGCGATCCTACCAATCAAGGACGGCAACGTGCCCGTGCCCCTGGCCGGCTTCCTTCACGGCGGCAGCTCCTTGTGCGCCGCCAACAGGCTCCGGTAGGTGCGCCGCGCGCGCACGCCCTGGTAAAGCATGGGCACGCCGAAGAGCGCGAGCAGCGGCGCCACGAACCAGGCCGGCGTGAGCGCGGCGAGCCCCGCGGTCGCCATGAAGATGCCGCCGGTGACGAAGCCGATGGTGGATTGGGTCTTGTAGGCGCCGGGCGTGGTGGCCAGCGCCTTCCTGCTGATGGCGATCTGCACGATCAGGTCGCGCACTGCCACCTCGCAGGAGTCGGCGCACGCGAGCCCCTGCCCCATGTCGACGGCGCACAGCTTGCACAGCCCCTTGCCGCAGGCCTTGCAGAGGCCAACGGCGTCGCTGTCTGGGTGGTGGAAGCACTTCACGCGCCGGCGCCCGCGACGCGTCGGCCGGCGCAGCGGCGTGGCACGTGAAGGCGTTGCGGTGCTGGCGCCGTCACGGGCTACTCCTGTGCATCAGCGAACATCTCGACCATGCGCTGCACGGTCTCCTCGAACTGCGCGGCCTCGTACGTGCCCTGGCGCAAGAAGCCCTCGACCTCTTCGATCTTGTCGATGGCGTAGTCGACCTTGGGATCGGTGCCGTAGTTGTACGCGCCGAGCAAGATGAGGTCGCGGTTCTTCTCGTAGGTGGCCATCACGCGGCGCATGATGCCCGCGGCCTTCTTGTGCTCGTCGGAGGCGATGCCGCTCATGACGCGCGACAACGACGGCAGCACGTCGATGGCGGGCCAGTGGTTACGCGCGCCGAGGTCGCGATTGAGGATGACGTGGCCGTCCAAGATGCCGCGCACCTCGTCGGCGATGGGCTCCTCCATGTCGCCGCCCTGCACGAGGATGGTGTACATGGCGGTGATGCTGCCGATGTGGTTGTTGCCGGTGCGCTCCATCAGCTTGGGAATGAGCGCGAACACGCTCGGTGGATAGCCCTGGCGCGCGGGCGGCTCGCCGAGCGCGAGGCCGATCTCGCGCTGGGCGCGCGCGAAGCGCGTGGAGCTGTCCATCATGAACAGCACGTCCTTGCCCTGGTCGCGGAACCACTCCGCCACCGCGGTCGCGACGAAGCAGCACTTGAGGCGCACCAGGCTCGGCTGGTCGGAGGTGGCGCACACCACCACGGAGCGCTTGAGGCCCTCCTCGCCGAGCGAGTCGTGGATGAACTCGAGCACCTCGCGTCCGCGCTCACCCACCATGCAGACCACCACCACCTCGGCGGAGGTCTGGCGCGCGATCTGTCCCATCAAGGTCGACTTACCGACGCCCGAGCCGGCGAACAGACCCACGCGTTGGCCGCGCCCCACGGTGAGCAGGCCGTCCCAGGCGCGCACGCCGAAGGAGATGACGCGGTCGACGGGCTGACGCGTGTAAGGGTCGGGGCACTCGCGCTCCACGGCCCAATCTTGCAGCCCCTCGATCTCGTCGAGCGGACCGAGCCCGTCGATGGGCTCGCCAACACCCGAGAGCGTGCGCCCGAGCAGGCCGAAGCCGCACTTGATCTGGAAGGGCTTGCCCGAGGGGATGACCTCGCTCTCGGGGCCCAGGGCCGCCTTCTTGGCGTCGCCGAGCGGCATCAGATAGACGGCGCCGTCTTTGAATCCCACCACCTCGGTCTTGAGGGGCGCAGCGTCGTCCTTGGGAGAGGTGACGTAGCACATCTCGCCGATGCGCACGCCCGGCACCGCGGCCTTGATGATGAGCCCGGTGACCTCGGTGACGCGGCCGCGCACCCGGTAGGGCTTGGCCTCGCGGATCTCTTCGATGGCGCGGCGCAGCTCGATGACGTTGCCCGTGGGCAGGTCGGTCGCCTTCTCGCCGACCAGGTTCTCCTCGAGCGATTGGCGCGCTGAGATCATTTGCAGTTCGCCGCCTTGCGATTGGCGCGCGCCTGCTCGGCGTCGACGCCGGTGGGCCGCAAGCGCAGGAGCTCGTCGTACGCGGTGCACATCGTGCGGAGCTTGCCGAGCTTCTGCGCCGCCATGCCGAGGAGCTTCCAGGCGGCGTCGTTGTTCTTGTCGGCCTTGGTCACCGGCTTGATCGCCTCGATGGCCTTCTCGTGCTTGCCCTGCAGGTAGAACGTGCGCGCTTGTAGAATCGCGCTGTCGATGTCGGCCTTCGACATCCTCGGCTCGGGCCTCTTGACGCGGGTCGGGTCGGGCGGGCGCGCCGCCGGGTCGGGCGCAGGGTCCACGTTTGGGTCAACGGCGCCATCGGGCGCGGGTGGCGTGGGGTCGGGCGGCGGCACCGCGGGGTCGGTGAGCGCGGGATCGGCGGGCGGGTCGGGCGGAGGAGGATCGACCGGCGGATCGACGACGACGCGGGGATCCTCCGGCCGCAGCGGCGTGACCGCCGGTTGCTCGTCGTCACCGCGGGACAAGAGCACCACGATGATGATCAGCAGCACCACCAAGACACCGGCGCCTGCGAGCACGGGCACCGGCAGCTTGCGCAAGCCGAGGGTCGAGGACGGGATGGCCAGATCGGAGCTGGAGACCTGCGCGGTCTTCGGGCGCACCGGGTTCGTTATGCCGGTGCCAGCGTCGCTCTCGAAGTCGTCACCGGCGGCATCAGCGATGCGCGCGCGCTCGATCTCGTCGGGCGGAACGCTGAAGCGCTCGCCGACCGGCACGAAGCGCATGCGGACGCGCCCGAGCTCGACGACGTCGCCGGACTGGAGCACCGCCTGCTCGACCTCCTCGTCGTTGACCAGCACACCGTTGGCGCTCTTGAGATCGAGGATGCGCACGCGATCGCCCTCGCGCACCAGCTTGGCGTGGTTGCGCGACACCGAGCGGTGCTCGATGGTGATGTCGTTCTCGTCGGTGCGGCCGATGACCTGCTCGGTGGTGCGCAACGGGAACGCGCTGCCCGCGAAGATAGTGTTGAGCACCACCAGGCGCGGCAGCGCGACGTCCTCGCCCGGGGAAGCCGGCGCGCGCATGGTCGCCGTGTCCTCTGCCAGCGCGGGGTTCGGACCCGAGCCAAGGGCGGGCGGCGGGGCCGAGGGCCGAGGCACCTCGCCGAGATGGCCAGAACCCGGCACCGACACCGGCGCCGGTGACGCCGCCTGGCGCACGGTGGGCTCGAGCTCGATCTCGTGCTTGCGCGCCGACTGGGTCGCCGAGCCGCCCACGGTCACCGTCACCAGCGGCGAGAACGGCGCCGCGCGCGCGCTGTCGGCGGAAGACGCGAAGGCGTTCCCGTCGTCGGCGGCGACGGCGGAGCTGAACGCGCTCGGTGCGGCCTCTTCGGCGGTGGCGGTGGGGATCACCGCCGGCTCCTCCTGGGTCAACATGGCGTTGCCCACGGGGACCGGGCTGAGCTCCGCCGGCGCCTCCCAGCGCTGCGTGTCGCCGGCGAACTCGTCGTCTTCCGGAGCCATGGTGGTGGGCGCCGACACGCTGCGCATCTGCGCGGTGGCGTTGGGGTCGCCCGAGCCCGAGGGCTTGGCCGCGGCGCCCTCCTGCGAGTGAATGGCCAGGTGGTAGTCGCCGATCTGGATCGTGTCGCCCTCGGACACTTGCACCCGGCCCGAGATGCGCTCGCCGTTCAGGCGGATGCCGTTGTAGCTCTCGAGGTCCTCCACCAGGACGTGGCCGTTCTCCTTGGTGAGCCGGGCGTGCTTGCGCGACACGTTCCGCTCGGTCAGGCGGATGGTGTTCCCCTCTTTGCGACCAATCGTGATCACGTCCTTGGCGAACGGCACGATGATCTGCTTGCCGGCGTCGTCTTCGATGATCAGCTTGAAGGCGGCCATGGTGCTGTCGACGAGAGTCCCGGGGGGAGAGGGCGAAGGATCCAACGGCATCATACGTCGTGCCACCGGGCTGACGCCAAGAGGCATCCGAGGCCCGGACGCCGCTGTCCTACATCGGACGCCCGCGCGAGCGAAATGGCGCCATCACGGCGGCGATACCCACTCAACCGCCCTTCTGCTGCCCGCGCGCCAGGTTCTTGGGGCCGCGGCGGATAGCGTCGACGGCAGCGGCGACCTGGGGGTCGCGGCGCGCCCGCTCGGCGCCCTTGAGGCCGGCCGGCAGCTCGTCGGCCGGCCCGGCGGCCACGTCGGGCTCGATGCCCACGTCCTGGATCGAGCGGCCGCTGGGCGTGAAGTAGCGGGCGATGGTGAGCTTGAGGCCGGCGCCGTCGTCGAGGCCGAACAGGGTCTGCACCGAGCCCTTGCCAAAGGTGCGCGTGCCGACCACCGCGGCCCGGTGGTGATCCTGGAGCGCACCCGCCACGATCTCGCTCGCCGACGCGGTGCCGTCGTTGACCAGGATCGCGATCGGGTAGTCGGGCTCGGTGCCGTCGGGGCGCGCCATCTCCACCTCGGTGTTGCGCGGGTTTCGCCCTTTGGTGGTGACGATGATGCCCTCGCCCAAGAAGCGGTCGGCGACCCGCACGCCCTCGTCGAGCAACCCGCCCGGGTTGTCCCGCAGGTCGAGCACCAGCCCGGCGGGCAGCGCGCGCCCAGCCGCCTTGGCGTTGCGCCGCACCTCGGCGAGCGCGCGGGCGAGCTCGAAGTCGGTGCGCTCTTGGAAGGCGCGGATGCGCAGGTAGGCCACGCCCTCGCCCAGATCCTCGAGGTCCACCGAGGGCACGCGCACCTGGCGGCGCACCAGCGGGATGTCGCGCGCGCGCTCCCAGCCCTTGCGCTCGACGGTGAGCACCACGCGGGTGCCCGGCAGCCCGCGCATCAGGCGCACCGAGGCCTCGATGGGCTGGCCGCGCAGGCTCTCGCCGTCGACGGCCAAGACCTTGTCGCCGGGTCGCAGCCCGGCGTGCGCACCGGGGCTCTCGGCGTGCACCACCTCGATCTGGATGACGTCGCCGGCCACGCCCACCTCGACGCCGAGGCCGCCGAACTCGCCCACCGTGTCCTCGCGGAGCTTCTCGTACTCGGCAGGGCGCATGAACACCGTGTGGGGATCGAGGCCCGAGAGCATGCCCACCACCGCGTCGTAGACCAGCTCGTCGCCGTCGACCTCGTCGACGTAGCTCTGCTGCACGTAGGTGAGCACCTGCGAGAACACGCGCAGCTTTTGGTAGGCCGCGTCGACGCTGCCGGCAGCGAGCGCCACGCCGCCGCCGGCGGCCAGCGCCAGCCCCACCACCACGCCTGCCAGGAAGGTGGCCACGCTCGCTTGTCGTCGCACCATGGTCGGCTCCCGGCTCCGCGGTCCCCGGCGGCGGGGTGCCCGCCTTGTGGAGTGTAGGCGAAGTCACTAGCGACGCGCGCGGACGGAGGCACGCATGAGCCCTGAGACGCTGTCGCGCGCGCGCAAGTTCCTGGCGGACGACCCGGATCCGGAGACGCGAGCCGAGCTCGAGGCGCTGGTGGCCAAGGCCGAGCGCGGCGACGGCGCCGCCGGCGCCGACCTCGAGGATCGCTTCGCCGGCACCCTCAGCTTCGGCACCGCGGGGCTGCGCGGGCGCGTGGAGGCAGGCAGCGCGCGCATGAACCGCAGCGTCGTTATCCAGGCGAGCTGGGGCGTGGGCACCTACCTCCTCGAGCAGGGACCCCAGTTCGGCGTCGACGCCAGGAAACGAGGCGTGGTGGTGGCCTTCGACGGCCGTTTGTCGTCGCGCCGCTTCGCCGAGGACACCTGCGCAGTGTTGGCCGCGCTCGGGATCCCCGCGCTCGTGTTCATCGATCCCGTGCCCACGCCCGTGTGCGCGTTCACGGTCGAGCACCTCGGTGCCGCCGCTGGCGTGATGGTGACCGCCAGCCACAACCCGCCGGCCGACAACGGCTACAAGGTGTACTGGGCCAACGCCGCGCAAATCACCCCCCCGCACGACACGGGCATCGCCGCATGCATCGCGCGCGCGCCGGCGGCCACCCGCGTGGAGCGCGTGGCGCCACCCGACGCCGCCGCGAGCGGGCTACGGCGCATCGTGTCTGACGACGTCGAGCGCGCCTACCTCGACGCCGTGGGCGCCTTGGCGTGGCACCGCGCGCCCGCGGGCCCCGCGCCCTTGCGCATCGTGTACACCGCCATGCACGGCGTGGGGCATCGCTTGGCGCTGCGCGCGCTGGCCCACGCGGGCTTCGTCGGCGTCGTCGACGAGCCCACCCAAGCGGACCCCGACGGCACCTTCCGCACCGTCGCCTTCCCGAACCCCGAGGAGAAAGGCGCGCTCGATCGCGCCATCGCGGTGGCCAAGGAGAGCGCCGCCGACCTCATCCTGGCCAACGACCCCGACGCCGATCGGCTGGCGGTGGCCGTGCTGAGCGGCGGCGGCTATCGCCTGCTCTCGGGCAACGAGATCGGCATGCTGGTGTGCGCCGACGCGCTCGACCACATGCCCTTGCCCGCGGGCGCGCGGCAGAAGCTCGTCATCACCACCATCGTGTCGTCGACCTTCCTGTCGCGCATGGCGAGGGACAAGGGCGCGGCCTATGCCGAGACGCTCACGGGCTTCAAGTGGATCGCCAACAAGGCCATGGAGCGCGCCGCGCACGGCGAGCACTTCGTGTGCGGCTATGAGGAGGCGCTCGGGTACAGCGTAGGCCCCCTGGTCAAGGACAAGGACGGCATCGGCGCGGCCGTACGCTTCGCTGAGCTGGCGCGCGCGCTCAAGGCCCAAGGCAAAACGGTGCTCGACCGTCTCGACGAACTGTTCATCGCCCACGGTCTGTCGCACGCCGTCAACTGGTCGGTCACCATGCCCGGCGCCACCGGCATGGAGCGCATCAAAGCGTCCATGGCCGCGCTGCGCCGCGATCCCCCCGTCGCCCTCGACGGCACCGCCGTCGCGCGCGTCGACGATCTCGCGCGCGGCGATCACCCCGCCGACGTGGTGGTGCTGCACACCGCCGACGGCACGCGCCTGACCGTGCGGCCGTCCGGCACCGAGCCGAAGATCAAGATGTACTGCGAGCTGGTGGCGCGCGTCGCCGCCCGCGCCGAGCTCGGGCCCGCCCGTGAACGCCTCGAGGCGGCGGGCCAGCGCATCAAGGCGGAGCTCAACGCTCGCCTGGGGCTGTGAGGCGCGGGGCGCCCAGCGCTACCGCTTGCTCGGCTTCGGCCTGGTGCCGCCCCCGAGCAGATCGTCGAGCGCATCGGCCGCAGCGCTGATGCCCGGCTGGACGCGCGTGCGCTCGCGCTCGAGCGCCTCATCGTCGTGCTCATCGGCGCTCACGCTGCCGACGGGCCCGTGCTGCTCTGGGGGCGGCGCGGGCAGCTCGAGCTCCTCGATGCTCATGGGCACCGGTGCGGGCGCGGTCACGGGGGCGCGCGTCGGCGCCGTCGGCTGAGAAGCCGCGAGCGCCACGCCGGAGGGCGCTGCTGCTGCGGGTGGCGCTGGGCCTGCCCTCGCTTGCGGCTCGTCGAGCAGGGCGGCGTCGGTGCTCGCGGGCGGCTCGTCGTCGATGGAGTCCATCAGGTCCTTGGCCGGCGCTGAGATGTGCACCTCCGCGGTGCGGTGCTCGTCGTCGAAGGAGGTGTCGATGTCAATGTCGACCTCTGGCAACTGGAGCTTGTGCTCCTTCTGCGAGAGGCCCTTGGCGGCGCGCTCGACGCCCTCGAGCACGTCGTCCCAGGTCTTCATGCGCCGCGCGCGATCCTTCTCGAGCAGGCGGTCGAGCAGCTCGACGAGGAAGTGGGGCGCGCCCGGCATCAACGACGCGAACGAGATGGGCGCGGCCGAGCTCTGCTGCTGCAGCACCGAGGTGGGCGAGCCGGCGTACGGCGTGCGGCCGGTCAGGCACTCGGCCAGGATGACGCCAAAGGAGTAGATGTCGCTGAGCGCATCGGGGGGCGTGCCGTGCAAGAGCTCGGGCGCGAGGTACAGGGGTGTGCCGCGCACCGAGGGCAAGCCTTCGATGGCGGGGGCCAGCAGGAAATCGGCGAGCTTGACGTTGCCGTTCACGATCAGCACGTTGCTCGGCCGCAGGTCGCCGTGGGCAACACCGTGCGCCCAGGCAGCGCGCGCGCCGTCGGCGATGGCGGCCGCGTACGCGAGGGCGTCGGCCGTGCGTAACGGGCCGCTCTTCAAGAGCGCCGCCAGCGTGCTGCCCTCGCACAGCTCCATCACCAGGTAGGGCACGTTGTTGTACACGGACACGTCGTACACCTCGACGACGTGGGGCGAGCGGACCTTCTCGAGCACGCCGCGCTTGTCGAGCAAGCGATCACCGAGCGCCGCGTGCGAGGTGCGCAACAGCTTCACGGCCACCACGTGGTCGTCCGGTGTCCGGCAGACGAACACACGTCCCATGGCACCACCGCCGATCAACCGCTCGATGCGGTGCCGGGCGATGGTCATACCGAGGACGGTGGTCGGGCGGGGCCCGTCGGAGGCCATTGCCAGGGTTGTAGCGGCTGCGACGCCACGAGGCGAGAAAAGCCGCCACCGCTGATCTCAAGCGAGACGACGACCGGAGCCGGTCGCGCGCTATGCTGGCCGCGATGACGCGCGAGGACCACATGGACGAGCGGGCCCGCGGCATCCGCACGGTCCTCGTCGTCACGCTGATCGCGAACGTCGCCGTCGCCGCCGCCAAGGTGGTAGTGGGGACCGCGCTCGGCTCGCTGTCCATCCGAGCGGACGGCTTCCACTCGTCGACGGACGGCCTCAACAACGTGGTCCTGCTGCTCGGCACCTGGCTCGCCGCCGCGCCGCCCGACAAGGAGCACCCCTACGGCCACCGGAAGTTCGAGGTGCTGGCGGCGAGCTTCATCGGGCTGTCGCTCTTGGCGGCGGCCTTCAACGTGCTCATGGGCGTGGTCGATCGCGTGCGCGGCATGGGTGCGCCGCCGGCCGTCGAGCCGAGCGCGTTCGCGGTCCTCGCCGTCACCTTGGTGGTGAACCTGTTCGTCGCCAGCTACGAGGCGCGCGCCGGCAAACGCTTGATGAGCCCCGGGCTCATGTCCGACGCCATCCACACCCGCGGCGACATCGTGGTCACCCTCGGCGTGGCGGCCTCGACGCTGTTGGTGTGGCGCGGCTACCACTGGCTCGACACCGTCGCGGGCGCGGCCGTGGCCGTCTACATCGTGTTGCTCGCGGCCCGCGTGCTGCGAGAGAACGCCGGCTACCTGCTCGATCAGAGCGTGCTCGACCCCGCCCGCGTGCTCGAGCTCGCACGGAGCGTCGACGGCGTGGCGGCTGCGCGCGACGGGCGCTCGCGCGGAACACCGGGCGGCATCTTCATCGACCTGACGGTGGAGGTCGACGGTGCGCTGCCGGTCGCCGACGCCCACGCGCTCGCCCACCGGGTCGAGGACGCCGTGCGCGACGGCATCCCCGGCGTGCTCGGCGTACAGGTGCACGTCGAGCCACGCGCTGCGTCGTAGCGCCCCGGCCTGATTGCACCGTGCGCGCTTTTGGAGTCACCTCCTCAGCGAGGTGCACCCATGAGCCTGCTCATCAAGAACGGCCGCATCATCACCGCCACCGACGACTACGTCGCCGACGTCTTCGTGGACGGCGAGCGCGTCACCCACATCGGACCGGCCTTGCGCCAGCAGGCCGACACGGTCATCGACGCCACCGACAAGCTGGTCATCCCCGGCGGCATCGACGCGCACACGCACATGGACATGCCCTTCGGCGGCACCAAGTCGTCGGACGACTTCGACACCGGCACCGTGGCCGCGGCCTGCGGCGGCACCACCACCATCGTCGACTACGCCATCCAGAGCCGCGGCCAGAGCGCGCTCGCGGGCCTCGACACCTGGCGCAAGAAGGCCGACGGCAAGGCCACCATCGACTACGCCTTCCACATGATCATCACCGACATGCCCGACGAGCGCATCACCGAGCTGCGGCGTTTGGCGGACGAAGGCGTGACCTCGTGCAAGATGTTCATGGCCTACCCGGGCGTGCTCTACGCAGACGATGGCGCGCTCTACCGCGCCTTCCGTCACGCGGGCGAGGACGGCACGCGCGTGTGCCTGCACGCCGAGAACGGCATCGTCATCGACGAGATCATCAAGGAGGCGGTGCGAGACAAGAAGCTCGCGCCGGTCTGGCACGGCCGCACGCGACCAACGCGCATGGAGGCCGAGAGCGTGCATCGCGCCATCGCCATCGCCGAGGTGGCGCGCGCGCCCTTGTTCATCGTGCACCTGTCGTCGGCCGACGCGCTCGAGGAGATCAAGCGCGCGCGTGCCCGCGGCGTCGACGTGGAGGCCGAGACCTGCCCGCAATACCTGTTCCTGGACGAGAGCTTCTACCTGCGCGAGGGCAACGGCGGCTTCGAGGGCGCCAAGTGGGTGATGTCGCCGCCCCTGCGCGAGAAGTGGAACCAGGAGCCGCTGTGGCAGGGCCTCGCGCTCAAGCACCTGAGCACCGTGGCCACCGACCACTGCCCCTTCTTCTTCAATGCGTCGTGGAAGCCCGGTGACCCGCCGCCGGCGCGTCCTGGCAAGGAGCTCGGGCGCGAGGGCTTCACCAAGATCCCGAACGGCGCACCCGGCGTCGAGAACCGCATGGCGCTCATGTTCCAGGGAGGCGTGGTGGAGGGACGCCTGTCGCTCAACCGTTTCGTCGAGGTCACCTCCACGGCCCCCGCCAAACTGTTCGGCATGTTCCCGAAGAAGGGCACCATCGCGGTCGGGTCCGATGCCGACATCGTGGTCTTCGATCCCAAGCGCACCGAGACCATCGGCGTCGCCAACGAGCGCACGCACCACATGCGCGTCGACTACTCGGCCTTCGAGGGCATCACCGTCAAGGGCTACCCCGAGACCGTGATCTCGCGCGGCCGCCTCATCGTCGACAAGGGCAGCGTCAAGACCAGAGGCGGCGGGCAGTTCGTCAAGCGGGCGCGCGTGGGGCAGCTCTTGCGCTGAACGGGGCGCTCTGCTGGTGCGGCAGGCGGCGTGGCGCCGCGATGGCGGTGGTACGTCGCGCTCGTGCGCACGGGGGACCTGCTCGCGCCGCGCGCCGACCCCGTTGCGTTGCCGCCGACCCCGGGTAGCGTGGCGACCATCACGAACGACGAGGCGGCCATGGCGTCCCGCACCAAGAAGGCGAAGCGGAAGAAGAAGGCACGGACGGCGTCGAAAACGCGCGCCCGCGCTAGCGTGCGCGGCACGAGGGCCAGGGCCTCGGCGACGACGGAGAAGAAGCAGAAAAAGAAGGGAAAGAAGAAGAAGAAGAAGGCCACCAAGGCCGCGAGCAGGCCGCGACGCAAGGCGACCGCCCGCCGCACGGCGCCGGCCGCGCGTCTGGTTGCCGGCCATGCTCGCCCGACTCGGGCAGCGCGCCCTCCTTCGGCCACGCCGCGCAAGCGCGCCCAGCTTGCGGCCGGCGAGTTCCCGCTGGTGGGCTCGGCCTTCTCGCGCGACGGGTGTTGGCTGGCCACGTCGTCGGAGGGCAAGATCCACGTGTGGGATCTCTCGCCGGTGCGCCGCGGCGGACACGCGGCCCTGGTGCTGCGCGTGACCGAGGTGGGCAGGCCGGACCGCATCGCGCTCTCACCCGACGGCTCGCGCTTGGCCGTGGCATGCCACGGCCAGCCCGAGGTGCGCGTCTACGACACCACCAAGGGCGCCCTGGCCTGGACCGCGTCGCTCCACGGGGTCACCTCGCTGGCGTTTGCGCCCGATGGCGGACGCCTGGTCGTTGGCGATGTGCGCATCGACGCCGCCGCGCGCAGCGCCTTCGCGGTGGTGCTCGACGCCGGCACGGGTGTGTCGTTGTGGCGGTCGCCCGAGGTCGATCGCCCGCTGCGCGACGTCGCTTTCCACTCCGACGGCCTGCTCGTCATCGCCGTGCTCGCCCCTGACGGCGTGGCGGTGGTGTGGGACGCCGAGCGCGGCAACGAGCTGTTCCGGTTTCCCGCGCGCCTCACGCCCAAAGAGGTGAGCGCACGCAACGGCTGCGCCTCCGCCATCACCGCCGACGGGCAGCGGGTCGCGTTCGCGTTCGACGGCCGTGCCGAGGTCTGGCGCGTCGACTCCGCCGAGTGCACCGCCGCCATCGACGTGGGCGGTCGTGCCTCGTCCATCGCGCTTGCGCGGGACGGCTCGCTGTTGGTCACCGGCTCGCCCGCGGCCGCGCGCTGGACGCTGCCGCACGGCGCCAAGGCCGGGTCTGTCGGCGGCGATGGGCGCGTCTGCCTGTCGCCCGACGGAGAGCTCTTGTTGTCGGCCTCCTCGTACACCGAGGCTGCTGGGCCCAAGCTCGAGCCCGCGCGACGCTGATCCTCACCTGCGGATGAAGGACAGGCGCGGCTCGGAGCGGGTGCGATTGGCGGCGCGGACGTTGACGCGGCGCTCGTCGGCGTCGACGCGCACCTCGACCACGGTGTCACCGAGGAGCGCGCGCAGATCCGAGGCGAGCTCGCCGCGCACCGGCGTGGGCAGCACGAGCGCGCCGGTGAGCTCGCGACCGCGCGGCAGCGTGTCGAGCCCCTCGCGCGTCCACAGCTCGAGCACCACGCGTTCGTCGTCACGCTCCACCACCACCTGGGCGGGCGGGCACACAGGATCGAAGCCCTGCAGGCGCGTCGTCGCACCATGCCACGGGATGCCCTCGAGCGCGCTCACGGGGCGCGTGTCGCGCAGCGCGGGCGGCGCGGCGGACAGGGCGTCGCGACGCCGCACGCCGGTGTTCACCAGCGACCAGGCGCCACCCACCAAGGGCTTCGTGTAGTAGCCGCCGTCCGTCGGTACACGCAGCTCGTTTGGAGCACCGTCGCGTGGTCCCGGCACCACCGTCACCTCGCGCGCGAAGGGCCCGGGCAGTCGCGGCTGCGCGCGCCACGGCTCCGGCGGCAAGCTGCGCACCGTTGCCCGAGCGCCACTTCGTCGCTCGCGACGCCATGAGTACGTCGTGCCGAGCTCGTGCCCAAGGCTCTCGACGTCGGCGAACCGGGAATAGACGCGTCCGCCGTCGTCGAGCACGGCGAGCGTGGAGGCGCTTGCCGACAGTGCGACCCCTTGAAAGGCCCCGCGCTCCGGTAGGCACATGGTGCCCACCAACCGAGCGCCGGCGCGGCGATCGGTGAGATTCACGCGCCTCCCGTCGGCGCTGAGCGCGTACAGCGTGGTGACCTCGCCGCTCGGCGCGTGCCCGTTGCCGTCGATGTCGACGTACGCGTGCCGGCGCACGCTCAGCGCCACTTGCGCGCCCGCGGGGATCTTGAGTGGCGCCGCACGCGCCGCTTCGGTGAAACGATCGGACCAGCGCACGCGATCGAGCCTGGTGGCGTACACCCGGTGCCGATCGTCGACGGCGATGAGCTCCTGGCCATCGGCCGCGATCGCGACCATACGCCCGGGCGCGTCGAAAGCGCCCTTGCGCACGGTGCCGCGCAAACCGAGGCGCGCTTTGGTGGCGGCCAGCTTCGTGGGCGGCGAGGGCACGCCCTCCTTGGGCATGAGCGTCCATGGCTCCAACGCCGACGCCGTGGCCGAGCGCGGTCGCCACCAGATCTTGCCGTCGACCAAGCGGAGCTCGGTGGTCGCGGTGAAGGTGGCGGTGGTGCTGCGCGTGCGCACGACGTCGGAGATGGCGGGCCCTTGCGCGAGCGTCGCCACCAGCACCAAGGACGAGAGCGTACCGAGCACGCCGTTGGTGTACCCTAGGGCGTGCCCTCCGGGCCACCTGTGACAGCGACGATGCGAGTCGCCGGTCGCGGTGCGCGGTCGACGCGCCCGGTTTCCGCGGCCTGTCCCGGTTGACCCCAGGGTGGCGGCGGCAGAGAACGCGCCATGAGCATCCGCATCGCCAGCGCGGACCGGCAGCTCTCTGCCGCCGACGTCGCGCACAACTTCGCCGAGCTCCACCCGGCGCTCACCGAGGCCGAGGCGCTCGCCGAATCGGCGCGTTGCCTCTACTGCTACGACGCCCCCTGCACCCAGGCGTGCCCCACGCACATCGACGTGCCGAGCTTCATCAAGAAGATCCACAACGACAACCTCAAGGGCGCGGCGCGCGTCATCCTCGACGCCAACCCCCTGGGCCACTCGTGCGCGCGCGCCTGCCCGGTCCAGGTGCTGTGCGAGGGCGCATGCGTGATGCTGCAGCAGGAGCACCGCGCCGTCGCCATCGGCCGCCTGCAACGCCATGCCACCGACGCGGTGCTCGCGCAGGGCTGGAAGCTGTTCAGCGCCGGTGCACCCACGGGCAAGAAGGTCGCGGTGGTCGGCGCCGGACCCGCCGGCCTCGCGTGCGCGCAGGAGCTGCGGCGCGCCGGACACGCGGTGGTGGTGTTCGACGCACGCAAGCAGCCCGGCGGCCTCACCACCTTTGCCATCGCCCAGTACAAGATTCGCCCCGACACCGCGCTCGCCGAGGCCAAGACCATCCTCGACCTCGGCGTCGAGCTGCGCAGCGGCGTGCAGGTGGGCGTCGACCTGACCTTCGAGCAGCTCGAGCGCGACTTCGACGCCGTGTTCCTCGGCGTCGGCCTCGGCGCCACGCAAGCGCTCGGCATCCCCGGCGAGGACGCCGCCGGCGTGGTCGATGCGCTCACCTTCATCGAGCAGCTCAAGACCCGCCCCTACGGCACGGTGGCGGCGCCTGCGCGCGTGCTGGTCATCGGCGCCGGCAACACCGCCGTCGACGCCGCTACCCAGGCGCGGCGCCTCGGCGCTGCGCACGTCGCCTTCGTCTATCGCCGCAGCGAGGACGAGGCGCCCGCCTATGGCTTCGAGCTCGACCTGGCCAAGGCGAGCGGCTGTACCTTCCACTGGCTCACCGCGCCGGCGCGCGTGCTGGTGGAGGGCGACCGGGTCACGGGCCTCGAGTGCGTGAGGATGAAGCTCGGCGCGCCCGATGCCAGCGGCCGCAAGGGCGTCAGCCCGGTTCCCAAGAGCGAGCACGTGCTGCCTTGTGACCTCGTCATCAAGGCGCTCGGCCAGAGCAAGCGCGGGGACCTGCTGCGCCAGGTCGAGAAGCTCCAGCTCGACAGCGCCGGTCGCGTGGTCATCGACGAGGAGGGACGCACCTCGAACCCGAGGTACTTCGCGGGCGGCGACTGCGTCAACGGCGGCAAGGAGATCGTCAACGCCGCCGCCGACGGCAAGCGCGCCGCCGGCGCCATCTCGATCTTCCTGAAGGGGACCTGACCATGGCCGTCGATCTCACCTCGAACCTCGCGGGCATCGTCTCGCCCAACCCCTTCTGGCTCGCCTCGGCGCCGCCCACCAACACGTACGGACAGGTGGCGCGCGCCTTCGACTGCGGCTGGGGTGGGGCGGTGTGGAAGACCATCGGTCAGCCCATCGTCAACGTCTATTCGCGCTACGGCGGCATCGACCTCGGCACGCAGAGGCTCATCGGCCTCAACAACATCGAGCTCATCACCGATCGTCCCATCGAGGACAACCTCAAGGAGATGAAGCTGGTCAAGAAGCGCTACCCGAAGCATGCGCTCATCGCGTCGTTGATGGTCGAGAGCAAGCGCGAGGTGTGGCACGAGATCGTCAAACGCACCCATGGCGAAACGGGCTGCGACGGTTTCGAGCTCAACTTCGGCTGTCCGCACGGCATGAGCGAGCGCGGCATGGGCGCGGCCGTGGGCCAGGTGCCCGAGTACTGCCAGCAGATCGTCGAGTGGGTCAAAGAGGTGAGCACCATCCCGGTCATCACCAAGCTCACGCCCAACGTCGCCGACATGACCTATCCCGCCCGGGCGGCCAAGCGCGGCGGCACCGACGCCGTCAGCGCCATCAACACCATCAATTCGCTCGTGGGGGTCGACCTCGACCTGATGGCGCCGCGGCCCAACGTCGCAGGCAAGGGCAGCCACGGGGGCTACTGCGGGCCTGCCGTCAAGCCCATCGCGCTCAACTTCGTGTCGTCGATGGCCGCGGACCCCGAGCTCCAGGGCCTCCCCATCTCGGGCATCGGCGGCATCTCGACGTGGAAGGACGCGGCCGAGTTCATCGCGCTCGGCTGCGCCAACGTGCAGGTGTGCACCGCCGTCATGCACTACGGCTTCCGCATCGTCGAGGATATGTGCGACGGCCTCGCGAACTGGATGGAGCAGAAGGGCTACCAGAAGCTCACCGACTTCCAAGGCCGCGCGGTGCCGAGCATCCAGAAGTGGGAGAACCTCGACCTCAATCACTTCATTCGCGCACACATCGATGAAGCCACGTGCATCGGCTGCGAGCTGTGCTTCATCGCGTGCGAAGACGGCGCGCACCAGGCGCTGGCGCTGGCGCCAAAGAACGGCAAGCGGCTCGTCGAGGTGAAAGAGGATATGTGCGTCGGCTGCAACCTGTGCAGCTTGGTGTGCCCGGTGCCCGGCTGCATCACCATGCGCAAGGTGGAGAACGGCGCGCCGAGCGTGAGCTGGAAGCAGCACTGCGCGGGCGCAGGCGCGCTGGCGCCTCGGCCCCAGCACTACAACACCGTCGAGGAGTGAGGGCGCCGCGCTGGCGCTCACTCGGTGTCGACGAGCTCCTCGTAGAAGCCCGCGAAGGGCGGCTTGGCGTCGCTGACGATGCCCTTCCTGCGCAGCCACTCGACGGCCTCGACCAGCTCGGTCTGCGGCAGCGAGGTGTCCGGCGAGGTGGGCTCGTCGTCACCATCGAGGGCGACGGGCAACGGGGCGGCTTTACGATTCGGCTCAGCCATGGTGCACCTAGCGCGTTCCCTTGGTTGACCCCAGGCACGTTGCGTCGGCGACGCTCGCGTTCATCGAAGCGAGAAACATGCCTGACGGTGATTTCCTTCGCCGCGACGCTGGTCACGTGGATCTGTCAGGCGTGACCTCGATCTTCCAGGTGCTTGGCGCACGCGTACTCGCGCCTACATCATGAAGACCGCGGCGCACGAGCCGTTAATCTGCGAACGCTATCTGCAGATCGCGATCAGGAGGTCGTGCGCGCTGGCAACACGCCCCGCGTCAAGGCGTAGGGCAGCGCGATCGCCCCCACCGCGCACACGACCCCCGCGATGAGGAAGTGCCCAGCGTACCCGAGCGCCTCCGCCAGGAACCCCGAGGGCGCGGCGCCGGCGAAGGTGGCCCACACGATGACGCTCGCCTGGGCGGTGTAGTCGGTGGCGCCGCTGCTCTCGTCGGAGGCGTCCATCATCACCGTGAAGAGCGCCACCGTGGCCATGCTGCCGGTGAGGTGCTCGAGCACCATCAAGGTCGAGAGCAGCGTGGTACCGCCCACGCCGACGAGCGGCAGCGCGTAGCAGGCCATGAGCAGCGCGTGCACGAGCCCGGCACTCACCAGCGCGACGCGGCGCCCCGCGCGTCCTGCGAGCCAGCCGCCGACGAGCGCGCCGACGAGCGCTGCGCCGGAGCCGAGCCCACCGACGAGCAGCCCAATGTCGGCGACGCTCATGCCGCGGTCCACGAGGAGGGGTTTGACCATGGGCGAACCGTAGGCGTCGCCGAGCTTGTAGAGCACGATGAGCGCGAGCCACGGCCAGACGCGCGGCCGGCGAAAGAAGCGCACCAAGATCGAGAGCGCCGCGGGAGCCGCCGGCTGCACGCCACGTGGCTCGCGCCACAGCGCGATGGGCGCGGTGGCGAGCAGCAGGAGCGCCGCCATGGCGCCGAAGGTCGGCAGCCAGCCGAGCACGTCGAAGACCACCAACAACGCCGAGCCACCGACGATCATGCCCAGGCGATAGGCGGCGACCTGCACGCCGTTGCCGAGCCCGCGTTCCTTGTCGTCGAGCAGCTCCACCGCGAGGCCGTCGGTGGCGCAGTCTTGCGTCGCGGCGAGGATCGCGGTGATCACGGTGGCGCCGGCAAGCGCCACCAAGAGGCCCGGGCCGCCGCGCCCCAGGAGCTCGCCCAACAGCGCCGACGCGAACACGCACAGGGCCGTCGTCACTTGCAGCGGCAGGATCCAACCGCGGCGTGGACCGAGCGCGCTGCCTCGGTGTTTGTCGACGAAGGGGGCCACCAGGAGCTTGAGCCCCCAGGGCAGCATCAGCGCGGAGCTGAGCGACACCATGGCGAGCGAGGAGCCCTCCTTGCGCAAGAGCACGGGTACCGCGGTGACGAAAAAGCCGTAGGGCAGGCCCTGCGAGAGGTAGAGCGTCGCGAGCAGGCCGAGCTTCTTGCCAGTGGACACGCGCCGCGAAAGCTACCAGGGTTGACGCCCGGGGGTGGCTTGTCATGTCCCAGTCCACACACCCTGCCGAGGCAGCGCTGACCCGTGATGACGACGTGCGCCGCGATCCCATCGCGTTCGAGCTGGCGCACGTGCTCGCGGAGCCCACGGGCACCTCGTCGAAGGGCTTCCCCTTCCTCGAGCCGTCGGCGTACGCGCGCTTTCGCGATCGCGTCCCGCACATCCTCGCCATGGGCCCACGCGTGCTGCGCGCCCTCGACCTGGTGGTGGGGGTGGCGCGACGCCACGGGATCGACGTCGACAACGCGGCCAAGGTGGTGCGCGGCTGCGTGCTCACCGCGGCCATCACGGCGCCGCCCGACCTGTGGCTGTTGCGCTACGTGCTCGGCACCTTGTCGTCTCTGGGGCTGACGCGGCGCTTGCTCGATGGTGAGGCCATCGACACGGCCGCCACCGACCTCGAGCGCGACGGGCGCCGCCAGGCAGCCAACCGGCGCGAGCTGCTCGCCGACCTCGGCTTCGTGCTCTCGCGCGGCCTGCTCGAGCAGGACCAGGAGGGGCGCTTCCTGCGCCCGCGCGACGCGCACGCGCAGGGCGCGCTGGGCGCCTTCACGGCGCCGCCGAGCTGGCCGCCCGACGTGTCGCGCCTGTGGGCGCGCGCCTTCGCGGGCGTGACGCTCGAGGCGCCAGAGAGGAAGGCGCTGATCGCGCTGGGCCGCAGCTGTCCCACGCCCGTCGACACCGGCGTGCGCGGTTGGGTGCCCACCGGCGATGAGATCGAAGCCGGCGCGCACCTCTTGCCCACGGTGCTCGGGCTGCGCGCCGCAGGCAAGCACACCTTGCTCGCGTCGGGCATCGAGCTGCTACCGCGCTCGCTGGCGCCCGCCGACGCCGAGGTGGGCGAGGCCGCCTTGGCCATCCTCGTCGCCACCGGCGCCGCCGTGCAGGACGGCGAAGGTGCCACGCCCACCGCCACCGGCCGCCGCATCGGCGACAAGGGCGCGGGCCCCATGGGCATCATCGAGGCCTACCACCCCTACATGGCGCGCCTCGACACCATCCTCGTCGACGGGCGCGGTGGATCATGGGTGACGCGCGGCGCGAACATCGCCGCCAGCCAAGACGCGAACCGCGAGAGCTTCACCCGCGCCAACGACGCGCTCGACGCCTTCCGCGCGGATACCGGGTTCGCGCTGCACGTGTTCATCGAGCATGCCATCGGGCGCGGCGAGGCCACCCGACAGCGCTACGGGCGGCCCGGCGGGCGCGAGTTGCGCTACTTCGGCGCCGACCTCGAGGACGCGGCCGTCGATGCGTGCCTCGAGGAGCAGCGCGCGGGCCGCCTGCCTGCGGGCATGGTGTTCGTGCGCAACGCCGACATCGGCGAGCCAGCGCGCCTGCTCGAGGCCATCCGCGCTGCCGGCGCCGACCCCAACGGCGCCGTCATGATCGTTGGCAACGGCTTTCACGAGGTGCGCGGTCAAACCGACGAGCGCATGGTGGAGGTGCTGCGCGGCTACGCCGAGGCCGGCGTGGTGCTCTTGTTCACCGAAGAGAGCGCGCTCTCCATCGATGACCTGTTGGCGACCGCCTGGAACACCTACCACGCGGGCTTTCGCTACGTGCACGAGAAGAGCGGCCAGGGCCTGCGCCCCGCCGAGCCACAGCCGCCGTCGCGCTTCCCGCTGCCGAAGAGCTGGCATGAGTGCACAGCGCAGGCCGGCTACCTGCGCCTCGAGAAGTACTCGTCGAGGAGCCGGACCGTCTATCCCACGGCGCCGCACCGCGGGCACAACCCGTCCATCAGCGCCAACCACTTCTGCGTGCCGCGCAGCATCGCCGAGCGCCTCGGCCTCGCTCGCTGATCAGCCGCATCCTTCGGGATTGCAGGCGCCGCGCGCTGTTGCTCTGCTGCCGGCCATGACGACGCAACCGGCACCTCAGAAGAAGCGCGCGCTGCAGATCCTCTGGTGGGTGCTCCTGGTCACTGCCATCGCGCTCCTGGCATGGACCGTCGCGAGCCGCTTCGGCGTCGTCACGCCGCCACCTCTGCCCGCCGTGGGCAACCAGCCGCTGCTCGGTCATACGCCATCGGAGAAGAACAAGAACGCGTACCTGTCGAAAGACGACCCGACGCTCGCCGTCGAGACGCTGCCGCCGCGCCGCTTCCAGATCATCGACGTGCACGAGCACCTCAAGGGCGAAGAAGAGGCGGTGCGGCTCTTGGCCGAGATGGAAAAGCTCGGCATCAAGCGCACCATCCTGATGGCGTCGACCATCTACACGCTGACGCTCAACCCCATCTACGGCTTCGAGGGCTTCAAGGAGAATAACGAGGCCATCCTCGCGCTCGAGAAGAAGTGGCCCGATCGCTTCGCGGCCTTCGTCACCTTCAACCCGCTCGACGAGGGCAACCTCGAGTTGGTCAAGGACTACGTGGCGCGTGGCGCTGATGGCGTGAAGCTCTACCTGGGCCACGGCGAGAAGACCGGCAAGGGGCCTTTCCACGTCATGCCGCTCGACGATCCGCGCATGGAGCCCTTCTGGGCCTACGCGGAGGAGACGCAACTGCCGATGGTGGTGCACATCAACCTGAACAAATACTGGGACGAGACCCTGCGCCTCCTCGAGAAACACCCCTACCTACGCCTCAACATCCCGCACTTCGGCCTGCACAAGAATTCCGAGGGCAAGCTCAAGCGCTTGGCGTGGCTGCTGCAGCGCTACCCGAACGTCTACACCGACGTCAGCTTCGGCTTTTACACCTTCCAGATCGAGGGCTTCGAGCAGCTCGGGCGCTGGCGCTCGCGCAGCCGCGAGTGGCTCGCCGCCAACAAGGACAAGGTTTTGTTCGCCTCCGACATGGTGCTGGAGCCGTCGAAAGACCAGCCCTATATCGAGAACACGCTGCGCAGCTATTTGCAGTTTCTCGAGATGGAGCGTTGGCGCTTCTTCTTGGCGCCCGGCTACACCATGCACGGTATGCACCTCGACGACGACGTGCTCGAGCGCATCTATCAGAAGAACCCGGCGCGCTGGCTGCTGCTCGACGCGCAGGGCGCGCTCCCTGATCGCAGCACCAGCGGACCCATCGACGGCATGCCGGCTGCCCAGCGGCCTCCATTGCCGCCGCTCGATCCGGCCAGCATCCCCGCCTTCACGAGCGCACCGAAGAAGACGCCGGCGGCCGCCAAGGAGTCCGGCGAGGACGACGACGGCAAGGGCGGCGGCTGCGAGCACGAGCCCCTCGACGACGACGGCGTCGGCGAAGCTCCGTAAGGGCCCGCGAACGGACAACTCAATCGTCCTCGCGAGCGATCCATCGTCGCTGGCGGCGTCGCGTCCTCGGTCCGTGGCGACGGCCACGGCCCTGCGGGGCTCCTTGCCATCGACGCGCCTC
>JADZDP010000235.1 GCA_020850995.1 Deltaproteobacteria bacterium
ACCGACGTCGACGTGTGCAAAGACCCCGCGCGCGAACTTCTTCGCCTGCCTGATGCGTGCCATCCGGCGATCGGATCACGATCCGGCGGCGTTGGAACGCGGAAAGATCAGCCCAATGGTGAGATTCTTATGGGGGAAGATCTAGAAGGGGGGCCTTCCACTTCCCACAAACATCTTCGAAGCCGGCACGTCGTCCGTCCACCAGGGCACCGCGACCTGCTCTCGCGAGAGCAGCGATCGCCGTCGAAGGCGGGACAACAAGCCCCAGGTTCTTCTCCTTCTCCTTCTCCTTCTCCTTCTTCTCCCTCTCCGTCTTCCTCTTCTTCTTCCACCTGACCCAAGGGAGCGCCCCATGAGCAAGCTCGAAGACAAGGTGATCATCACGGCCGCGCTGTCGGGCGTGCTCGCCAACCGCGACCAGTGCCCGCACATCCCCTACACGCCGGTGGAGATCGCGGAGGAGGCCAAGCGCGCCTACGACGCCGGCGCGTCCTGCGTGCACATCCACGCGCGCACCGACGAGGGCGCGCCCTCGTGGGACCTGGAGACCTTCCGCAAGATCAAGGAAGAGACGCGCAAGCGCTGCCCGGTCATCCTCAACTTCTCCACGGGCACCATGGACGACGACACGTCGGCTCAGGAGGCCATCATCCGCGAGCTGCGCCCCGAGATCGCCGCCCTCAACATGGGGACGATGAACTACGCGAAGTACTCGCCCAAGCGCAAAGCCTTCGTGTTCGACATCGTCTTCCCGAACACCTTCGGCAAGATCGAGCGCATGCTCTCGGCCATGAACGACGCCGGGGTGAAGCCCGAGCTCGAGTGCTTCGACGCGGGCCACACCAACTCCATCTGGCCCCTCTACGACATGGGCAAGCTCAAGAAGCCCACGCAGTTCTCGTTCATCATGGGCGTGCTCGGCGGCCTGCCCACCAGCATCGAGGCCATGCAGCTGCAACGGCAGACCATCCCGCCCGAGTCCACCTGGGAGGTCATCGGCATCGGCAAGGAGCAGTGGCGCTTGCTGGCGTCGTCCTTGGTGCTCGGCGGCAACATCCGCGTTGGGCTCGAGGACAACTTCTACTTGCCGAGCGGCGACATGGCCAAGAGCAACGGCGAGCTGGTCGAGAAGGCCGCGGAGCTGACGCGCCTGGTGGGGCGCGAGGTGGCCAGCGTGGACGAGGCCCGGCGCTTGTTGTCGCTGGGCTGATCTCCCACGTGGAGGGCTGCGGCCGCGCGCGCTGGCCTGCGGACGGCCTTCAAGCGTGCGCCGCTCGTTGTCTCGACAACCGACGTAGCGTCGTGCGCAGCCTTCTCCGCCCGCGCGGTCGCCCCGCGAGACAGCTCGGCTCGCGCTATCATCCGACCAATGGCCGACCAGACCATCGACGAGCGGACGGCAAGCACGGGCATCCCCGTCCCGCGCATCCCTGGCTTCACCGTGACGGGCGAGCTCGGGCGGGGAGGCATGGGTGCGGTGTTCCGAGCCCGCGACTCGCGCGGTGAGGAAGTCGCGCTCAAGGTCATGACCTCGGCGGATGCGTCGTTTCGCGAGCGCTTCGCGCGGGAGATCAGCGCGGCGCAGCGCATCCCTAGCCCCCACGTCGTGCGTGTGCTCGCCTACGGCCTCGAGCCGCTGCCCTTCATGGTGACGGAGCTCGTCGACAGTGGCTCGCTCCGCAGCCTGCTCGACGAAGCGGGGGCCATGCCGGTGCCGCTGGTGCTGCGGCTGTTCGACGATCTGCTCGCCGGTCTTGGCGCCGCGCACGCTGAGGGAGTGCTGCACCGAGACATCAAGCCGCAGAACCTGTTGTTGGTGTCGTCCGGCAAGCTCAAGGTCGCAGACTTCGGCGTCGCGCGCCTCACCGACGAGTCGAGCTTGACGTCGACCGGCGGCGTCGTTGGGACGCCAGCATATATGTCGCCGGAGCAGGCCCTCGCCGAACCGCTGGACGGCGCCAGTGACCTGTTCTCTGCGGGGATCGTGCTCTACGAGATGCTGACGGGACAGCACCCGTTTCGCGCCACCAGCCCAGCCGCAACGCTGCTGCGCATCACCAAGCTACGTCACGCCCTGGCTTCGGAGCTGGCCCCGCTCATCCCCGACGAGGTGGACACGCTCGTGGAACGGCTGTTGCGCGCCCGAACGCGGCGCATCGCATCGGCGAGCGCGGCGCGCGCGGCACTGGCCCCCCTGCTGCAGCAGTACGGTGCCTCGTATCACGAGGCCGCGGCCTTCCTGCGTGACCACCGCGCAAGCCGTGGCACCGTGGATGCGCGCCTGCGCGCCGCCGAGGTGCGCAACGCTCGTCGCGCGCTGGTGGCGAGACGCGCCGACGTCGCCGCCGCGACCACGGCGCGCTTGGCGCGCGCTTGGCCTCGTGACGCCGAGGTCGTGGCGTTGCTCAGAGACGTGCAACGCACCGCGCCCGTGAAGGACAACCGCAGTGCCGGCGCGCTCGCGCTGCTGAACCGGGCCGACAAGGAGGAAGCGCCGATTCCCACGCTGCGCGAGGCGGCGCGTCGCGCGCGGGGCGATGGAGACACCGTGCTGGAGCGGCGCGCGCACGCACGCATCCTCCAGCTCGTCGACGATGAAGACAGCGCGAGCGCGTTGCGCCCTTTCTCGCCGCCGGTCGCCGACGGCGCCGTGGGCGGCCTTGCGCGCCAGCTGATGAGCGCCTTGTCGTTTCCCTGGCGCGCCGCAAAGGCGCTCGGTCGTGGCCTGGTCGGGATCGCGCCGTTCTTCCAGGATGCCAAGGGGCACCTCGGCGGCTCGGGCATCACCGCCATCGCGTTGCTCATCCTGCTGTGCGCAGCCGGCTCGTGCGCCATGTGCGCTCGCTGCAGCGGCACGTCGCTGCTGTTCCCCAAGCCGTCGTCTGCGTCCTCTCCTCGCTGAGCGTGGGAGCGGACTCGAGCCCGCTCACGGGCAGGGCGCTGGCTGCACGATCTCGACGCGAATCGTGCAGCTCTCCTCGGGCGGCGGCTCGCCCTCACCCTCGCCCTCGCCCTCACTTGGTGGGCTCGGTGGCGCCGGCGGCCGGGTGCACGCATCGCACGCAGCAGCGGACAGCACCGCGAGAACAGAAAACACGCGCAGCATGCGCGGAGCATGATCTGCGTGCGCTGCGGAAGGCAACGGTGAATTTCGTGCATGGACGCACGAGCAGAAAGCTACGCGTCTGGACGCGACGCGGGCTCGAGCGGGGCGCCCGCAGCAGCCCTGTGCCGCGGCACGATTGTGCGGCGATCCCGTCGCCGATCCGGAGCGCGCCCCTCGGTGACATTGACCTCGACCCGCTGCGCTCGTGCGCGCAACCAGTACCGGTGGTCCCGAGCGCCCTCCCTGGCGTATCCGCCAGGGGCGCGGTGACGAGCCCTCCCAGCGCTCGGCGCTGGGGTCATGCCGTGCACGGGGCCACCGCAGGGGCGGCGGCCCCGTGGTGACGGCCTGGCGACGCCGTTCGTTGGCGTCCTGCTCGACGTGCGCGCTATGGTTGTCCTCGTGGCTAGGCAGTCGCCGAGCAGCATGTGGATCACGGGAGAGGCGAACGGCTTCCCGCGGCCCTTTGGCCCCTACCTCTTGCTCGCCGCCTTCGCGCAAGGAGGCATGGGCGAGCTGATGTTGGCCATGAACGGCAGCATCGCCGGCGCCTTCCGCCTGTGCGTCGTCAAGAAGCTCCGGGCCGACCTCACCAACGACAAGGAGTACGTCAACCGCTTCGTCGACGAGGCGAAGGTGGTGGTGCAGCTCAACCACGCCAACATCAGCCACGTGTTCGACATCGGCCGCATCGATGGCCAGTACTACCTGGCCATGGAGTACGTCTCGGGCATCAGCGTGAAGCGCTTGATGGCCCGCGCCGCCGAGCTTGGCACGGCGATCCCGGAAGACATCGCGCTCTACATCGCGCGCGGCGTGCTCGAGGCGCTCGACTACGCGCACCAGCACACGCACCCCATCAGCGGCGAGCCGCTCCACGTGGTGCACCGCGACGTCTCGCCGCAGAACGTGTTGGTGAGCTGGGCGGGCGAGGTGAAGCTCATCGACTTCGGCCTCGCGCTCTCGGCCATGAAGGACGAGCACACGGCGACGGGCGCGGTCATGGGCAAGATCGCGTACATGCCGCCCGAGCAGGCCAGGGGCGAGGAGGTGGGCCCCGCGTGCGATCAGTTCGCCACGGCCATCGTCACCTACGAGATGCTCGCGGGCGAGCGCTACCATGGTGACCTGCCCATGCACGGCATCTGGGCCATCGCTGGCATGGGCAACTTCCCGCCGCCGAAGTGGGGCAAGCTGCCGCGCGAGCTGCAGATCATCTTGGAGCGCGCGCTGCACAACGACCCCTATCGTCGCTACCCGACCTGCGGCGACCTGCGCGAGGGGCTCGGCGCCTACATGGCCGCGCACCACTCGGCCACCAGCGGCCGGCAGCTCCGCGATCTCCTCGACGCCTGGTTCAAGGACTACCGCGCCGAGGAGCGCGAGCTGCTAGCGCAGTTCAAGGACGTCACGGGCTCGAAGATCCGCGAGGCGGTGAAGGGCTCTGCGAGCCTGGTGGAGAGCCTCACCTCCGGCACCCACCAACGCCCGCAGTCATGGCAGATGCCCCCCTCCGAGTCCGACGTGGGCACCCTCGGGAGGCCCGACACCGCGAGCGCGGCGGCGATGGGTGCCGGCATGGTGAACCTCGGGCTCGGCGCTGCGGGCACCGGGCCCTCCGACGCTCGCCCCGACGACAGCCGCTCGCTGCGCTTCATGCCGCCGCCCACGCCCTCGCGCTCGTCGCCGAACCTGGCCGTCGCCGCCATGGAGCTGCTCTCCCCTCCAACCACGAAGACCGAGGAGGTGTTGGCGGCGCCAGCAGACGCGGCGCCGAGCCCACGCTCGTCGCCAACCACCCCGGCCGCGCCTCCCCGCACGCGCACGCCCTCTCGTCCCAAGGTGTCGGTGGTGAGCTCGGCGCCGCGAACGCCCGCCGGGCGCGACGAGCCCACCGATCGCTTGCCGCGCACCCTCCACGATGCAGTCGACGAGGAGCTGGAATTCGATCCCGCGCGGCGCCGCCCCCGCTGGCCCTGGGTGGTCGTCGCCGCGGGCGCCGTGGTGGGCGTGCTGATCGCGCTCGTGACCTCGTCGCGGGAGCCGGACGTCGTGCCGCCAGCCCCGGTGCCGATCGCCGACGGCACGCCGGCGCCGTCGCGGCCCGACCTACCCGCGCCCGCGCTTGGGGTGGTGCCAGCGCTCGGGGCACCCGTCGGCGGCCCAGGGGATCACACCATCGGTGCGCCAGAGGTGGCCTTCGTCGAGCCCCAGCTGCGCGGGCCGCCTGCGACGGAGAACGGCACGGGCAAGGGCGCGGGCAAGGGAACGGGCAAAGGAACGGGCAAAGGAACGGGCTCTGGGAAGGGGCCGCGCGATCGTGTGGAGACGCCAGCGCCGGAGCTGCCGCCCGTCGCCGCTGACAGCGCGGCCGCCCTGCGCGAGGCTCGCGAGTCCGCGCGCGCGCGCGAGCGCGTGGATGCGCTGCGCCGCAGCGCCTGTCAGGACCCGTGCGTGACGCGCATCGTGGGCCAGCTCGAGACCACGCCGGGCGCGGTGGAGCTCGAGGGGTTCAGGACGAGCATCGGCGCGTGCGTGGACGCGTGCCTCTGAGCGCGCAATCTTGGGGTGGCGCAATCAGGCGCTACATGCCGAAAGAGAAGCCGAAGCGATCGCCGAGTGCACCAGTGTTGACAAGCGACAGCCGGTCAAACACGCATGTGCCGTCACTCTCCATCGTGATGGTGTAGACGTACACGCTCCCCGCCTTCATTGCATGCGCCGGCGCGCCAACGGCAACGCGCACGCCCTCGCCTCGTAGCTCCAAGGCGCGCAGTGCGGCTCCGAGGCGCTCACCGTCTGTTCCACGCTCAACACAGCTATCATCGATAGGGAACAGCGCGCCCCCTTCTGCCACGTCAGAAGCGCGAACGACCACGATGGCGCCGGCGCAGTCGCCGGCGTAGAGGCCCGGTGCCCCTCTCTCGCCGTCACAGGCGTCGTTATTGCCGCCGCTGCTGTGGAAAGGCGCGCCAACGAGCACCTCGGATTCACCGTCACCATCCAGGTCACCGATGGGCTCCACCGCCAACCCGAAGCCCGCCGTCGCACTCAGGAGCGTAGGAGCGTCGATGGCCGCGTACCGGAAGGCGGGAGATGATTCGCCACCGACGGCGAAATAGAGCCGTCCAGCCCCTTGGTACGGGGCGCCAACCGCAAGCTCGGGCTGCTGGTCGGCGAGAAGGAGATCGCCTGCCGAGGCAAAGGCGGCGCCGAAGCCGGTTGCGCCAGCAGGGGCGCGCCACAACATCACTGGGTCAAGCTGAACCGTAGTGTTCAATGTGGCAACGTCGAGTGCCACCACGCCGATATCAGTACCTCCACCAAGCGACATGCCGACGGTCGACGCGCCGACCTCCGCGATGCCGTCATCACTTACGTCGTGGATGCGACGCAGCGAGGCGCCAAAGGTGTCGGCCCCAGAAAGGCCGAACGCGTCGGCACGTAGCGCGCCGGCGCCGCCGAGGAAGCTGCCGGCGCCGATCGTTGGTACGGCAGCCACGACGACTGGCGCCGTTGTGAAGGCGCTGAGCACCAAACGATCTACCGTGCCCTGGATCATCGCCACGGAACTGCCGAGGCGGGTCACACCGAGAGCGTCGCTTGGGTAGAAGTAGAACGGGGGCGCACCGGTATCTGGTACCCCGAGGCGGGCGAGCCCGGAGCTCGCCTCGGCGCCGGAGCCGTCGCGCGTCGGTGCTGGCTCGCCGACGAGAATGCGACGCGCACCCGTGGCATCGGCGACGGGTCCGACCGCGATGCCAAGTCCAAGCTCGGCGCGCGCCGACCCAAAGGCGGGCACGACGTTTTCGAAGCGAACGGCGCCCTCGAAGGACCCAGCGGAGAGGCCCTTATAGAAAAGCATTGCGGCAGCAGGCGCCATCGTCGACCCCCAGAGGTCGTCGTCCACAATCGACGACGGAGATCCGACGATGATGTCGACGGCACAGTCGTTGTCCAGGTTCGCGCCAAACACGTCGCCGGGGCACGCCTCACCCTCTCCTTCACCCTCTCCTTCTCCCTCACCCTCACCCTCACCCTCACCCTCACCTTCACCTTCACCTTCACCTTCTCCTTCTCCTTCTCCTTCTCCTTCTCCTTCACCTTCACCTTCTCCTTCTCCTTCTCCTTCTCCCTCGCCAACATCCAAGATCGTGCAGCGCCCGGTGTTCATGCTGCAGTGCTCGACGTCGAGGCAATCGGCGTCTGAGCTGCAGAGCGCACCCTCGTCGACGAAGAAGCGGCAACCGCCGCCGGCCAGGAGCGCGAGCAGTAGCAGGCGCAGCGCGCGGCGCAGGTCGGTCGAGCTCATGGGGCACTCTCCGTGGCCATCATGACGCCGCCCACACCGGCGACCACGACACCGACGGCGGTGGCGCCGAGCATGCCGATGCCGGTCACGCGCAGGGTGTCGCGGGTGCCGCGCTCCATCGCCGAGTACTCGAGCGCAGCTTGCAGACCGCCCGCTGTGGCTCCCGCGGCAGCCGCGATCACCGCGCCGCCGCCCACGAGCCATGGGGCGAGGGACGGCTCGCGCGGGGCTGGGGCAGGCGGCGGCACCTCGCTCTTGATCTCGCCCAGGGTGAGCGCCGCGCTCGTCCCGCTCTTGATCACGACCTGCTGACGCGCGGGCACCTTGCCCTCGGCGCGCAGCTCGACCACATGAGGTCCGGGCGCCAAGCCCTCGATGCGCGCGCGGGCTGCGGCGGCATCGAGCGCCACGCCGTCGAGCAGCACGGTGCCCGCGCCGGCCTTCAGATCGAGGGAGCCGGTCTTCTCGGGCGCCAGCGCCGCCAGGATGACGCCGTCGATGACGCGCTCGCGCAGCTCGGCCTCTTTTGGCAAGAGGTGCGCCGCCTCGCGGATGGTGCTGCCGCGCAGGGCGTCGAGCAATCGCAGCTCGAGTCGGTCGCCGGCCCAATCGGAGGCGACGCGCGCCACGATGACGGTGGTGGCCCCGAGCAGCACGCCCATCTGCGCCTGGCACGCGGCCGACTCGAGGCTGCACAAGGCCCCAGCCTTCTTCGCCTGATCGATCCCCTTGCGTGTCTCGGCCGCCGGCTGCAAGCGCAGGCCGCTCTCTCCCGCGAGCTTGCGAATGCGCTCCTCGATGGCCCGCTTCTGCGGCTCGAGCAGATCCGGCGCCATGATCGGCAAGACGGCGCCGGTCTGAGCCTCGGCGTGTGCAGCCCTGGCGTGCACCGAGGCGAGGGCCGCGAAGAGGAGCGCTCGAGCGACGAAGGGCATGCCAACTCCGTGCGGGCCATGAGCATGCGCACGAGGCCGGCCGAGACGCAACGTTCGAGCCTTCGCCGGTGCGCGGCGGCGCGCCTCGCCCGCGTCGACGGGGCGCGCCCGGCCGCACCGAAGAGTAAGGGCCCGCGAACGGACAAGTCGATCGGTGATCGCGAGCGAGGCGCGTCGATGGCAAGGAGCCCCGCAGGGCCGTGGCCGTCGCCACGGACCGCGGACGCGACGCCGCCAGCGACGATGGATCGCTCGCGAGGACGATTGAGTTGTCCGTTCGCGGGCCCTTAGGCCGAGCAGTCGTCGGGGTCGTCGGTGTAGCGCGTGCCGCCGACCTCGAGCCCGTCCCAGCTCAGTGTGGCCTTCGACGCCGCCGCCGCGCCTTCGAGGCGTACCTCGATGCCGTGCTCCGACACGGTGAAGCGCCCAGCGAGCGGCGCGCGCCGCGGCGCTCCGTCGTCGTCGAACACCAGCTGCCACCCGCCCACGCTGCCATCGTCGGAGAAGTCGAGCGCGCTGGTGGGGCCGTAGGCGCCGGGCGAAGGGCCAAACCAGCTCACGGCGACCAAGACGGCGCGCCGGTCGGCGACGGTGGCGATCTGTCGCTGCCAGACGACGCGCTGAAAGGAGAGTGTGTCGCGCACGGCGCGCAGATCCTCGTCGACACGGGCGCGCTCTCGCCGCTTGGGGTCGAGGTCGATGGCGCGCTCGAGGTGCTCCATGATGGTGCCGCGGTACGCGTCGACCTCGCAGGTCTTGCCTGCCGCACGCAGGCGCGCGAGCGCGCACGCGAGGTTGTAGTGCGCGAGGGCGTAGTTGGCGTCGGCCTCGACGGCCGCGCGAAAGGCCGCCAGGCCCTCCTCGAGCTTGCCGGCGACATGAAGCGCATGCCCGCGGTCGTTGAGCGCGCGCGCCCGCTTCGCCTCCGGCGCAGGAGCTTCGGCGTGCAGCGAAGAGGCCATGGTCAGGGCCACGAGCGCGCGCGCCACCACACTCGACGTCACGGGCATGCTCCCGCGGTAGCGCGCCCGACGCTGCTATCGCAAGCGCGGTCGCGCACAGCGGGCGCGACCGCGCGCACAGCGCTTGGTGCGCGCGCCACCTACGCTGGTCCCATGGTGCAGGTCACGCGATCCAAGTCCACCAAAGCTCAGGACGTCCGAGAGCCCACGCCGGTCGAGGACGCGCAGCCCGCGAGCGAGGCGGTGGAGATCGCCACGCCCAGCGTGCGCGACGACTTTGGCGTGGGCTCGGCCACGAGCGCCGTCACCATCGACAAGGGCGCCTTGACCCTGCCGACCACGCTGACGAGCGGCCGCGTCACGAGTGATCGCGTGGGCGGCCTCGATCGCAACGGCACCGGTCGCGGGCTCAACGGCAGCGGTGGCCACCTGGCCTCGGCGCGCGGCCGCATCGCCCCCTCGGCCTGGGATCACCCGGAGCAGATCGTGGGCCGCCTGACGCAGACCCCCGCGGGTGGCGGGCGCGGCAACAGCGTGTACCGCTGCGGCCCGGCCAACCTGTTGGCGCAATCGATCATGAGCGGCCCCGACGCCACCGCGCGCTTCCTGCGCAACGCCGCGGCGCAGACGCCCGACGTGCGCCTGTCGCCGGCGGAGAAGCAAGAGCTGCGCGGCATCGCCGACGCGGTGCAGAACCGCAGCGCCACCTTCGATCAGCTCTCGCGCGCGCAGGGCCTGCTCTACCAGGCGGGCAACTCGCGCACCGACGTCATCGACGTGTGCAACCAGGCGCTGCGCAGCGGCCGCCTGAGCCAGGCCGAGCGCGGGCGCGTCGAGGGCTATCGCGACGCCCTGAGCGCCGGCGGCAACTTCACCACGCAAGACGCCACTGGGCTCTCGCGCCTGCTCACCAAGGGGCTCGGCCAACCGGTCACCGTGCAGGGCTACGACGACCCGCAGCACCCGGGCGACGCCAGCCGCCGCTTCGTGGGCGTGGAGGTCGCCGGGCAGATGCGCCGCACCGATCGCTCCGGCTTCGGCGACGACGAGCTGCGGCAGCTCGGCACCCTCGGCGGCGCCCGCGGCCGCGACGTGCGCATGGACAGCAGCACGCTGCGACAGCTGCTCGACGGGCTCGCGCCGGGCGAGTCAGCCACCATCCGCGTCTCGGGCGACGACCAAGGCAGCGCCGCCGACCATTTCGTCACGGTCGGGCGCCGCGCCGACGGCACGGCCTACGTCTACAACCCGGATCCTTCGCGCGGCGACTTCACGCTCTTCGTCGGTGCCCGCGGCCGTGAGCAGCCGCAGGCCTTCCTCGATCAGTTGCAGCGCTACGAAGACCGCACCGTGGTCGACGGCGACCAGGAGATGCCGAGCGCCGTCGTCAACCGCTACTGATCGCTGCCTTTCACCCGCCGCTCCGCGTGGGCGGCTTGAGCAGCTTGACCTTGCTCTCCTCGTCGAGCCGCACCACGCGAGGCGCGCCGGGGCCCACCAGCGCGAGCACGCACACGCGATCACCGTCTTGCAGCGTGGGGCCCATGAGCTCGCTGGCGGCGTCTTGCACGCGCACCCACACCGAGGGGTGAAACCAGATCTGTCGCTCACCGTACACGCGCGTCTGCACGTCCTCGGCCGCTGCTTGTGCGAAGCGCACGGCGCCGAGGCCCTCGCGGAATTTCGCGGGCGGCGGCGTGGGCCTCGGCAGCGGCGGCAAGGTCACCGGCGCCGGCCGCAGCCCGCGCGGTCTGTCGAAGACCTTGCGTTGCAGGTCGCGCCGGAAGGTGTCGCACGCGACGCGCTCGAGATCGTCGACGCTGAAGTGGGGGAACACCGTCTGGCCGTTCTTGGTCACGAGCATCAGCTCGCCAACGCACAGCGACACCAGGCCGGGCTCGGCGCCCTCGGCCACCGAGGCGTAGCCGCCGCGCGCCAGCTCCACCACGCGCGCGCGCGCCACCGACTGCCCATCGTCGAAGGAGAGCTGCACGGGCTCGCGCAGCACGCGCGTCACCTGCTGGCGCGCCACGTCGAGGAAGCCGGGCAGGGAGATGGCCAGATCCGAGGCCTCGGGGCCGTCGGCGGCGTGGCGCTCGAAGGCTACGCGATAGGCCTCGCCGTTCTCGCCCACGGTGTGGAAGCGCAGCTCGTCGTGCGCGACGCGGGCGTGCATGCCGCGCGGCGCCAGCGCGTCGTCGGGCGCGCGCGCCATGCGGCCGATCATGCGCCAGAGGCTGCCGGTGCGCTCCTCCTCGTCGACGAAGCTGTCCCACTGGGCGGCGGCGTCGCCCTTGAGCGCCAGGCGCATGCCGCACAAGCCGCCCAGGAGGTGGTTTCTGCAGGTGGCGACCGCGTCGATGCTGGTGCCCGAGGGCAGCTCGAGGGTGATAGGCAGCTCGGCGCCGATGGCAGGCAGGGGTGGGCTCAGCCGCACGCTGACGCCGCCGCGCGACACGCCTTGGGTCGTTGCCACCACCACGCCGCCCGGCAGCGCCAGGTGCGCGCGGAGCGCCACGCGAAAGCGCGGGTGTTGGCGGTGCTCACCGGTGCTCACGGCGGCAGTATGACCTGGGTCACAGCGGCGACCCAAGCTCCTGTCCGCGCGGCGCAATTGCTGTCTCGGTGCGAGGCGGGTGCAGGTGGCCGACGGCTCCGGCCTTTCGGACCCGCTCAGTCATACAGCTCGAAGCGGTAGGTGTAGCGCAGCACCGAGTCGACCACCTCGCCGTTCACCTCGGCGGCCGCGAAGCGGAAGCGGCGCAGGTACTCCATGGCGAGCTTGTCGAGGGTGGCGTTGCCGCAGCTCTTGGCCAAGCGCACGTTCCTGATGTCGCCGCTCTTGGCGATGTCCACCAAGAGCACCGCCGCGCCCTCGACGCCCTGCTCGGCGAGGTCGCGCGGATAGGGACCCTTGTAGTCCTTGATGACGCGCGCCTCCTTGGTGATGGTGGAGGCGCGCGCGGCCTTGAAGTCGGTGCTGCCGCCGGCGTAGGGCTTCACGTCCTTCGGGTCGACGAACTTCTCCTTGTTCGGGTCGCCGAAGGTGGTGTTGCCCACGCGCACCGAGAAGCCCGAGGTGCCCTGCACGGTGCTGGCCATGGAGATGCCAGTGACGACGGGCGGCGGCTCGGACGGCGGCTCCGGCGGCGGCTCTTGATTGGGCGGCGGCGGCGTCTCTGGCGGGGGCGGCGGTGGCAGCTCTTTCGGCTTCGGCTTCGGCTTCTCTGGCTCGGGCGGGGGCGGCGGGGGTGGCTCGGGCGGGGGCGGCGGGGGCGGCCGGTAGATGGCCATCTCCACGCGCTCTTCGAGCCTCTTGGTGGGGGCGAGCGTGGTGGTGGCGCCGAGCGAGCCGTGCACCAGGAGGGCAAGGACGACGCCGATGCCGAAGGGCCACATGGCGTCGCGGTCGCCGAAGCCCGCGAGCAGGATCTCGTTGTGCAGCGCTGCCTGGGGGGTGGTGCTATCGGCCATGGAGGGTGCCGCGAGTATGCCAACGATAAACGGTGCGTGCCGATCCGCCCGGTTGATCCGCGTCTCGTTGCACATCGGCCCACCGGCGGGTCACCGAGGTGCGCGCGCCCTTCGGCAGGCCCGCTCCGGGGACCCGCGCCCCGTCAGGCGCCGGAGTCGATGTTGAGGGCGAACTTGAGGATGCCCTCTTGTTTGACCACGTCGATGATGTGGATGACCTCGCCGTGGCTGGCGGTACGGTCGGCGGCGATCACCGCTTGCACGTCCGTCTTGCCCCCGGCCTTGACCTTCTGGATGTGCGCGCGCAGGCCGGCCTCGTCGGACTTCTCGCCGTTCAAGAAGAGCTGGCGCGCGTTGGTGGCCTTGTCGACGACGTAGGTGATCATCACCACCGAGGGTTCGGTGTGATCGCCGGTGGCCGCTTCGGGCAGGTCGACCTTGAGCGAGTCGGCCACCACGTAGCTCGTGGTGACCATGAAGATCACCAGCAGGCACAGCATCACGTCGACGAGGGGCGTGACGTTGATGTCCGAGATGAGCGCGTCGCCGTCGTCGCTGCCCTTGGTGGTGCCGGCCATGCTTAGTACTCCCCGGCGAAGGTCCCAAGCGGTGCTCGCTCGGTCTTCTCGCCGATCTCTTCGTCGCGTCCTCGGTCCATGCCACGAGGCATGGCCCTGCGGTGCTCCTCGACCTCGGCGAGAAGCCACGTCGCGATCAGCCGCTCATGACCTTCGCCAGTGAGCACTAGCCCACCTTCTTGCTCTCAGCGGGGCCCATGTGCGCCAGCAGCACGTGCACGAGGGCCTCGGCGCCGGTCTGCAGGGTCTTGATGCGCCGATTGAAGTAGTTGAACACCGCCACGGCGGGCAGCGCCACCAACAGGCCTACGGCGGTGGCCGCCAGCGCTTGCGAGAGCGTCGCCATGACCGCGCCGGCGCCCACGTTGCCGCCCGACTGCGTGCCGAGCTCGTAGAGCGCCGAGATGATCTCGAGCACGGTGCCGAACAGGCCGATGAAGGGCGCGTTGTTGCCGATGGTGCCGAGGAAGGCGAGGCCACGCTCGAAGCGCAGCCGCTCCATTTTGGCGGCGCTGGTGGCCAGCTCTTGCACGGCGTGCTTGCCGAGCGGCGCCACCTCGAGGGCGGCGCGCAGCACGCGGGTCTCGAAGCCCTTGCAGGTCTCGAGCAGCTTCTGCGCCGCGGCGTAGTCGTTGCCGAGCAGCAGCTTGTTCAGATCGGCCGCCAACGAGCGCACGTCGTCTTTGTGCGTGGTGAAGAAGATCAGGCGCTCGATCATCACGGCCACGGAGAGGATGCTGAGCAATACGGTGAACCACATCACCGCCTCGCCGGCACCCGTGCGCGACAGACGAACGATCAGCTCGGTAATCATGGACGATCGGCCTCCGATAGGAGCCCTGGGCCTAGGGTCTCCCTCGCCCGGGGTCAATGCGTCGTGGTGGCCGGTCGTGATCCCGGTCCGGGATGTGGGATGCTGCCTGCCCCTTTCGGGAGATCGCCATGCCAGAGCCCGTCGCGCTGCCGTCCCGCATCGACCGTGTGCAGGTGTATCGCCGTGGCGCCACCGTCACGCGCGACGCCGAGCTGACCCTTGACGGTCACTTGCCTGACGAAATCGAGCTCACGGATCTGCCACTGACGCTGGTGGACCCCACGGTACGCGTGCGCGTGCTGGCGGTGGCGCCCGCTGGCGCCGAGGTGGTGGCGGCCGGCGTGCGGGTGGGGCTGTGGGTGCGCGCAGGCGATCCGCCGCCCAAGGCGCCCGAGCAGGTGGAGCTCGAGGCCGTGCGCCGGCGGCTGCGCGACGCGCGCGAACAGCTCGCCGTCATCGAGGCGGAGGTGGAGGTGCTGCAGGGCGTGCCGGTGCCCGAGCGGCCCACCGGCGAGGACGGCAAGCCGCCGCCGGCCTCGCCCATGGCGGCGCGCCTGCACCTCGAGCAGTTCGTCGACGAGGCCACCGGCAGGCGCCTGACGGAGCGGCGCGCCCTGCGCGAGCAGGTGCGCGAGCTCGAGGAGAGCGAGGCGCGCGTGGAGGAGCGCATCGCCGCCGCCTCGTCGGCAGCGGAGGTGCACTTGCCCGAGCTGCGCAAGAGCGCGGTGGTGCGCTTGCGCGCCAGCGGCGCTGCGCCGAGCAGCGTGAAGCTCGAGCTCTCCTACGTGGTGCCGGGCGCGCGCTGGGCGCCGGCCTACCAGTGCAAGCTGGCGCGCGACGGCAGTCACGCCGAGATCCAGATGCGCGCCTGGATCGCCCAGCGCAGCGGCGAGGACTGGCGGGGCGTGTCGCTGCGGCTCTCCACGGCGTCGCCGTTGCGCTTCTCGGAATTGCCCGAGCTCTCGTCGATCAAGATCGGGCGCGCGCAGCCGCCCCCCAAGAAGCCGGGCTTCCGGCCGCCGCCGCAAGGCGGCGATCTGCTGTTCCGCGACTTCGATCGCGAGCTGCGCAAGGCCACCCAGGCGTTGCCCGCGCCGCGCGGCTGGCACGCGCCCGCGCTCGAGGCCGCCACCATGCCACCGGCGTTGGCGCCGCCGCCGCCGCGCGCGCCCGCCAAGCAGAAGAAGTCGGCGCGGTCGCGGGGCGAGAGCACCGGGGTGTACTCGCGCGAGGAGCTCGCCAAGAGCGCCGACGTCGACGGCGAGAGCATGGACGGCGGCGAGCACCTCTTCGATGACGCGGCCGACGAGCGAGCGTCGACGCCGCCGCCCTCGCCGCGTGCACCGTCGCCCGCGGCCGCCATGGCGCCAATGGAGTCGATGGCCCTCGGTCGAGCCGCGCCGGCCGGCAAGGCAGCGCGGGGACCGAGCGGCGGCGGTGGCGACGACGCCGCGCTGGCCCTCTTCACCTTTCCGCTCTTGCGTTTGCCCTCGGCCGATCAAGCAGGGGGGCGCGGGCGCCTGGTGCCCCTGGACGTGCGTGAGCACTACCGCGTCACCGCGCTGCGCCGGGGCCGCCCCGTGCCCTTCGATGTCATGAGCGCCGTGCAGTCGGCCGAGGAGGAGGCGCGCGCCGTGCTCGACGTGGCGCTGCCCGACGGCGCCGTCGACGCCGATGACATCACCTCGCATTTCGACTTCGCCTACGAGGCTGACGGCGCCGTCGACGTCGTGGGCGACGGCGGTTTTCACTCGGTGGCGCTGGGTGACCGCGCATGCGAGGCGCGCATGCGCTACGTCGCGGTGCCGCGCGAAGAGGCCAACGTCTATCGCGTGGCCATGCTGATGAACCCCATCCCGGCGCCGCTCTTGCCGGGGCCTGCCGAGGTCTACGTGGGCGGCGAGTACGTGCTGACCACCCGCTTGCCCACGGTGCCGGCGCGCGGCGAGCTCAAGCTCGGCCTGGGCGCCGAGCAGGCCATCAAGGTGGCGCGCAACACGCGCTTCAGCGAGGCGCGCAGCGGCGAGAAGGTGGTGGCCATGGCCGAGCTGGCGCACGACGTCGACATCGACGTGGTCAACCACCTCGAGCGCGACATCGAGATCGAGGTGCGCGAGCGCGTGCCGGTGCCCGCGCCGGGCGCCGAGGTGGTGGTGGAGGAGGTAGAGGTCACGCCGGCGTGGCAGCCCTACGATCAGCAGGAGCGCGGCCAGATCATCGAGGGCGGCCGACGCTGGGAGGTGCGCGTGGGCAAGGGCGCCAGCGAGCGTCTGCGTGCGCGCTACGTGGTGAAGATCTACGCCCAAAACGAGATCGTCGGCGGCAACCGGCGGGAGGCGTGACATGGTGACGACGACGACGACGACGACGACCCCGGCGCTCATCAGCTTTCACCCGGCGCTCGACGAGACGCGCGTCAAGATCGCGCTGCCGGTGGTCAAGGTGACCCTGCTCGAGGACCGCGCGCAGGTGCGCCGCGAGGGCACGGTGGCCTTGCAGGCGGGCCGCAACCGTCTGGCGCTGTGGGGCCTGGCTCCCGTGGTGCAGGACGTGAGCCTGCGCGTCGACGCGCAAGGCGGCGCCAAGGTGATCGACGCGCGCGTGCGCCGCGCCATGCGCGTGGGTCAGGCCGAGAAGCCCGAGGTGGCGGCGGCGCTCGAACAGCGCTTGCTCGACCTCGAGCGGCAGTACCACGACGCCGCCGAGGGGGGCGCGCGCGCCGCTCAGCGCGGCGTCGTGGTGGTCGACATGATGCACAAGGCGATGGCCGAGGTGCCCGAAGACGCGGGCTGGGGGCTTGGTCATCCAAAGACCTGGGAGGAGACCTTCGAGTCGCTCTCCAGCAAGGCGCGCGCCCTCCATGCCGACGAGCGCACCCAACGCGCCACCATGGAGCGGCTGGCGGAGGAGGTGGCGCACGTCGTCACCAAGCGCGAGCTGCTCGATCGCCCCGATCATCGCTTCGAGTGCGTGGCCGAGATCGACCTCGACGCCAGCGCCGCCGGCACCGTCACGCTCGGGCTCGAGTACGTGGTGCCAAACGCCCTGTGGCGCCCCTTTCACACGGCGCAGCTCGTGGGCGGCAAGCTGCGCTTCACCTGTCAGGCGGCGGTGTGGCAGAACACGGGCGAAGACTGGCCCAACGCGCAGCTGGTGTTCTCTACGGCGCGCAGCTCGCTCGGCCACGAACCGCCCAAGCTCAGCGATGATCGCTTGCAGGCGAAGAAGCGTGAGCAACGCGTGGTGGTGGAGGCGCGCGAGGTGGCAGTGCAGCACGCCGGCCTCGGGCGCGGCGGCGCCGGTGGCCCGCCGGCCGGCGGCGTGCAACTGCCCGGCGTCGACGACGGCGGCGACGTGCAGAACTTGCGCGCCCTGCACCCGGTCACGGTGCCCTCCGATGGGCGGCCCTCGTTCGTGCCCATCTTCAGCTTCGACGCCGAGGCGGCGACCTCGCTGGTGGCCATGCCCGAGCTCGACGGCAAGGCGATGTTCAAGAGCGTGCAGACCCACAGCGGCAAGCACCCGGTGCTGGCGGGGCCGGTGGAGCTGGTGCGCGCCTCGGGCTTCATCGGCACCACGCGCACGCTGTTCGTGGCGCCCGGCGAGCGCTTCGCGCTCGGCTTCGGCCCCGACCCCGACGTGCGCGTGCAGCGCACGGTCGACGTCACCGAGGAGGTCGACGAGGTCGACAAGTGGCGACGCAAGACCTACGCGGTGTCGGTCTTCCTCTCGAACCTCGGCGCCGAGGACAAGGCGCTCGAGGTCACCGAGCGCATGCCGGTGAGCGAGATCGAGCAGGTCGAGGTCACCTTGATGTCGGACAAGACCTCGGGCGCGCCCGAGCTCAACGAGCACGGCATGGTGGCGTGGAAGATGACGCTGCCCGGGTCGTCGCGCATGCGGCTCTCGCTCACCTTCGTGGTGGCGTTCGCGCCCGGCGTGCAGGGGCTGTGACCCGCGGCGCTCAGAATCTGGCAGGAAATCGTCGCGAGCGGCCCGCTGGCAAGGCGCGGGCGGGGCCGCGAGGCGAACGTACCGAGGTACGTGACGCCGAAGCGGAGGGACCCGCAACGCAGCCAGCGGGTC
>JADZDP010000236.1 GCA_020850995.1 Deltaproteobacteria bacterium
ACCAGCGATGGTCCGTTGCCCGCCGCCCGAAGCCCGCGGCCCGACACCGACGCCCGAGGGCCGGCGCCCGCAAACCGAAGCCCGCAAGATCGAGCGCCCGACAACCGATTATCTGTCAGCCCTTGAGTTGTCCATTCGCGGGCCCTAAGCCTCCGGCGGATCCGGCGGCGCCGCGCTCTGCGCTAGGGGCGCAGCGGCGGGTGCCTCTCCGGCACGTCGCCGCCCGCGTCCGCCACGCCGCGATCGTCGGCGTCGGCGCCGTTGCTCGTCGTCGGCGGGGGCCCCGGCCGCGGGCGGTGCGCCCGCGCCTTGATCCTCAGTGCCGCCGCCGCCCTCGTCCGCGCCCTCGTCGTCGCGCGCCTCGGCGGCATCGCCGCCGTTGCCATCGCGCTCGTTCGCGTCGCCGTCATCTTCGTCGGCGCTGTCGTCACCGCCGTCGTCGGGCTCGGCACCGGCCGCGCTCTCGGCCCCGGGCGTGGCGGCGCTGTCGCCACCGTTGCTGCCACGGCGCCGACGCCGGCGACGACGCCGCTTGCGGGGCGCGCCATCCTCGCCCTCGGCAGCCGCGGGCAGCGCCGCGTCAGGCGGGCCCTCGGCCTCGGTGATCGCCATGTCCGGCGCCGATCCGAACAGCGCTTCGGTGAGCGGGTCGTCGAAGTGCTCGACGGCCGGCGGCGCCGGTGCACGCGCGAAGTGCTCGCGCTCGCGCTCGCGGCTCGGCGGGGCGTGCTCGTCGCGACGTTCGCCGCCCTCCTCGATCTCCTTGGCGCGCGCCTCAGCGGCGTGAGCCTCGTCCTCGGCGAGCCGCTGATCGGCTGCGAGGATGGTCTCTTCGTCGGCCAGGAAGCGCGGCACGGGCCCGATGGACGGCGGAGGCCCGAGCGTTTGTCCAGCGAAGGCAGAGCTGGACTCGTCGCGCCGGCGCCGGCGGCGACCGCGCTCGCCGTCCACCAGGCGCGGGTCGCGGATCTGCTGCGCGGCATCGAGGCCCGCGCGCCCGCGGCGCTCCTCGTCGTAGCGGATCTCACTGCCCTGCAGGCGCACGTCGGCCTGCACATCCACCAGGCACTGGTGCTCCTCGGACATGTCGAGGAGGTCACGCCGCTTCATGGTGTTGATCAGGTTGGCGACATCGACGGGCACGCGCACGGTGAGGCGCGCGAGCTGGTGGGCCGACTTGGAGAGTCGGTTGGTGAGCTGCCGCAACGCGCTCACCGCCAGGCCCTTGGGGTCGCGCACCACGCCAGTGCCGGCGCAGTGCGGGCAGGGGGTGTGGCTCACCAGGCGGTGCGCCTGGCGCAGGCGCTGGCGCGTGATCTCGAGCGTGCCGTTCTCGGAGATGCGGCTGATCTTCACGCGCGCCTTGTCGTCGCGCATGGCGTCGCGCAGGGCGCGCTCGACGTCGCGGTCGTGCCGGCGGTTCATCATGTCGATGAAGTCGACGACGATGATGCCGCCCAGATCGCGCAAGCGGAGCTGCCGCGCCACCTCGCGCGCCGCCTCGAGGTTGGTCTTGTAGACCGTGGCCTCGTGATCGGACTCGCGGGTGGATTTGCCCGAGTTGACGTCGATGGCTACCAGGGCCTCGGTCTGATCGATGATCAGGTAGCCGCCTGCCGGCAGGCGCACCTGGCGCTCGAACAGCTCCTCGATGGCGCCCTCGATGCCGAGCTTCTCGAACAGCGGTTGGCGCCCCTCGTAGCGCTCCAAGAGCGACAAGGAGTCGGGGCTGCGCTCCTCGAAGTAGCTCTTGAGCTCCTCGAATTCGTCCTCGGCGTCGATGACGATCTTGCCGATGTCGGGGGCCAGGTAGTCGCGCACGGTGCGCACCACCAGGTCGGGCTCGCGGTACAGGAGCGTGGGCGCGCGCCCGAGCTGGCCGCCGCGATCGATCTGCTCCCAGACCTTGGCGAGCGCCTTCAGGTCCCGGTAGAGGTCGATCATGGGGCGGTTCATGCCGGCCGTGCGGATGATGACCGCCTGTCCGTCGGGCACCTCGAGGTGCCCGAGCATGTCGCGCGCCCGCCGCCGCGCCGCCTCGTCTTCGATCTTGCGCGAGACGCCGCCGCCGGAGTCGTCGCTGTGCATGAGCACCACGTAGCGGCCCGGCAGCGACAGGTAGGTGGTGACGGCGGCACCCTTGGTGCCCATCTCGTCCTTGGTGATCTGCACGACCAGCTCTTGGCCGCGCTTGAGCACCTCGCTGATCTTGGGACGGCGCTGACCGCGCAACTCCGGCGGATAAAGCGCGGGGCGCACCTCGGAGAGCGCGAGGAAGGCCTGCTTCTCGTCGCCGAACTCGATGAACGCCGCTTCGAGGCTGTCCTCGACGTTGGCGACGATGCCCTTGTAGATGTTGCCTTTTTGCTTGGTACGCGAGGAGCTGTCGATGTCTAGATCGACGAGCCGTCCGTCCTCGATGATGGCGACGCGGATCTCTTCCGTGGCGCTGGCGTTGATGACCAACTGCTTCGACATGGCTGTGCCTTGGGGTCTCGGGGTGGCCCGAAAGGCGTCTCGTCGAGCGGTCCGTCCCACGTCGGCAGGCACGGCTTCTTTCGCGCGTGCTTCATCCGTCGCGGTCCATGATGCATTCGACGAAGAGCAGCGCGCCCATGAAAGTACGTGCCTTGGAGGCAATCGCCAGGTCTGACACGCGCTCGGCCCTTCGGTGGCCGGCTTGGCGCAGGGGAGCCCGCATGGGCCCATCCGCAAGCCAATCCGGCGGAAATCTTGCAGAAGCCTTAACAGAGGGGGCGGCGTCGCGCAAGGAGGTCGCCCGCCGGCACGAGCACACCGCGCCCGAACGCGCCCGAACGGCCCTCAGCTGGCGAGCCGCTCGAAGGTGTCGCGCACGATCAGCACCATCATGAGGCCGAGCAGCGCGATCATGCCTATGCCGTTGACCCACACCTGGAAGCCGGCATGGATGTCGCGGCGTATGGTGCCCTCGACGGTGAGGAACAGCATCTTGATGCCATCGAGCGAGGGCACGGGCAGAAGGTTGAAGAGCCCAAGCACCACGCTGATCCAGGCCAGCATGGCCAGGAAGTAGCGCGCGCCCCGCTCCGCTTGGTCCTTCAGGTCGTCGACGATGGCGACGATGGAGGACATCTTGACGTCGTCCTCCCAGCGCAACAGCGCGCCCAGCGCTGCCAGCGTGTCGGCGGACTTGATGCGGCACAGCTCCATGCTCGCGAGGATGGTGCGGGGCAAGGTGGTGCGTGGGTAGAGGAGCTGGGGGGCCACGCCGATGCGCCAGCCGCCGCCGATCTGCTTCTCCGCGGTGACGGTGATGACCTGTTCGACGCCGCCACGCTGCACCGTGAGCGCGATGGGCGCGCCCTGGCTCGCCAGGATGCGGCCGCGGAAGTCGCCGTCGTCGAGGGGCTTGCCGTCGAAGGCCACCACCACGTCGCCGCTCTGCAGGCCCGCGGCCGCCGCTGGACCTCCAGGGATCACCTGCTGGAGCTCGACGGCGGGGCCCGCCACGGGCGAGGGCCAGGCCCAGAGGTAGATGAAGAAGAGCAGCGCGGCGAGCACGTAGTTGGCGCCCGGGCCGGCCGCGAGCACCAGCCAGCGGCGCCAGCGGGCGGCGTTGACGAAGCTCTTCGGGTCGTCGAGCGCGCCGGGCTCGAGCGAGCTCATGCCCTTGATTTGCACGAAGCCGCCCAGGGGCAGCGCGGCGAGCTGGTAGTCGATCTCGCCTCGACGAAAGCCCCACAAGCGCGGCCCGAAGCCGATGGAGAAGCGCAAGACGCGCATGCCGAGCAGACGCGCGGCGGCGTAATGGCCAAGCTCGTGCCACGCGATGAGGAAGCCCACGCCGAACACGGCCAGGGCGATTTGCAGAGCCGACATGTCTCGGAACACCGCCCCATCCTACCCAAGTGGGCCCCTCGCCGCTGCTGGCCCGTGCCCCGTGCCCCGTGCCCTGTGCCCTGTGCCCCGTGCCCGTGCCCGTGCCCGTGCCAGCGCGGGTCGCCACCAGCGGGCACTCTGTTCGCGGGCGGCCACGCGTTGACACCCCGGGATCCCCGACGTACGTCCACCCCCGACCGTGCCGCGGCTCACACCTGCGGCACCGGTGACGCGCCCGGCATGTCGCCGTGGCCAGAAAGGTCCGCATGTTCGCCGAGAAGAAGAAGGAAATCGTCGAGAAGTACCAGCGCAAGCCCGGTGACACCGGGTCGCCCGAGGTGCAGATCGCGCTCCTCACCGAGCGCATCAACAGCCTCACCGAGCACTTCAAGACCCACAAGCACGACCACCATGGTCGTCGGGGTCTGATGCGCCAGGTGTCGCAGCGCCGCAGCCTCCTCACCTACCTGAAGGGCCGCGACCTCGAGCGCTACAAGAAGGTCATCGACCAGCTTGGCCTGCGCAAGTAGCGGTCTTCCCGGCGCGGCGGCCTCATGGTCGCCGCGCTCGTTTCCAGCGCCTGTGGTTCGCGTTTCACGTTCGAAAGCTCAGTCACGAGGAAGCTGGATGGAGAATGCGGTCCCCGGTCGAGCGTGACCTTGCTCGGCCGCCGACCGCATCCGTCATCCGGTTCTCCTCGACAAACCAGGAGAATCTCATGTCGTTTGCCAAGCCCGGCGAGATCACGCTCGCCCACAACTCCGAGAAGTTCCACTCCATCGCGCTCGAGATCGGCGGCGACGCGCCGCTCACCTTCGAGGTGGGCCGCGTGGCCAAGCAGGCCTCGGGCGCCGTGTGGGTGCGCTGGGGCGACTCCGTCGTCCTCGTCACCGTATGCCAGACCAAGGAGCCGAAGGAGAACATCGACTTCTTCCCGCTCACCGTCGAGTACCAGGAGAAGATGTACTCGGCCGGCAAGATCCCCGGCGGCTTCTTCAAGCGCGAGGCGCGCCCGCGTGACGAGGAGATCCTCAACTGCCGCATCATCGATCGCTCGATCCGCCCGCTCTTCCCCGAGGGGTACCGCAACGACGTGCAGGTCATCGCCACCGTGGTGTCCTTCGACGGCCAGCACAACACCGACATCATGGCGCTGTGCGGCGCCTCCATGGCCATCCACGTCTCCGAGATCCCCTGGGCCGAGAGCTCGGGCCCCATCGCCGGCCTGCGCATGGGCCGCATCGACGGCAAGCTCGTCATCAACCCCACCGTCGAGATGCGCGGCAAGTGCGACCTCGACGTGGTGGTGAGCGTCTCCAAGGACGCCATCGTCATGGTGGAGGGTGGTGCCGCCGAGATCGTCGAGAGCGAGCTCATCGATGCGCTGTTCACGGCGCACAAGGAGGGCCAGAAGCTCATCGCGGCCATGCACCAGATGCGCGAGGTGATGGGCAAGCCCAAGCTCGTGTTCACGCCGCCGCAGAAGGACGAGGCGCTGTTTGGCAAGGTGCTCGCGGCCGCGGAGAAGCACGGCCTCAAGGCCGCGCTCGGCATCAAGAACAAGATCGAGCGCTACGGCACCCTCGACAGCCTCAAGAAGAAGATCCAGGAGACCCTCAAGGCCGACCTGGGTGACGAGGTGTTCGCCGCCAAGAAGAAGCTCATCAGCGAGCTGTACGGCGAGGTGAAGTACCAGGTGATGCGCGAGGGCGCGCTCAAGACCAAGCAGCGCCTCGACGGCCGCAAGTACGACGAGGTGCGGCCCATCAACTGCGAGGTGGCCACGCTGCCGCGCACCCACGGCTCGGCCTTGTTCACGCGCGGCGAGACGCAGGCGCTCGTGTCCATCACCCTCGGCACCAAGGACGACGAGCAGAAGATCGACAACCTGCTCGGCGAGTCGTACCGGCGCTACATGCTGCACTACAACTTCCCGCCCTTCTCGGTGGGCGAGGCGCGGCCGCTTCGCGGCAGCTCGCGGCGCGAGATCGGCCACGGGGCGCTCGCCGAGCGCGCGCTGGCCCGCATGATCCCCGACGAGGAGGCCTTCCCCTACACCGTCCGCATCGTCTCGGAGATCACCGAGTCGAACGGCAGCTCGTCGATGGCAACGGTGTGCGGCGGCACCATGGCGCTCTACGACTGCGGCGTGCCCATGAAGGCGCCGGTGGCGGGCATCGCCATGGGCCTCATCAAGGAGGGCAACGACATCGCCATCCTGAGCGACATCCTGGGCGACGAGGATCACCTCGGCGACATGGACTTCAAGGTGTGTGGCACCGACAAGGGCGTCACCGCCATTCAGATGGACATCAAGATCGACGGGCTGACCCGCGAGATCATGGCCACGGCGCTCGACCAGGCCAAGGCGGGCCGCAAGATCATCTTGAAGCAGATGTTCGACGCCATCGCCGAGCCGCGCAAGGAGCTCTCGCTCTGGGCGCCGCGCATCACCACCATCCGCATCAACCCCGACAAGATCCGTGACGTCATCGGCCCGGGCGGCAAGGTCATCCGCGACATCGTGGCCAAGACCGGCGCCAAGATCGACATCACCGACGACGGCACCGTGCGCATCGCGGCCGTGGGCGGCGAGAGCGGCGAGCGCGCCCGGCAGATCATCGAGGACCTGACGCGCGAGGCCGAGGTCAACCGCATCTACAAGGGCCTGGTGCGCAAGATCGTCGAGTTCGGCGCCTTCGTGGAGCTCTTCCCCGGCACCGACGGCCTGGTGCACGTCAGCGAGCTGTCGGACAAGCGCGTGGAGCGCGTCACCGACGTGCTGCAAGAGGGCGACGAGGTCGTGGTCAAGGTGCTCAGCATCGATCGCGACGGCAAGATCCGCCTCTCGCGCCGCGCCGCCGTGGGCAAGACGCCAGGGGAGATCGACCTGACGCCGCCGCCGCCGCGTGAGGGCGGTGACGATCGTGGCGATCGCGGTGACCGCGGTGACCGTGGCGGTCGCGACCGCGGGCCGCGCCGCGACCGCGATCGTGGTCCGCCGCAGGCCTGAGGTCGCTCACGCTCGTCTGCTCGCGAACCACGCGGTCTCTCCCGAAGGAGGGGGAGGCCACGCGGCGCGATCTTGGCTTGCGCGATTTCGGGCTCTCGTGGGACGAGAGCTTGGCCACGATTCCCCAGCACAAGCAGAAGAAGCTGGGGCTTGTTCTCTCGCCGTCATGGCGAGATCGCTGCTCTCGCGAGAGCAGGCGGCGGTGCGTTCCTGCAAGGTCGGCGTGCGGGGTGACGACGTCACTGCCGGGATGAACGGCCCCCTTCTAGATCTTCCCCATAGGAATGGTGGAAGCCGTGCCGGGTTCGCCGCAGCGGAGTACCGAAGGTGGCGCGGCCCTCTCCAGTCCTCTGGGGAGGGATCGAGGGAGGAGTTCGTCGTGCTCTTCAGGATGCTCGGCCAACCCGGCAAGCCGAGGCTGCCCAAGGGCACCGCCGTGTGCTCTTGCGAGAGCAGCGATCGTCGTCGTAGGAGCAGCGACAAGCCCCAGATTCCGAAGATCCTGAGATTGCGTGCCGGGGCCGCGCGCCCTCCGGATCGTGCGGTGCCGCTTCGCGACGGAAGGCGCCTCAGATATCGACGCATCGCGTCGTATATCGAGATCCACCATCAACCCAATGGCCGAGCGCCGCTGCTTCTGCTTGAATCACGGCAACATGACGCTGCACCGTGTCTCTCGCGCGATCGCGCTCGCCCTCGCGCTGGCCGCCGCCTATGGCTGCACCGGTGGGCTCTCGTGCGGCTCGGGCTCCGGCTGCACCAACGC
>JADZDP010000237.1 GCA_020850995.1 Deltaproteobacteria bacterium
CGGGCCCTAACCCCTGAGTTGGAGTTCGGATCGGCGTGGGCTCAGACGTCGATGCTGGGCGCTCAGTACCGTCCGCGCCAGCGCACGTCGAGATAGCGCTCGTTCGATTGGTACACGTCGTTGAACGCTGCCTCGAACGACTTGCCCTTGTTCATGGCCTCGAAGAGCTGAGCGAACGAGCGCTCGCCGCGCGAGCGCACCAGCTCGTCGACGATGTCGAGGGCGCAGGCGTAGGAGAGGCGCACCTGATCGTGATCGGTGAGCGTCGAGAACCCCTGCGAGAGATCTTGGAGCGAGGGCAGCGTGGTGCGCGTGTGACCCTTGAGCGGCGCCAAGTCGCGCAGCCGATCGAGCCCCGGCTCCACGCGTTGCGCGAGCCCCTCGTGCAGCCAGGCGGGCACGGGCCCGCGCACCGACGTCGCCACCGCCGCGTGCAGGTACTCGTGGTACAGCAGGTCGCGCAGCGCCGCCTCACCTTGCGTGAGCGAGCTCGCGCGGATGCGGATCTTGCCGTCGAACTGGCCGCCGCTCCACTCGCGCGCGCCGGTGGCCGCTTGGTAGTCCGGGCCCGTGTAGAACACCACGGTGATGGGCTCGCTTGGGCGCAGATCTATCAGGTCACCTACGCGGCGCCACGCTTCGTCGAGGATGCGCAGCGAGTCCCACGCCAGGTCCTTCTTCACGTCGCCCTCGAAGCGCGCGATGAAGTGCTCCTGCACGATGGTGTCGAAGCGCCGCTCGACCGCGTAGCGGCGCTCGAGATCGGCGAGGTGGATTTGGTAGACGGGCTCGTTCGGCGCGAGCGCCACGGCATGGCGGGCGGCGTCGATGGCGGCGGGACCATCGTTCTCGGCATCGGCGACGGCTCCGAGCATCATCGCGCGTGATGCGGTCTCGTGCACGCGCAGCCCCACAGCGAGGAGCTCCCGGCGCAGCGACGAGGAAGCGGCGGCGCGAGTGTCGAGGCGACGCGCGAGGGTGGGGCGGTCCGCGCTCGTGGCATCGCAGGCGCGCGCGACCTCTTGGGCGGCGCTGACCACGCGATGGTCCACGGGCGCGGCCAGCGCGGCTTCGATTGCGGCCAGCGCCTGGTCGCAGGCAGCCGGCTCCGGTGCCGACGTCGTGAGCGGCGGCGCGCTGCCCGCGTCGTCGGTGCCAGGTTCGACGGGTACCTCTTCGATGTACACCTGCCCATTGACGATGTGTGACACCAGGCGCGTGGCCGGCGCGGCAAGACGTGGTGCGGAGCCAGCGTCCGTCGGCACGCTCGGCTCGACGTCGACAGCAGGCGACGGTGGCGGCGCGCGACTACACGCGAGCGTCACGTGGGCGATGAGCGCGAGACCGATGCGCATAGCGCCTCAAGGATAGCGCGTTACCCTCAGCCTTCGCCGTAGTCAGGCGCGCGCACACCAAGCGAGGGGTGCAGCTCCCAACCCTCGCGGCCGCGCAGCTTGCTACCCCGCTCGGCCGCGCGCTTCTTCAGCTCCACCAGTACCAGCTCGCAGCGCTCGCTCAAGGCCTCGCTCGCCGACGGGTGATCGCGCACGCACTCGATGGCGTCGTACGCATAGCGCATGCCGACGTCCTTGCGGTGCTGCGATGCGCTCCACACCGCGTGCTCGAGCTCGGGGAGGAGCTTGTCGAGCTCCTCGGCCTTCCACGCCGGGTTCTGCAGAGACAGCACCGTCGACACCTGGGGCGTCGACGCGATGCGCCAGGTTTCGGTCAGCAAGTTGATGCGCAGCCCCTCGGGGCAACGCGGGTGCAACAGGAGCGCGTCAGCGAGCTGGTGCACCACGGCGTCGCGCGCAGTGGTGATGCGGAACGCGAGGTACTGCCGGCCCTGCTGCTCGATGACGTCGGCCCAGTGGTAATTCCAGCCGAGCTCGCTGTCGCCGGTGACGGCGACCGCCTGGTGCGGGGCGACCTCGGTGATGCCGCCTTCGCCCCAGGCGGAGACGTCATAGGTCTTGGTCAGCCAGCCGAGGATGCGATCCTCTTGCGCGTCGCCGAGCAGCTCGTTCTGCAACAGGCGCGCGCAGTGCGGGATCAAGCGCTGCTCGAGCACCGCGTCGATGGTCTTGTCCGAGAGCTCGTGGCGCGACGACAAGATGGCGAGCGCGATGGGGTCCATCGGGTCCACGGCGCTGAGCTGGGTGAACAGCCCGTGCAGCACCTCGGGCGGCGTGGCCGGCGAGGTGGCGATGCGCAGCCAGTCGGCGCGCATCGCGGTGTAGGTCCACTCGCCGAAGCTGAGCGTCAGCTCGAGCGGCGGTCCGCTGGGCGCGGTTGTGCGGATGCCCTCCATCTGCGCCTGCAGCCAGAACTGCGCCGTTGGCTCGAGCTCGACCAGGTGTCCCTGTTTGCCGCGCGCGCCCATCGCCTGCGAGGCGCCGAGTAGCATCAGGGCCATCGTGTGATCGATCAGCTCCGGCGCGATGGAGTTCACGCCCTGGAAGTTGACCGGCAGTCCGTCGGCCAGCGCGGTGACGATGCGGCCGTCCTTCAGCCAGTAGTGGTAGGTCTCTTGCTCGCCCACCTTGGCGGCGAGGATCTTGCGCAGCTTGCCTTCCTTGTCGGTGGCGAGCTCGCCGAGCCCGAGGGTGTCGATCTCGACCTTCTTCGACGAGGCCGAGGCGAGAAAGACCGGCGATGACATGGCGAGGAAGTCGCGCATGTCGATGGAGCGGTGCCCCGAGCAGCCCACCACCAGGAACTTCTTGTCGAGCGCCTTGGCCTTGTCGGTGACGATGACATAGCCCTTCTTCTCGAGCTCCTTCTTGCGCCCCGGCGTGACATAGGGGTCGTAGATGGTGATGCGCGCGCCGTCGCCCGCGAAGCTGTCGGCGACGCCCTCACCCACCTTGCCGGCGCCCACGATGAGCACGTCCTTACGCGTGGGCGTGGTGGTGACGGCGTCGAGCACGCGACGCACCGCCATCTTGACGGCGTCGCCCACCTGCGCGCTCTCGAAGCGCTTGCCGTAGCTGCCCGCGACGTTGACGACGGGGAACTCGACACCCTCGAGCTTGGAGATCTCGGTGAGCCCGCGCGTGGTCTGCTCCACCACGGTGAACAGGTGCTGCCGGTCCTGGTACTTCTCGCAGATGTACTTCGACGCGTAGCCACCGTCGTCGAGGATGAGGATGGGCTCGCCGTTCTCGAGGTGGCGCTGATAGGCGCGATCGACGGCCGCGCACACCACGCGGTACATGTCGTCGATGTTGCCCTGCTCGGGCAGCGTGACCTTGAGGCCGTGTGCGTTCTCGAGCGTGGCCTTGACCGCGGGGTTCTGCTGATAGGGGATGCCGACGTACTCGGCCCGCGCCACGTCCATGCCGCACTTGGTGAGCGCCTCGACCAGCGGGTTCGCCTGGCCGAGCATGTGCTGCACCATGACCACGTTGGCGTCCTTGAACGGCTGCTTGGGCGCGAGGTGATCGGCCAGCGCCGAGGTCAGGCTCAAGGCCAGCGGCACTTCGGCGAGCAGCGTGAGCACGCGCTCGAGCCGCGCCGCGTCCGGGTCCGAGGGCACCACGGCCTCCCATCCGGAGGCGGCGACCGGCGGCCGAGGCCCTGGCGACGTGCTCCACCCGGGCATGAGCTCGTAGAGGCGCTGGAGCTGCGTGAGGAATGCGCCGTCGACGTGGAGGCAGGGGAGCGCGAGCTCGGGGTGCGCGGCCTTGAAGCTGGCCGCGACGTCGTCGAGGGTAGCGCCGGCGTACTGGATGCCCTCCATCCACTTCGCGAGGTGCGCCGCCAAGAGCCAGTTCGGCTGCGGCGCCGAGGTGCCGAGGCAATGTGGCGGCCCGAGCTCGGCGATGGCCTGATGCCAGCCGGGCGCGTCGAGCAGGCGCGCCACCTCGAGCGCTGACAGGTGGCTCGCGGCGGCGCCCACCTTGTTCTCGATGGCGCGCGCGAGCAGCTCGGGCTTCGGCGCCTTGGTGGCCGCCGGCACCACGAGCGGCGCCATGGCGGCCGCGAGCCGCGAGGACGCGGCGCGCGCTGCGCTCACCGCGGGCGCGCTGCTGGCGATCCTGGTCTGGTGCGGCTTCTTCGCGCCCTCGACAGCCGGGCCCGATTGCACAGGCGTGTGCGAGCGCTGCTCGCCAGTGACCTTGGCCTGCGCCACCTTGGTGACGACGCTCGGTTCAACGATCGTCTTCTTGCCCTCGACGACGCCGGCGTTCTTGCGCTCGACGCCTCCCGGGGTGCCGGTGACTTGGGACTCGGTGGTCGCGCCGGGCACACGCACGCGCTCGTGGCGGACCTTGGAGCCAATGTGGGACTTCCTGTTCGGCATGGGGCACTCAAGACTAGCCGCGGGCGTAGGCGTTTGGCTCGCGTGCCGCCTCACCGCGCGAGACGTCACAACCGCGCCAGCGTCCTCGCGGCGCCAAGCTCTCGAAGCGCGTCAGCCGCCACAAAACGCGCGGCACGTGCGCCCACGTCGCCGCGGCGGGCGCCGCGGCTCGCCGACGTGGCGCGCCCTCGGATCCGCTCGGCGCAGCGACGTGCCGCAGCGTTGAGCGCCCGGTTGCGCTTGCCGATGTTGCGCAGCGCCCAGCTCACGGCCTTCTTGACGAAGTTGCGCTCGTCGAAGGCGCCCCGCTCGATGAGCGGCAGCAACGCCTCGAAGCGCCCATCGGCGGCCATCTGGTCATGGCGAGCCAGACCGGCCATGAGCGCGAAGCCCGCGCGCTTGACCCACACGTCCTCGTGGCGCGCCCACACCCTGGACAGGGGCCAGGCGTGTCGGGTCCTGTCGAACAGACTGGTGCACGCCTGGTCACAGAGATCCCAGGAGTCGAAGCCCGCCGCCCAGCGCGCCATCTGCGCGGCCGTCACCAGCGCGGGCTCGTCGACGAAGCAGGCCAACAAGCGGGCCTCGTGCTGCTTGGTGGCCCACAGCGCCAGCGCCAATGAGTGGCTGGTGCCGAGCCCCTTGGCCATGCGACGCAGCTGAAGGACCGACACACCGAAGGCGCGGTCGACGTTGATGCCGTAGCGCGCCATGCCGGCGCGGGCGCGGGCGCTGCCCAGGGAGCGCAGCTCGCGGAGCACGGCGTTGACGATCGCGGGAGATGCCATCGCGACTCCATGCCGACGCCTCGCTGCGCGCGGCCGAGAACCGGGACCAGGTTCAGCGCAGCGCCGCTGCCAGCGCGGCCACGAAGGCCCGGCCCGCCATGCGCTTGCCTTGCTCGTTGAGGTGGCTGCCGTCATCGGAGTAGCCGGGCCACAGCATCGGCACCGGTGTGCCACCCACGACGTGCTCCTCGCGGCTGCCGTCGGGGCGGGTGGACTCGATGGTCGCGAGGTCGAAGATGGGCTCGCCAGGGAACGCGGCCACGAGCGCGCGGTTGTACGCCAGGCGCTTGGCGTTGGCGTCGTCGTCCCAGACCGATCGCCCAAAGGATCGCTTGAGCCAGTTCTTGAGCCCGTCGCCCCGCACCGTGAGCGGCGTGGTCACGTGGAGGATCTTCACGCCGGGCTTGGCGTGGCGCACGCGCTCCACGGCACCGCGGTAGCTCGCGACGAGCTCGTCGACGTTGGTGCTCGGCGTGACGTCGACGTAGCAGAGCTTCATCACCATCAGGTCGGCGTCGATGCCAGCCTCAGCCTTCTGGGCCCACGCCTCGAACTTGCTCTTGGGGTAGGTGTTCGCGCCGACGCTTCCCTCGCCGATGGTGACGGCGACACCCGCCTCGCGTGCCAGCGCGGCAACGCCCTCGAGCAGGTTCACGCCCACGGAGTGATGTCCAAAGAAGATGCGAGCTTCTTTCAGCGTCGTCAGCTCGCTGCGCAGAGCTTCGTCAGCCATGTGCTTGGGCTCCTGTGCCGCGGCGCGGCCTCCCACCAGGGCGAGGAGCAGGCTCATCGCCACGACCGGGTTTCGTCTCGTCACCTGCAGCCTCCTGCCCTGTCGTCCACTGGCGGCGTCGAGGAAGGGAGGATCGGCGCCGGCGATCACGAGCCGAGGAGCTGGCGCACACCGGAGATGATGCGCTCGATATCGCGCTCTCCGAGCTTGGGCGAGAATGGCAGCGACACGGTGCGCTCGCCGATCCAGTGGGCGTTGGGAAACTGCTCGTCGCGCAGCTTGAAGCGCTCGCGGTACCAGGGCTGCACGTGGAGCGGCCGATAATGCACGGCCGAGCCAATGCGAAGCTCGTGCAGTCCCGCCATGAGCGAATCGCGCGAGCATGGCGCGTCGTCACGCAGCAGGAGCACGTAGAGGTGCCGGGCATGGACCGTGCCGGGCGCGGGGGGCGGCGCCAGCACCACCGGGAGGTCAGCGAAGGCCTGGTCGTAGCGCTGCCACAGCGCTTCACGACGCTGCTGCCACTCGTCGAGGTGGCGCAGCTGTTCGAGCCCCAGCGTCGCCGCGATGTCGGTGAGGTTGTACTTGAAGCCGGGGTAGATGACGTCGTAGTGCCGATAGCCCTTGTCGCTGAAGCGGCTCCATGCGTCGGCGGACATGCCGTGCAGGCCGAGCACGCGGATCTTCTCCGCCAGCTCCGGACGGTTGGTGGTCACCATGCCGCCCTCGCCGGTGGTCATGTTCTTGGTGACGTAGAAGGAGAAACACGTCAGGTCGCTGATGGACCCGATCTTGCGGCCATGCCACGACGCCGCGATGGCATGAGCGGCGTCCTCGATGACGAGGAGCCCGTGCTTGCGGGCGATGGCGCCGATGGCCTCGATGTCCACGGGTCGCCCAGCGAAATGCACCGGCACGATGGCCTTGGTGCGCGGCGTGATGGCCGCCTCCACCGCGGCCGGATCGATGTTCATGGTGTCGCGCTGGCAGTCCACCAGCACCGGCGTGGCCCCGGTGTGCACGATGCTGTTGGCCGTGGCGCAGAAGGTCATGTCGGTGGTAATGACCTCGTCACCGGGGCCGATGCCCGCGGCCAGCATGGACAAGTGCAGCGCGGCGGTACACGAGCTCACCGCCTGTGTGTGGGCGGCCCCCGTGTAGGCAGCCATGGCCGTCTGGAGCTCTTGCACGCGTGGGCCCGTGCCGATCCAGGCGCTCTCGAGCGTGCGCACCACCGCGTCGATCTCGCCACGGCCGATGAGCGGGCTGCCAAAGACGATATAGGGCTCGTTATCCACGGCGGCATCTTAGCGACCTCTGCGCCGTTGGGAAGCCGCACCTTTTTGCGCCGCGCCACAGTCGCCGGCGCCGGCCGGGTGTCGCCTGCTGCTGCGCCGCTGCGTCGGCGCGGCTGCCCGCGTCGCCTTTCTGCTCCTTGCGGCCCCGCGAGGGTGGGTGCCAGTCTCGCCCGGCCGCGGAGGATCGCCGTGTTCTCGAAGGATTGCCTCACGCTCGATGTCCACGCCGAGATCGAACGCATCGCGGCGACGCTGCGCGAGCAGGTCGGCGAGCTACGCAAGAAGGGGCTGGTGCTCGGCCTCTCCGGCGGCATCGACAGCTCGGTGAGCTGCGCGCTCGCCGTCCGCGCCGTCGGCAAAGAACGCGTGTTCGCCATCTTCATGCCCGAGAAAGACTCGTCCGACGACGCGCTTCGCCTCGGCCGCATGGTGGCGGAGCACTTCGGGGTCCAAGCGACCGTGGAGAACATCGGGCCGGCGCTCAAGGCGCTTGGCTGCTATGAGCGGCAAGCGGAGGTGGTCCGCGCCGCGGAGCCCGGCTTCTGCGATGGCTGGAAGTTCAAGCTGGTGCTGCCGTCGATCCTCGAGAGCGAGCGGCTCAACGTCACGCGGCTCGTCGTCGAGGCGCCCGACGGTTCGGTGCGCACGCACCGTTTGTCGGCGGCCGGGTATTGCCAGATCGTCGCCGCCACCAACTACAAGCAGCGGCTGCGCAAGACCACCGAGTACTACCACGCCGATCGCCTGGGCTTCGCCGTCATCGGCACGCCCAACCGCCTCGAGTACGACCAGGGCTTCTTCGTCAAGCAGGGCGACGGCGCCGCAGACGTCAAGCCCATCGCGCACCTGTACAAGACCCAGGTGTACGCCCTCGCCGAGGCCCTGGGCGTCCCCGCGGAGGTCCGTGGCCGCCCACCCACCACCGACACCTTCTCGATGGCGCAGACGCAGGAGGAGTTCTATTTCGCGCTGCCCTACGACCGCATGGACCTCTGCCTATACGCGCACAACCACAAGGTGCCGCCGGCCGAGGTGGCGCCTGTCGTCGGGCTCACTGCCGCGCAAGTGGAGCGCGTGTTCAAGGACATCGAGGCCAAGCGCCGCGCCACGCGCTACTTGCAGCTGCCCCCGCTGCTCATCGAGAAGGTCGCGGAGGTCTGACGCGGATGTGCGGCATCGCCGGCGTCCTGGACCTGCGCGGCGGCCGTCCGCCGAGCCGCGAGCTGCTGGTGCGCATGGCCGCGGCGCTCCACCATCGCGGCCCTGATGAGCACGGCATCTACCGCGACCGGCGCGCGGGCTTGGCACACGCGCGCCTCTCGATCATCGACCTGTCCACCGGGCAGCAGCCCCTCGCCAACGAGGACGAGACCTTGTGGATCGCCTTCAACGGCGAGGTGTTCAACTACCTCGAGCTGCGGGCGGAGCTAGAGGCGCTCGGCCACCGCTTTCGCACCAAGAGCGACACCGAGGTCATCGTGCATGCCTGGGAGGCGTGGGGCGAGGCCGCGTTCGAGCGCATGAACGGTCAGTGGGCGGTGGCGCTGTGGGATGAGCGGCAGCAGGCGCTGGTGCTCACCCGCGACCGACTCGGCGTGCGTCCGCTCTACCTGTGCGAGCACGACGGGCAGCTGTTCTTTGGCAGCGAGGTGAAAGCCATCTTCGCCGCCGACCCGTCGATCCCCCGTGCGCTCGATGCCGTCGGCCTCGAGCAGACCTTCACCTTCTGGAGCGTGGTGCCCCCGCAGTCCGTGTTCGCTGGCGTCGAGGAGCTGCGTCCCGGCCATGTGCGCGTCTATCAGGCGGGCACGGTGCGTGATCATCGCTATTGGGCGCCGCGCTACGCCGAGCCTGACAACGGCGCCCACCAGTTCCGCGGGACCATCGACGAGGCCACCGAGGCCGTCCATGACGCGCTGCGCACCGCGACCTCGCTGCGTATGCTGCGCGCCGACGTGCCCGTGGGCAGCTACCTCTCTGGCGGGCTCGACAGCTCGCTCGTGGCCGCGCTCGGCCGCGAGTATGCCGGCGATCGCTTCCAGACCTTCTCGCTGCGCTTCGCCGATGCGGAGTACGACGAGACCGAGTTCCAGCGCTTGATGGTGCAGCGGCTCGGCAGCGAGCACCACGAGGTGGTCGTGGCGCGGGCGGACATCGCGGCCGCGTTCCCCGACGTCATCTGGCACACCGAGCGACCGATCCTGCGCACCGCACCGGCGCCCCTGTTCCTGCTCTCGAAGCTGGTGCGCGATCACGGCGTCAAGGTCGTGCTCACCGGCGAAGGCGCCGACGAGATGTTCGGCGGCTACGACCTGTTCCGCGAGGGCAAGGTGCGGCGCTTCTGGGCCAAGCAACCTGGGAGCTCCCTGCGGCCGCGCGCGCTCGAGCGCCTCTACCCCTACCTCGCGCGCTCGCCCGTGTCGCAGCAGGCCATGGCGAAGCAGTTCTTCGGGCGCAACCTCGACGGCGCCGACCGCCCCGGCTTCGCGCACGACACGCGCTGGCACACGACGTCGGCGCTGAAGCGCTTGTTCGCGCCGGGGCTGCGGGACGCGGTGGGCACACGCGACGTGGTGAGCGAGCTGATCGCGACCTTCCCCGCCGACCTGCCGCGTTGGAGCAAGCTCGCGCAAGACCAGTACGTGGAGATCCGCACGCTGCTGAGCGGCTACCTGTTGTCGTCGCAAGGTGATCGCATGCTGATGGCGCACTCGGTGGAGGGGCGCTTCCCCTTCCTCGACAAGGACGTCATCGCGCTCGCCGACTCGCTGCCCGCCTCGTACAAGCTCAAGGTGCTCGACGAGAAGCACGTGCTCAAGCGCGCGGCGCGCGGGCTCATCGCCGACGAGATCCTGGCGCGCAAGAAGCAACCCTATCGCGCGCCCGACGCCCTCTCGTTCAGCGGTCCGACGGCGCCGGCCTATGCCCACGAGCTGCTCTCCGAAGAGCGCGTCGCCGAGGCCGGCGTGTTCGCGCCCAAGGCGGTGGCGCAGCTCTGGGGCAAGTGCAACCAGCGCGTCGCCGAGGGACAGTTCTCCAACACCGACAACATGGCGCTGGTGGGCGTGTTGTCCACGCAGCTCGTGCACGAGCAGTTCGTGCGCCATCGGCCCCGTGGCGAGCGCGCGATCACCTTGCGTGTCGACGTCGATCACCAACAACCGAGAGCGTCATGACCACGATGCATGGTGCCGTCCCGCTCCTTTTCGACTACTTGACCCACGCCGCGACCACGGCACCCGACAAGGTGGCGCTGGTCTGCCAGAAGCAGCGCCTCAGCTACGCCGAGCTCGAGGCACGATCCAACGCGCTCGCCAACGCGCTGGTGGCGCGCGGCGTCGCGCGCGGCGATCGCGTCTTGGTGTTCGGCGACAACACCGTCGAGACGGTGGTGAGCTTCTGGGCGGTGCTCAAGGCGAACGCGGTGATCTCGATCGTCAACCCGCTGACCAAGAGCGACAAGCTCGAGTACCTCATCAACGACTGCCGGCCCACGGCACTCATCTCCGACGCGCATCTCTTTGACGCCTTTCGCGGGCCGGCGCTGTCCACGCACCTCAAGACGACGATCGTCTCCGGCAAGCTCGACGATGCACAGCTGGGCGCGCTACCACACGGCGAGCGGTGGGAGGCGGTAGTCGGCGGCGGTGATCGCACCAGTGCACCGCCCCGGCGCAACATCGACGTCGATCTCGCGGCCATCATCTACACCTCGGGGTCCACCGGCGACCCCAAGGGCGTGATGCTCACGCACCGCAACATGCTGACCGCCGCGACCTCGATCAGCGCGTACCTGGAGGTGCAACACGACGAGGTCATCCTCGGCGTCTTGCCACTGGCCTTCGATTACGGCCTCTACCAGATGATCATGGCGTTCCGCGCAGGCGCCCGCTTGGTGCTCGAGCGCTCCTTCACCTTCCCCGCGCAGGTTCTCAAGCTCATGGTCGAGGAGGGCGTCACCGGCTTTCCGGGCGTGCCGACCATCTACGCCATCCTCGCGGAGATGAAGACGCTGAAGGACTACGACTTCTCCAAGATCCGCTACGTCACGAACACCGCCGCGGCGCTGCCGGTCAAGCACATCCTCGTGCTCAAGGAGCTGTTTCCGCGCGCGCGCATCTACTCGATGTACGGCCTCACCGAGTGCAAGCGCTGCACCTACCTGCCGCCGAAGGATCTCGATCACAAGCCCACCAGCGTCGGCATCGCCATCCCCAACACCGAGCTGTGGATCATCGACGAGGACGGCAACAAGGTGGGCCCCAACACGGTGGGCCAGCTGGTCATCCGCGGCGCCACCGTGATGAAGGGGTACTGGGAGAAGCCCGAGGCCACCGCCAAGAAGCTCAAGCCCGGTCCGCTGCCGGGGGAGCAGGTGCTGTGGACCGGCGACTACTGCCGCGTGGACGACGAGGGGTACCTCTACTTCGTCGGCCGCATGGACGACGTCATCAAGTCGCGCGGCGAGAAGGTCGCCCCCAAAGAGGTAGAGAACGTCTTGTTCAACATCGCCGGCGTGAAGGAGGCCGCCGTCATCGGCGTGCCCGACGACATCCTCGGCCAAGCGGTCAAGGCCTTCGTCGTGCTCGAGCAGGGCGCGACGCTGTCGGAGAAAGAAATCCAACGCCACTGCCAGGACAAGCTCGAGACCTTCATGGTACCGAAGTTCGTGCAGCTCGTCGGCGAGCTACCGAAGACCGATACGGGCAAGATCAAAAAGACGGGGCTGTCGTGAACGTCGAGGAGACCTACGCCAAGGGCACCACGACCTTCATGGGCCTCGAGCTCATCGTCGCTCCCGGCGCGCTCATCCCGCGCCAAGAGACCGAGCTGCTCGGTCGCACCGCCACCGAGCTGCTCCGCGGCCTGGGCGTCGCCGCCCCGCGCGTCGTCGACATGTGCTGCGGCGCGGGCAACCTCGCTTGCGGCATCGCCTCGGCCATCCCGACCGCCGAGGTGTGGGCCAGCGACCTCACGGATGGCTGCGTGGCGGTGGCGCGCAAGAACGTCGAGAAGCTCGGGCTCGGCGGCCGTGTGCACGTGCGCCAGGGTGATTTGTTCGCGGGCCTTGCGGGGCTGGGGCTCGAACACACCATCGACGTGGTGGTGTGCAACCCGCCCTATATCTCGGAGAAGCGGCTCGAGGGCGATCGCGCCGAGCTGTTGCGCCACGAGCCACGCGAGGCCTTCGCTGCCGGCCCCTACGGCCTGAGCATCCACCAGCGCGTCGTCAAGGACGCTCAGCCCTTCCTCAAGAAGGGCGCTCACCTGCTGTTCGAGATCGGGCTTGGCCAGGAGAAGCAGGTGAAGATCCTGTTCGAGCGCGCCAAGGCCTTTACCGGTGTGCGCCTCGTGCCAAACCAGGCAGGCGAGCTGCGCGTCATTGTCGGCCGAACCCTCGCGAACACCTGAACGCACCGGAGAGCACCATGGAGATCAAGGAGAAGGTCCGCGGGTTCATCACGACGAACTTCTACGTCCCAGACCCCACGACGTTGAAGGACGAGGATTCGCTGCTTGATCGGGGCATCATCGACTCCACCGGCGTGCTGGAGGTCATCGGCTTCCTCGAAGAGACCTTCGCCATCACCGTCGGCGACGAGGAGATGCTGCCGGAGAACTTGGACAGCGTCGCCAACATCAGCGCGTTCGTGGCACGCAAGAGCGGCAGCTGACGCGCACCGGTGCTGTGCCCCGCGGCACGACGTGACGCCGCTCATGCGCACAGGACGCGCACCGACGTCATCGGGCGAACGCCCGCCTTGACGCGTCAGGTTGCCGGTGGTCATCTCGCGCACGGGGTCGCGACATGAGCCTTTGGAGCGACATCAAGAAGGACTATGTCCGTCATGGCAGCTCCGCGCGCAACTTCGCGTTCTGGGCGGTAGCGAACTACCGCTATGGCCGCTGGGCGAGTGAGCTTCCGGCGCCCCTGCGCGCGCCCGCGGGCAAGGTGTACGGCCTCGGGCTCATGCTCGTGGAGATCACCAGCGGGATCCTGCTCAACCGCGAAACCACCATCGGCGAAGACTTCCACCTGGTCCATTCGGGCAACACCAAGATCCACCCGCGCTCGGTCATCGGCGATCGCGTCGGCATCATGCAGGACGTCACGCTCGGCACCACCGTGGAGCGGAACGGCGCGCCGATCATCGGCAACGACGTCTTCATCGGCGCCGGCGCCAAGATCCTCGGCAATGTGCGGATTGGTGATCGCGCGCGGATCGCCGCCAATTCACTCGTCATCACCGACGTACCGCCCGACACCACCGCCATCGGCGTGCCTGCGCGGATCATGCGGTACACGGGCAGGAAGGCCGAAGACTCCTCGGCCGACGGCTTGGCGACGCACAAGCTCGAATCGTGAGCGCTCCACGATAGCTCGCACGTTCGGCCTGGGGCGCGGAAGAGCTCGGGCGCGCGCAACGCGACCACCCTCGGCGCATCGAAGGGGCGCTACGCGGAGCTCCCCATGAAGGTCGCCTACGTCGTGCTCTACGTGAAGGACCACGAGGCGTGCCGCGCCTTCTGGGTGGAGAAGGTCGGCATGGTGGTCAAGCGGAGCAGCGAGGCCGCCGGCCACGTCATCCGCAGGGTCGGCTTCGCGGGCCAAGACTTCGCGTTCGAGCTCGTGCCCTTGGCGATGATGAAGGACAACCCCGACGGCCTCGACCTGGCGACGCCGTCGGTGTGCTTTCACGTTGACGACCTGGCGGCCACCCGCGCGCGCCTGGTCGAGAGGGGGGTGCAGGCCAGCCCCCTCGGCGAGCACTTCGGCACGCCGAACTTCGCGTTCTGCGATCCCGAGGGGCACTGGTTCGCCGTGACGCCGTGACGGTGCCGGCCGCGTCGTAGAACGCGCGCGCAAGCCGCCCTGCGGGCCCTTAGGGCCCTCGAAAGGACAAGTTGACCGCCCTCGCGCCCGAGTCATCCCGGCGCGCGGCGTTTCCGTCTCCGGTCCTCGCGTCACATCCGTCGAGGATGCTCGCTCCGGTCCTCGACGGCGCC
>JADZDP010000238.1 GCA_020850995.1 Deltaproteobacteria bacterium
CACCCGCCACCCCAACCCGACCCGAGCCCACCCAAAGGCACCGCCGCCTGCTCTCGCGAGAGCAGCGATCGCCAACGAAGGCAAGCCAACAAGCCCCTGGTTCTTCTTCTTCTTCTTCTTCTTCTTCTTCTTCTTCTTCTTCTTCTTCTTCTTCTTCTTCTTCTTCCCCCTCTCCCTCTCCCTCGCCCTCGCCCTCGCCCCAGGACGCGAACGTCCCTACCCCTTCTTCTGCTGTGCCGTCACCGTCTCGTCCTCGTCATTCTCGATCGCCGCCGCCAGGTGCGGCGGCAGCTCCGGCCCATCCCACGCACCAAGCGCCTTGGTGCTCAAGCGCTGCGGCGCCGGCTCGTTCAGGTCGACGTCGCGCAAGAGCTCCTCGAGGCACGCGAACAGCACGCGGTTGTCGTGGGGCGCGTAGCGCGCGAGCGCGCCCTCCATCGCGTCGGTCTGCTCGAGGAAGCTCGCCACCACCTCGGCTGAGAGCTCCTCGGCGAACTGCCCGTAGCCCAGGCGCTGCAGGTAGCGCGCGTTCAGCTCCTGCTCGTACTGCCCGCGGATGGGCACCGAGAGCATGGGCACGTGCAGGTGCACGGCCTCGCCCATGAGCGAGTAGCCGCCGCCGGCGATGACGGCGCGCGCCGTGCGCAGGTCGTCGACGAAGCCGACTTCCGAGAAGGCGCACAAGCTGACGTTGCCCTCCTCGCCGGTGCGCCCCATGCCGTACACGCGGAAGCGCTGGGGCAGGGTCTTGAGCGCCGGGATCAGGTCCTGGTTCGACGCCGCCGTCTGGTAGACCAGCACGTGCTCCTTGCGCTCGCGCTTGGCCGCCAGGATCTCGGGGCGCAGGATGGGCGGCACCAGCGTGGTGCGGGGCTTTCGCACCGGCGGGAAGAAGAAGCTCGACACCAGGTAGTGGTAGGCGCCCGGCAGCTTGGCCTTCACCGCCAGCTTGGCGACGCGGAAGGCGAAGCTCTTGTCGGCGGTGACGAAGCGATCGTGTCGGCAGCGGTTGATGATCTGCATGTTGTCGATGCTGATCACCGGGATGCCGTTCACGCGCGCGTAGAAGTACGTGAAGCTCTCGAAGTCGCTGATGGCCACCTGCGCGTCGAAGGAGCCGATCACGCCCTGGTACACGTCGACGTTCTTCTTGAGCGCGTCGGGGATCTTCTCGATGTTGGTGATCAAGCTGTCGGCGACGTCGAGCTCATTGCCCTCGAAGGACAGGTTGAGGCCCACGATCTCGTCGACGCTGACCCCGACGCGCCCCTGGAGCTTGTCCGTGAGGAACTTGTGGGCGCGGCCAGACACCACCACGCGCACCTCGTGACCCGAGGCCAACAGGTGCTCGAGCACCACGCGGCTGCGCGTTGCGTGCCCCATGCCCTCGCCAACGATCCCGTACAGCACCCGCATGTCGACCTCGGTGGTACTCTCGCCGGGCGCGGCGCCGGGCCGCGTGCTGGCAGATGCCCGACAGTAGCGGAGGCGGGATGGTGGAGGGCAAGTCGACGCGGCGACGTGAGCTGCCGGCCCTGGCCTCGCGCCACGGGCTGTCGCGCGCCATGCTCGACGACCGCGCCACCGCCGACACCATCGACGCCGCCCTCGAGGTGCACGCCGCGCTCGGCTCGTGGCACGAGGCTGCCACCTACAAGAACGCCCTGGCCCTCGAGGTGGCGGCGCGCGGCCTGACGGCGCACAAAGACAGCACCTTGTCGGTGTTGTACCGACAGCGCGTGGTGGGCTCCTTCCCCGTCGATCTGCTCGTCGACGAGCGCGTGCTGGTGTTGGTGCGCGCCGCGCCAGAGCTGAGCGCCGAGCTGCGCACCGAGACCGTGCGCGGTCTCGCCGCCGGCGGCGTGCGCGTGGGCCTGGTGTTCAACTTCGGCCTGCCCGAGCTCTTCTTCGCGCGCGTGCTCTGAGCGTCGTCGTCGTCGTCAGTCGCAGCGACGCGCCAGCAGGTTCTCGGCCTTCTCTTTCCACAAGGAGCCAGCGGGAGCCTTGGCGGCGACGGTGGAGAGGATCGAGCAGCCGCGCTTGTTGTCGCGCTCGCGCAGCGCGCCCACCGCCTCCTCGAACTGGGTCTGCGCCTCGGCCTCGCTCATGGCGCCACGTTTGACGGGCTTGGGTCTTGGCGCCGGCGGCGGCGTGGCCTTCGGTGGCGATGCCTCGCGCGGGGGCGAGCGCTTGACCGGCGGCGGCGCGGGCTCCGGCACCGCTTCGGGTTGCGGTGTCGGCGGGATGGGCGCGGCCACCGGGGCGGGCGCCGGCGCGGCAGCCACGGGAGCAGGCGCAGCAGCCGGCGTAGTGGCTACCGGCGCCGGCGCCGGTGCTGCGGGGATCACGGGCGCCGGTGCCGGCACCAGCGCAGGGGTGGGCGCGGCCACGGGTGGCGGGATCACCGGCGCGGGCGCGGGCGGCGCCGGGGCGGCGCTGCCCTTGTCGAGCCGGTTGCGCGCGTCGCGCTGGTAGGTGGCGGCGATGGGGTCGTTCGGCTTGAGCTGCAGCGCCATGGTGGCTGCTTCGTAGGTCGTGAGCCAGTCGCCGGCGGCAGCGGCGAGCTCGGCCTTGCGCATGGCCTGCGCGAAGTCTTGCATCACCTGCTCCTCGGCGGCCTGGCCGGCGCCGCGGAACATCCACAGCACCGCGATGCCGCCGCCCACCACCACCACCACCAGCGCGGTGACGAGGATGGAGAGCAACTGGGAGCCGCCGCCGTTCCTCGACGTCGACAGCGAGATCTCCTCCTCGGGCGGCAGTGGCAGCGGCAGCGGCGGCGGGCGCGGCAGCGGCGCGCGCTGCGGCGGCGCCGACAACGACACCGGCTCCATGCTGATGTTGCGTGACGCGCTGGCGAAGGGACCCCCGCCGCGCAAGGGTTGGTCGGCAGGCACCACCTGGTCGAGCGGCAGGTTGGTGAAGGTCTCTTTCCACAGCTGCTGCGCCTTGGTGGCCGGGCGCCGCCCCTGCTCGGTGGCCTTGGGCTTGACCTCTTGTGGCACCGCGCGCGTGCGCGCCACGTGGCCGTCCTCGAAGCTGGCGCTCTCGCTCGCCTCCTCGCCAAAGCGCATGCGCTCCGACAGCTCGGCCGCGAGCTTCTCGGCGGCGCGGATGACGCGCTCTTGCGCGTCGTCGATGGCGCCCTCCTTCGCCGCAGGCCGCCCGGTCTCGGCGTACAGCAGCACCGACCCACCGATCTCGATGCGATCGCCGTGGTGCAGCGGCTGCTCGGCGACGCGCTTGCCGTTGAGCCGCGTGCCGTTGCCGCTGCCGAGGTCGACGACGCGCGCGCCGCGGGCGTCGACCTCGATGCGCAAGTGCTGCCGGCTGGCAGCGATGTCTTTCAAGACGAAGCTGTTCTCACGCGCGCGCCCGACGGTGTAGCTGCCCTCGGTGAGGTTGAGCGTCAGCCCCTCCTCGGGCCCGCGCGTGCAGGTGAGCGTGGCGCGCGCCAGGACGCGCGCGTTCACCTCGCCGCCGCGGGTGGGCGGCCGGCTCGGCTTCTTCTCTTGCCTGAGCGAGGTCGCGGTGTCGGGCACGCCGGGCGAGGGCGGCGCCTGCCCGCGCTCACGACGCCGGTCGGAGGCGCGCTTGTTGGCCTTGCTCGGGGCCGGGTCGACGAAGAGCTCGTCGAGGCCCACGTCGTCTTTCCCGCGCACGGGCGCGGCGCGGCCCGACCCCTTGACGTTCGTCGAGGTCTTCGGCGGCTTGCGACCGCCTTGTTCACCCGCCGGGGCCTTGCCGTTGGCCATTCCCGAAAACACGCTCCTCACCTGCCCCACTTGGAGCCGGTGATCACTCGTACGATCGTCCGAGGTTAACGGTTTTGACGAGGTTCCGCGCGCTTAGCGCCACGTAGGAGATCTGCCTACTTGGGCCCCTGTGCCTGGGGTGGGAGCACGAAGCCCAGGCGCGCGTCGAGCTTGGCGCTCAGCGCAGCGATGGCGCTGGCCGCGCCGGGCCACTGCTCCACGGCTACACGCGCGTTCTCACGGTGGATCTCGCGCCGCCAGCGCAGGCGTCCGTCGGTGACCTCGACGAGCTGCTCGCAGCGCACGGGCCCGGCCCCAAGCTGGAGGCGCGCGGGCGTCTCCACGAAGAGCGCGCCCCGCGGCAGCGTGATCTCGATCTCCAAGAGCTCGCGATCCTCCTGCAGCACCAAGGGACGGGTGCGCTCGGGGACACGCAGGTACGCGGTCGGCGGCGGGGCGGTGCCCAGCACCGCCCCGATGCCCTGCGCAAACAAGTGCTCGAAGCGCACGGTGCCGTCGTCGGCGACGTCGAGCGGCACACCAAGCTCCACGCCGATGCGCAACCCCTCGCCGTCGGCGTCGAGGGCCGGCGTGCGCACGTCGGTGACTGTCACGCCGGGCAGGCTCGGCGACAGCGCGCCCTCGAGGAGCGCGCGCACCTGCTCCGGCGTCGCACGCCGCAGCCCGCGGCGAACGCTATCGGCGTCGGCGGCAGGAAGGGTGAGCACCACGACGCCGCCGAGCTGCCAGGCGCCTGCTCGTTGCTCGACCGCGAGGGAGCCCTCGAGGCGCACCGGATCGGGATCGATGGCGCTGTCGGGCAAGCGGCTGCGGCGCGGGCCCCGCGCGCGCGCGTCGAGGTCCAGCACCCATGCGCCGCGCGCCGATGGCGGCAGACGATCGAGCACGGTGTTGCCGTCGACGATGGCGTAGTGCTCGCGGACCTTGGTGCGCACGCGCACCGCCGAGACGCGCCAGGCGTTGCCGTCGGGCACGTCGGGATCGAGCTGCCCGACGAGCTGCAGGGCAACGGGCGCGGCGTCGAGGCCAGCGGCGCGGCACAACGCGAGCAGCAGCGCGGTGCGGCCGCCCTGCCCGAGCACCAGCGCGCCCACCGCGTCGGTCGGCGACGAGGCGGGCTCCACGCGCCGCGCCACATACCCAAAGAGCCGTGCCAGCCGATCCTCGTCGTCACCGGCGCCGGCGATGACGCGAGCCGCGTCGACGAGCCACGCGTCTGCGCGCGCCGCGCGTTCGACGGGGACGCCGCGGAGCACGGCCCACAGCTCGTCGCTCATGCCCCACGAGACACCGCCGGTACGCGCCGTCTCTGACGAGTCGGGCGCGAAGGGCTCATCGGGCGCGGCGGCCACGTCATCGACCGTAAAGGTCAGCCGCGTGCGCGCTCGCCCTTCGCCGTCGACGAAACGCTCGCGCTGCGGCGCGGGCAGGCCGTGCTCCGCGATGAGCGTGAAGTGCAGCGCCTCGTCGAGGCCGAGCGGGAAGCTGACGAGATAGCGGCGCTGCAGCGCGGGCGTCGCCAGGCCGTCGAGCGCCCGCGTCTCGAAGGATCCCGGCAGCAGCACGGGCTCGTGGCGCTCCACCGTCAACAGCTCCACGACGTCGCCCACGGCGAGCTGTGGCAGCGACACGTCGTCGACGCCGGTGTGTCGTTCCGCCTCGGCCCAGCTGCCGTCGGGCTTGTGCACGCGCGCGCGAATGGCCCGCGCGTCGCCAAGGCCGAGCTCGCCGAAACGGTCGAGCACCTCCTTGGCGCCGAGCTCGATGATCAAGTGGCGGATGACGAGCGACGAGAGGTCCTCGAAGTACCACCGCTCGACGTCGTCGAGCAGGGCCACGGCGGCGTGCTCGCGGAAGCGCTCGGGCGCCGCACGCCGGCGGCGCAGTGTCTCGCCGGCGAGGGGCAGGCGCCAGGCCCAGGGCTGCACCAGGCCCATGCGCTCAGCGGCGCGCGCAGCGGCGTCACTGTCGCGCACCAGCGGCAGCGACGCGACCAGCGCCTCGCGCCCAGCCGCCGCACCGCGCAGCGCGCCCACCAACTCCGCGCGTCGGACGGCGAGCGCTCCGTCGCCGGGTTGCGCGGCCACTGCGTCGTTCGCCACCGCCAGCGCCGACCAGGGGTCGGAGAGCGCCAGCAGCGACACCAGCTCCGCCGACGCAGGGCCGAGAGGATCGCGCGCGACCGCTTGCCCGAGGAGCGCGGCGCCCTCGTCGCTGTGCAGGCCGTCGAGGGCGCGGCGCGCTGCTCTGCGCCACGACGAGGTGCCGTCGAGCGCGGCGCGGCGCGCCTCCAGCTCGGCGGCGCGGGCCTGATCGCCGACGGCGCTCACCGCGGGGATCGCCGCGTCGATGTTCTCCGCCGACGGCTCCAGCTCCAAGAGGTGCTCCGCGATCTCGTTCGCCTCGTCGATGGCGCCAGCGTCGAGGAGCAGCCCGATGGCTTCGCGCAGGCCGAACACATAGCGCGGTCGCTCTTTGACCAAACGGCGGTAGGCCGCCAGCGCCTCGTCGGGCCGCTCGTCCCGCGCGCGCCGCGCCGCCGTGATGCGCGCGACCGGGTGCTCGGGCCACTGCTCGAGCACCTGGGCCCACAGCGCGTCCGCCGCCGACGAGGAGACGCGCGCGGGCACACCGGCCTCCTCGCCGACAATTTCGGCGGCGGTCGCCAAGGCCACCGGTGAGCGCCCGAAGCGCGCGACCAGCGCGCGCGCGATCACCTGCGCCTCGTCGGGGTTGGGCGCGAGCACCGGCGAGCGCACCACGGCCGCGCGCCACAGCAGCTCATCGAGCGTCGCGGAGGCGACGTTCAACGCGAGCGCTTCCACCGCGCCGCGCGCCGCGCTCACAGCGACACCGGCGCCACCCTGGGTGCCCGTCGACGCCGTGGCCACTGGGGCGCCGGCGTCGTCGAGCAGCGCGAACGAGATCCGATCATTCGCTCCAAGAGACTGCGCCAACAGCTCGATCGCGTGCTCGCCCGGCGTCAGATCGAGCGACGCGCGCAGCACATCACCGGTGCGCTGGTCGGGCGTGCGCTCGACCACCACCTTGCGGTCGACGCGGACACGCAGCGCGTGCGCGCCAGTAACGATGAGGTTCGCCCGCCCGCCCGCGCTCGCGGCGAAGCGCAGGCGGTAGACGCCGCCGATCCCCGTCCCACCGGGCGAGAAGAAGCCGCCGCGGCTCATCGCCTCGGTGACCCGCCACGCCGTCCGGTGGCGCGGAAGCTCGGTGCCACTACCGTCCATCGCGTAGGCGGTGCGCGCGTCGACGGCGAACGGGCCCTCCACGTTCGCGTGCGTGAGCCGACCGCTCGCCGCCACGGCCGCGACGACGCCCGCGTCGTCGCGCGCGATCGTTGCGCGCTCGAGGCGCTCGTCGGCGATCAGCCACGCGAGATCGGCGCATCGGCCACGGCGACGACGACAGTCGTCGAGCCATCGGGGCCCGCGCGCGGCGATGACGGCGCTGGCCTCGACGACGCCGCTGGCGGTTCGCTCGAGCACCCGCGCGGCGGCGAAGGCCCGTGGCGCGGCTGGATCTTGCTCGATGACCTCGACGCAACGCTCGATGACCTCATCGAAGGCCCGCTGTGACGACGCTACCAGGCACGGCGACGGCATTGCGTCGGCGCCGTCGCTGCCGGGCGCCGGGTAGCGCAAGGCGAGCACCGCCTCGTGCGGTGGTAGCGACAACGACGCCGGCGGCGTGCGCAAGCTCGCCTCGAGGGCATCGCGCGAGATGCCGTGGCGCTGACTCACGCACCCCCACAGCGCCGCGGCGGCGGCGGCGGCGAGCACCGTGCTACGCCAAAGCCGCGCGTTCATGGTCCGCTCCGCGATGCGTCGCGCGTCAAGCGCACCCGCCGTTTCATCAAGGCGTCGGCCGCGATGGCCGCGGCGCGGAACCGAGGGAACAAGGACACCGGCACGCGCCGTGCGCGCACCATGGTGTCCTCGTCGACGATGAAGCCGTCTGCGGTACGCGTGATGGTCTGCGTGAAGGCGAGCGCCGCGTCGTCCACCACGCCGCCGCTCGGAAGGTCCGCGATCCCGTAGCCCGGTGGCAGCACGTAGCGCATCACGTTGCGCGTTCGCCACGGATACTCGACCCACACGTCGGTCTTCCGCGTGGAGCGATCGGCGTAGCTGCCGGTGAGGTCGTGCGGGTAGAGCGAGAGCTGCATGGTGAGTGAGCCGTCCGGCTCGACCACGGCGCGGTGTGGCAGCGTGGCCTCGAAGGCGTAGCCGAGCTCCTCGGCGCCGAGCGCCAGGTCACTGATCTCGAGCTTGGTCACCTGCGCGCCCGGCAGGATGCGCGCGAGATGCCGCTGCAGCGTCTCCTTGCGCTTGGCGGCATCGGCGAAGTCGCGCCGCTCGCCCGCGTTGGCCTGCCCGCGGAAGCGCTCCGTGCCGCGCACCGCCAAGGTGCCGTCGGGCAGCAAGGTCAACACGTAGTCCGACAGGTTGCGGTTGGCGTCGGCAGGTTGCACCGGGATGCGCGTGAGCCGACTCTCGCGCGCCGCACCGTGCGCGCCGACCACCAGCGCGAGCGCGCCCTGGTCGAGCGGCGGCAGCTCGAACGCGCCGCTTTGCTCGGCGGTGCCGTCGAGGAAGAGATCGAGCGACGGCACGTAGGCGATGGCATGGTTGAACAGGAGCATCGACGGTGGCTCGTCGACGATGTCGCCGAGGTTGGCGGTGCGCACGAGCGCGAGGTTGGCCGCGATGCCCGCTTCGCGCAGCAGCGCAACCAGCAGCGAGGCCTTGTCTTTGCAGTCGCCGTACTTGCGACGATAGACCTCGGTGACGGGGTACGGCTTCCAACCATGGATGCCGAGCTCGATGCCCACGTAGCGTGTCGAGGTCACCACGTGCTCGTACAAGAGCCGCACCCGCTCCCGCTCGTCGCGCGCGCCCTTGGTCACCTCGCGCGCCACGGCCTTGAGCGCGTCGTCGAGCACGAGCTGCGGCGCCACCAAGGCCTCGTACCAGGCGCCGAGCTCTTGCCAGCGGGCATAGCTCGACACCGAGACGAAGTCGGCGACCTCGAGGAAGGGGGGCATCAGCGGCTCGGGCTCGACGGGCGCCACGGCGGCGACGCGGAAGTCGTGGACCCGCACCTCGTCACCCTCGAGGATCTCCTCACGCACCTTGGGCTGCGGCGCGCCTTTGCCGCCCCACGCCAGGGCGCGCGTGCGCGGGCACTCGACAACCAAGCGCCACTCGCGGGTCGGGAGGGTCCCGGCGATGGGCTCCACGGCGCCGAAGAAGTCGCCAAACAGGTTCTGGCGACCCACCAACTCCTTGCGCAGCACGAAGTGCAGCGTGTCGCCTGCCGCGAGCGGAGGGAAGGTGACGACCTTGTGCGCCACGTCGGTGTAGACGCCGTCGTGCTTGCCGGCAGGACCCTGGTCGGTGACGCGCAAGGCGGGTTCGCGGCGACCGTCGCTGGCGATGCGCTCGGCAGCCAGCACCTCGATCTCCTCGCGTCCCTCGCTGTAGGGGAAGCTCCAGCTCTGCAGACCCGCCGCCTTGCGCGGATCGTGGATGCGGATGACGCGCTCCACCAGCACGCGACCGAGGCCGTTCTCGAAGAAGCGCATCGCCACCGTCGACGCGGCCACGTGGGCGCCGATGCGCGCCCCGTCGGCGTCGGGCGCCTCTCGCGCCAAGCGCCGCAGCGCCTCGTCATCGAGGCCGTAGCGGGTCGCCAGCGGCTCCTCCCCGGTGCCGAGCGCGCGCAAGGTGCGCCGTAGGTCGGCGTCTTGCGGCACCAGCGACGCGGCCGCCCGCAGTCGCCCGCGAGCCAGCTCGCGATCGCCGGCGATGAGCGCCAGCTTGGCGGCGAGCTCGAGGGGCTCGGCGCGCTCGGGGTACCTGGCGATGCGCTCGGCCGCGACCGCCTTGGCGTCGTCCCTGCGGTCGGCCGCGACCAGCGCCATGGCGAACGCCTCCGCCATGGTGTGCGAGCCGGGGCGCAACGCCAGCAGCTGGCGCGCCACGTCGACGCGCTCGGCGAGGGCGCGCGCACGCCCGTCTGCGCTCGCCAGGTCGATCCACGCCGCGTCCACACGAAGGCGCGCCACGCGGCCTGCATCGCGCGCGCGAACGGCGAGGCGCAGCGCGCGCGCGTTGTCGCCGCCCTGCTCGGCGACGTCGGCGGCGAGGGCGAGGTTCTTCTCCGACGGCACCGCCTCCGCGCGGCGCAGCGCCTCGATGGCGCTGCCGAGCGCCTCGGGGCCACGCGCCAGGCGCAGCTCGCGGTTGATGACCACGTCGTCGGTAGGCGCCGCCGCGCGCGCGCGCGCCAGCAGCGCGCGCGCCTCCTCGAGGTCGTCCGCCGCTTCCCGCGCAGACGATAACGCCAGCAACGCCTCCACCGAGGTGGGGTCGATGGCCAACGCCTCCTCGATGATCGCGCGGCAGGCGTTGCGATCGCGCTCGCACACGGGCTCGGCGAGCGCGACCCGTGCGGACGCGCGCGCCGACGCGGACGCGCCCGCTTGGTCTTGCAGCTCCACCAGCTCCCCGAGCCACCGCTCGAGCGCGCGCGGGCGGCTGCGCCGATCGCCGGCGGCGCGGACGCGCTCGAGGGCGGCGCCGGCCGCCAGCGCGACGACGCGCGTGGCGCTCGCGCCGGGCCCTGCCGCGGGAACGACCGGGTCCTCGATCGCCGGTGCCGGCCTGCGTTTGGCGACGAGCGCGCGTGCCCGTCGGATGCGCTCGGGCGCCGCCGAGAACTCCAGCCCCCCGAGCGCGCCGCCCTCGGGCCGCGTGAAGCGCAGCATGACGCTGGCGTCGTTGCCCAGGAAGCCGGCCTCGACCACGAGCAGGTTGTCGCCCGCTTCGAGCCGCACACCCGCGGCGCTCTGGTCGAAGCGGAGCGGGCGATCGACGTCGGCGCGCACGACCTCGACGCCGTTGAGCTGCGCGCGCACCTGACCACTCGATCCCACGCGCAGTGCGGCGGCCTGCGTGACGCGCGCGCGAACGACCACCACGTAGAGCGCGCGGGTCTCGCGCGTCGGCGTCAGCGCCGGCACCAAGTCGAGCTCGCCCAGCGGATCGGCGTGCACCGTCTGCCAGCCGACGTCGCGATCGATGCCCGGCACCCGCGCCGTCGACGCGAGATCGCTCACCGGGTGCGGCGTGCCGAACGCCGCCCCGCCGACGTTCGGGAAGGGGCCGATGACCCGCGCCGTGCTGACGAACCCCAGGCGAGCTGCCAGCCGCCGTGCCTCGACGAGGTCCCCCGCGCGCACCGCGCGCTCCAACAGGCGGTAGCTCGCCTCGTCCTTCGCCAAGGGCGCACGCGCGTCGCGCGCCACGAGCTCGAGCAGCGCACCGGGGGCATTGGGCGCGGCCTCGTGCTCGGCGAGCTCGAGCGCGCGCGCCAGCGATCCCAGCGCCGACAGTGGATCGTTGGAGCGCAGCGCGGTGTCGCGCGCCGCGCGCCGCTCCTCGTCGAGCGCGGGGTTCTGCGTCATCACCAACGCGGTCAAGAGACAGTACACGGGACCTTCTAGCGCGGCCATGCTATGGAGGTCGACGCTGGCCCCGTAACTCAGCGGTAGAGTGGCATCTTTACACGGTGCAGGTCGTCGGTTCGAATCCGGCCGGGGCCACGTCTCGCGCGCGCCCTGCGTCAGCGCGCGGGTGCGAGCTGCGCCAGCAGCCGGCGGGCCTGCGCGGCGACAGCGATGAACACGCCGAACAAGATGCCGGCAATCAACAGGCTGCCCGCACGCTTGACGACGACGCGCATGAGCGAGCTCGCCTCGAGTCGTGGTGGGGTGATGATCTCGTAGCGCGCCGACGCGCTTGCCTTCTCGAGCGCGTACTGCAGCTCTGCGGTCTTGAGCTGATCGAAGATGCGCGTGTGCAGCTCCTTGGTGGCGTCGTAGCTGCGGGTCAGGTCTGCGTACTGGGCCTCGAGCTGCGGCAGCTTCTCCACGATGGCCTTGACCCGCACCTGATCCTGCGCGAGGCGCGCGCGCTCGCTGCGCGTGGCTGCGGCCGACGCTCGCAGACGGCTGAGGCGATCGAGCGCCGACTCGTACACGGGGTTGCGCGAGCGCTCGATCTCGGTGTCATCGGTGGTGCGCTCGGCCTCCGTGGCCAGGCGCCTGAGCTCCTCCAGCTTCGCCTTGAGCTCGCGCACGTCGGGGTGGTCGTCACCGAGCCCGCTGGCACGCGCCTGCGCGAGCCGCTGGTTCACCTCGACGATCGCCTGCTGGTAGGGGCGCGTCGCCAAGACGCGACTCTCCACCAGCGGCGTCTCCGTCGACAGGCGCTGCTGATCGACGTACGCCTCGGCCTCCAGGCGATTGATAGACGCCGCCAGGTCGCTCTCGCGGCGCTGTAGCTCGAAGAGGTAGTCGTAGTACTGCCTCGCTTGATCGGGCAGCCCGTCGATGTTCTTGCGCTTGAACTCGAGCAGTCGTGCCTCGGTCTCCTTCAGGTCCTTCTCCGTCGAGCCGAGCTGCCCAGAGAGGAAATCAACCTGTGATCCGATGATCTTGAGCGTCTTCTCGATCTCGCCCTGCAGGTAGTTGTCGACGTGCTTCTCGAGGAAGGCGAGGCTCTGCTCCGGCGTGGCGCTCTGATAGGAGCCGGCGTAGGTCTGCGAGTTCTGGTCGCCGCCGGTGTTGTCGAACGACAGCTGCAGCTGCACCGCTTGGAGCTGCCCGGGGTTCACGCTGGCCGTGCCGAGGTCCGTCAGGGTCTTCTCGATCAAGGTCGTGGAGCGGAAGGTGGTCCCGGCAGACCGGAAGAACTCGATGTTGGCTGAGTCGAAGCGTTCAAGCGGGTTGTTGCTCGCCTTGGAGTGCAAGCGCACGTCGAAGACCGCGCGCACCGCCGGCGGGAACGGCAGCACGCTGATGCCACCCCCGATGAACCCCAGCAGGCCGAGCCCCACGATGACCCAGCGGAAGGGCCAAAAGAACTCGATGAGCCGGCGCAGCTGCTGCACCATGTCGGCGAACGACATCTCCTCGTCGTCGCGCCGGGCGCGCGCCGCGGGAGCTTGGGTCACGGTGTCGGTGGCTACCGCAGCGCCGGCCGAGGCCGCTTGTTGTGGCGGAGCGGCCGGTGGGACCGCGGCGGGCGGACCCGCGTTACGGGCGAGGTCGATGGCGTCACCGCTGATGTAGCGGAACACCGTGAACCCGACCTGGATCAGGTCGCCATCGCGCAGGTCGATCTCGTCGACGCGCTGGGCGTTCACCAAGGTGCCGTTTGCCGACCCGAGGTCGTAGATGCGATAGCGCGTGCCCCGCCGCACCAGCTCGGCATGGCGGCTCGAGACCCTGTCGTCGTTGAGTTGGATGTCGCAGCGGCTGCTCCGCCCAATAACGGCCTCGGGCTCGGCGAGCGAGTAGCGGTGACCCACGTTGGCGCCCATGCACACCAGCAGGCTCGATGCGGGGATGCGGTCGGGCCGCATCAGCATGTAGCGGCCACCCTGCTCGTCGCTGCGCTGCTCTCCGGTGGCGGCGCGCATTACCACGGTGTCGCTGCGCGCGGAGCGCGACGCGCCGGTCTGCGTGCGCTCGGTCGACGGCGTGTCGTCGTCGGGCTCGAGGGTCGCCTCGATGACCGGTGGCGGACTGCTCGACCCCGTGGCTGGGGATGCCCCTTCGTTCGCGTCGGGCGCGCGGCGGCGCGTCATGCACGAGGTCTAGCAGCTAGGGGGCGGATCGGAAACCGTTGGACACCCCGCCTGCCGCTGCCGCAGCTCCTTGGGCGAGCCGCGCGCGGCCCCGGCTCGGCGACGGCCCGAGCGCCAGCAGGTCGTTGTCTTGGTCGGGCGGACGGCACCACGATGCCAGGGCAACGAGCGCCGCCCGCGGCGCGTTCCCCGGAGCACCGGCGCCGCGATTTGACGCGCGATGTGGGGCACCGGCGCGGTGCGCTCGCGCGCTCGGCCCCAGGCGTCCGCGGGCGCTCCCACGGCTTCCCCTGGCCGCATCCGTCAACCGGAGGACCCCAGCGACACGGTCGCACAGCCCCGTGACCGAGGCACACCCGCGCGGTTTCCGTAGGCTCCTCCCACCGATCGCCAAGAGGTCCCCATGCGTCAACTGCAGCTCCCCACCCTCGCCGCGCTCACCCTTGCCGCGCTGAGTCAGGGTTGTGCGAACGAGGTAGAGGACGAGGGTGCCGTCATGGGCGCGGGCGCGCTTGCGTCGGAGACCGAGAAGGCCTTCACCCACACCTGTGCCGCCGGCTCCACCGTCAAGGGCATCGACGTCAGCTATTGGCAGTCGGACGTCGACTGGGCGCGCGTTGCCGACGACGGCGTGGAGTTCGCGTTCATCCGTGTGTCCGACGGCCTGACCCACGTCGACACCAAGTTCGAGCGCAACTGGGCCGGAGCAAAGGATAACGGCGTCTTGCGCGGTGCCTACCAGTTCTTCCGCAGCAACCAGGATCCCATCGCCCAGGCGGAGCTGCTCATCGAGAAGGTGGGGCAGCTCGAGCCCGGCGACTTGCCGCCGGTCATCGACGTGGAGAGCAAGGACGGCCAGAGCGCCTCCACCATTCGGCGCAAGGTTGGCCAGTGGCTCGATCACGTGGAGGCAGCGCTGGGCGTGCGGCCCATCGTCTATACCGGGCCCTACTTCTGGCGCGACCAGGTGGGCGGCGCCGACTTCGATGATCACGCGCTGTGGATCGCGCACTACGGCACCTCGTGCCCGTACGTGCCGCCCACCTGGACGAGCTGGACCTTCCACCAGCACAGCTCGTCGGGTCGCGTGCGCGGCGTCTCCGGCAACGTCGACATGAACCTGTTCAACGGCACCATGAACGAGCTGTTGGCGCTCACGGTCGAGGGCGTGCCGCAGCCACCGCCGCCGCCGCCGCCGCCGCCAGCCAACGAGTCCTGCGCCGAGCTCGGCGCCGCCGGCGGCACCATCGACGACGGCGACCCGTGCTTCGTCGCGGGCGGCGACCCCCGTTGGCTGAAGCGGGTGTCTGGCGCGGGCCACAACGGGGATCTGATCACCACTGGCACCACGGCGTCATCGACCACGGAGAACTACGGGGAGTGGACGCTCAAGGTCGCGCAGGAAGGGACCTTCGAGCTCGAGGTGTGGATCGACGCGAGCCGCCCCACCTCGCGACAGGCGCGCTACCGCATCACGCACGCCGACGGCTCCACTGACGCCACCATCAACCAAGCCTCGTCGTCGGGCTGGATGTCGATCGGCGCCTATCGCCTGCGCGCGGGCGCGGGCCAGAAGGTGCGCCTCAACGACAACACCGGCGAGGCCGGCTCCCTCGACCGAGACCTGGCGTTCGACGCCCTGCGCGCCACGCCGGTCGACGACAGCCCGCCGCCGGTGGACGAGTGCCCACGGGTACAGGTCCATGGCACCGGCAGCTACCTCAACGTGCGCCCCGCGGCCAACACCAGCCGCGCCGCCATCGGCCGCCTCGAGGACGGCGACATCGCCGATCGCCTGGAGACCGTCAGCGGTGAGGCCGTGGAGGGGAACGCCACCTGGTATCGCGTCACCGATGGGCAGGTCACGGGCTACGTCACGGCGGTCTACGCGCGTTGCGTACTGTAGAGCTCGTTTCAGCGCGTGGCGTAGTTCCTGTCGATCCACTCGCGGTACGCGCCTGAACGCACGCGATCGATCCAGGCGCGGTTGGCCAGCGTCCAGCGCACCGTTTCCTCGAGCCCCCCGGCGAAGTCGTGCCGCGGGGCCCAGCCGAGCAGCCGCTCGATCTTGCCGCAATCGATAGCGTAGCGGCGATCGTGGCCGGGGCGATCCTTGACGAAGGTGATGAGCCCGTGCAGCGCCGCCGGGTCCTTGCCTGCCTGCCGCGCGACCACGGCAATGAGCTCGTGCAGCAGGTCGAGGTTCTTCATCTCGTTGCGGCCCCCCACGTTCCAGCTCGTGCCCGGCGCGGCGCGCGTCACGACCAACCACACTGCCTCGGCGTGGTCGTCGACGTAGAGCCAGTCGCGCACGTTCTGGCCATCGCCGTACACCGGCAGCGCCTTCCCTTCGAGGCAATTGGCGATCATCAGCGGGATGAGCTTCTCGGGGAATTGGTAGGGGCCGTAGTTGTTCGAGCAGTTCGACAAGGTCGTCGACAGGCCATAGGTGTGCGCGTACGCGCGCACCAGGTGATCCGACGCCGCCTTGGATGCGGAGTACGGCGAGCGCGGGTCGTACGCCGTGGTCTCCACGAAGAACCCCGTGGCGCCGAGCGAGCCGAACACCTCGTCGGTGGAGACATGGTGCAGGTGGACGTCGTGGCCCGTGGCGCGCCGTGAGCGGATCGCCTCGAGGATGGCGAAGGTCCCGAGCACGTTGGTCTCGATGAAGTCGCGTGGTCCGTGGATGCTGCGATCGACGTGGCTCTCGGCCGCGAAGTGCACGACGCAGTCGACGCCGTGCTGCTCGATCAATCGCTCCACCAGCGCCTGGTCGCGAATGTCGCCGCGCACGAAAGTGTAGCGGCCGGCGCGCTCGGCCTCCTCGACGGAGCCCGCGAGGTTCTCGAGGTTGCCGGCATAGGTGAGCAGATCGAGGTTGACGATGCGCGCCGCGCACGCTGGATCCCCGAGGCGCGTGCGCACGAACGAGCTGCCGATGAAGCCGGCGCCGCCGGTGACGAGGAGGCAGCGCGGCGCTCGGGGCGCCGCCAGGACCTGCTGCGCGGTGGCCGCGTGGGCTGGTGTGTCGACGTCGCTCACGTCCCCTCCGGAAACAGCGCGCGAAATGGCGGCGCATCGATGTCACGCTTTGACAGCTGTGCGTGGGCGCGCCGGACGGGCCATTCGACACCCACGTTTGGATCATCAAAGGCGAAGCCCGCCTCGGTCTGGGCGTCGTACACGGCGCTCACCTTGTAGCAGACGTCGGCGACGTCCGAGAGCACACAGAAGCCGTGCGCGAAACCCACCGGGATGTAGAGCGCGTGATGGTCAACGTCGTCGAGCACGGCGCCGTGCCAGCGACCGAACGTAGGGGAGCCCGCGCGCACGTCAACCGCGACATCGAACACGCGCCCCCTCGCGACGCGCACCAGCTTGGCCTGCCCGGGGCCGCGCGCGCTGGCGCGCTGGAAGTGGAGTCCGCGCACCGTGTGCATGACCGACCGCGAGTGGTTGTCTTGCACGAACTCGGTGCTGATCCCCGCCTGCTCGAGCAAATCCCGGCGCCAGACCTCGACAAAAAAGCCGCGATCGTCCGCGAACACGCGCGGTCGCACCATCTTGAGGCCCTGTAGCGGGAGCTCGACGACGTCCATCAGTGCTTCTGGAGGAGCGAGAGGATGTACTCGCCGTAGCCGGACTTGGCGAGTCGCTTACCGACAGTCGCGAGCTGATCGTCGTCGATGTAACCCATGCGCCAGGCGATCTCCTCGAGGCACGCGATCTGGATGCCGGTGCGGTGCTCAAGCACCTGCACGAACTGGCTCGCCTCCATCAGGCTGTCATGCGTCCCGGTATCGAGCCAGGCGGTGCCGCGGCCGAGCGTGACGAGCTTGGCGCGCCCGCGGCGCACGTAGTGGTTGTTGACGTCGGTGATCTCGAGCTCGCCGCGCGGAGAGGGCGCGAGCTTGGCTGCGACGTCCACGACCTCGTTGTCGAACATGTAGAGGCCGGTGATGGCTAGGTCCGACTTGGGATCCTTGGGTTTCTCCTCGATGCCGACCAAGCGCCCATCCGCCGAGAGCTCCGCCACACCGTAGCGGCGCGCGTCCTTGACGCGGTAGCCGAACAACGCGCACCCGTTGAGCTGCTGCACCTCGCGCTGCAGCACCGTGGCGAGCCCGTGACCGTGGAAGATGTTGTCGCCGAGGATGAGGCAGACGCTCTCGTCGCCGACGAAGTCGCGGCCGATGATGAACGCCTCGGCCAGCCCGTTTGGCTGCGGCTGCTCGGCGTAGCTAAACGCCAGGCCGAGCTCGGTGCCCGTCCCCAGCAAGCGCTTGAACTGCGGGAGGTCGTGCGGCGTCGAGATGATCAGGATCTCCCGGATGCCCGCCAGCATCTGGATGGCCAGCGGGAAGTAGATCATCGGCTTGTCATAGATGGGACAGAGCTGCTTCGAGACCGCCATGGTGATGGGATGCAGGCGCGTCCCACTGCCACCAGCCAACACGATACCCTTCATCACTCCTCCAAGGCGCCAACGGGAGCGACGATAGTCCCGCTCCCGGCTCGGGCACCACTGCCGCCGCGCCGCCTCACGCCGCGGGCTCGCCCGCGGCCAATCCGCGGCCAGCGCCGTGCAGAGCTCCGCCAAAGAACACGACCAGCGGGGTGAACAGGCCATTCGGGATGAGGTCGAGCACGCCGATGGTCACCATCATGGCGAGGCCGAGCAGCATCGTTCGCTCCGCTGGCTCCTCGATCCTGCGGAGGTTCCTGCGCAGCCCAAAGAGCGGCCACACGAGCAGCGCAAAGGTGAACGCGTAGCCGATCATGCCCCGCGCGCTGATGACGATGACCCAGAAACCGTCACTCACCGAAACCGATCGCCCGGCCTCGACGTCGTACACCTGGTTGCGGCCCCAGCCGCCCCAGCCGAACCAGGGGCGCTCATCGGCGCGTTGCGTGATGAGATCCTCCATTTCGAGCCGGAAGGCGAGCGACTGGGCACGCTCGTGGCTGACTGCGCGCGCAACGGCGAGCGCTCCGTCGACCGGAAAGAGCTGGTAGTTGCGACACGCCGGATAGGCCAGCACCGCGATGGCAGCGACCAGCGCGACGCGGGCGATGAAGCGCGGCGGCGCGAGCAGCAGGATGGCGCTCGACGCGGTGCCAAACAGGAACGCGCCCAGGCTCTTGCAGGCAGCGAGGAAACCCCAGTCGTACGCCGCGACGACCGCGGGCGGCACGCCGGGGAACGTGCGCCGGGCCCGAGCGAGCGCAGCGGCCGCGACCACCGACCAGGCCATGAAAAGACCAACCGCGAGGCCGTGCGACAGGAAGACCGTGGGCCGGTAGCCGCCGCCGCGCGCCGCCTGAAGGAATGAGTGCTGATGAAAGCCGTAGATCCACCGGTGGAGCTGCGGCGACATTTGGAGCTCGATGAACAAGAACGGCGTGTAGACGACACCGGCAACCGCCACAGACACCAACAGCTGGCGCAGCTCCTGTGCGTTCGTGATCACCGTTCGCCCGATGAGGAACGGCACCGTGTACCAGAGGAGGTCGCGGTAGATCATGCTCACGACGTCGTTCGACGTCAGCCCAGGCAGGTGCAGCAGACCGAAGCTGAGCGGATCGCGATTGGTGACCACGGTGATGATGGCGCAGACGAACAGCGCGAGGGTGAGCGCCTCCGGGCCTCGAAGGGGTCGGGCCGCGCGCAGCCGACGCCGCCCCTTTAGCAGCATGCCGAGCACGCATGCGATGGACGCTGCCTCGTACTTGCCGAACCCCGGCACGCCGGGCGCGTCGAGCGTGACCACCTCGGGCAGGAACATGGCGAACGAGAGCACAACCACGATGACAGCCGTGGTGTTGCGCAACACCATGAACAGCGCGATCCCGACGGGGATCGAGAGACCGAGCGCAAGGTACGAGAGCGCGTTCGGCATCGAGCCACGTCAGATCATGACGTGCTCATCGTCTTCCAGCAGGCCGCGCGCGTTCATGATCGCGCGGTTTTGTCGGAGACGCTCGTCAGTGAGGCCAGCGAGGTACTTCATCAGCTCGGGGTGCTGGCGCACGATCGCCTTGAAGTCCTCGCGCGCGAGGAACAACGCTTCGAGGTCTTCGTCTGCGGTGACCCACGCCTGCGTGGGTTGGTCGCCCACGAGCGACATCTCGCCGCAAACGTCAGCGCCGCGCAGCGTCGCGAGGTGGATGCGCTCGCCGGCGCTCGCCTTCGAGACGCTGGCCGAGCCTCCGAGCAAGAGGAAGAGCCCGGGACCGAGCTGGCCTTCGCGGATGAGCTCGTGCCCACCGGGGAAGGTCACGATGCGGAAGCTCTCCATCACCGTGTGGCGCTCCTCTCGCGTCAGCCCCGAGAAAAACGCGTGGGTCGCCGTCAGGTTGCGCAAGAAGCGCTCGCGCGTGAACTCCTTGAGCGCGCCGCTGACACCAGCAGTGCTGGCGGACGCGACCACCAGGTCGCTGCGGCGCAGCTCGAGGACGTCCACGTCGCCGCGGGCGACCACGCTGGCCTGGCGCGGCTCGTCGGAGATGAGCGCCAGCTCGCCGAACACGCTGCCGCGGTGCAGGTGCGCGAGCGTGACGCCGCCGTCCTCGTCATCGATGTCGCGCTTGACCAGCACTTCGCCGTCGGCGATCAAAAAGAAGCTCTCGCCGCGTTCGCCCTCGCGGATGATCACCTCGTCGTCGGCGAAGCGCCGCAGGTGGAGCTTGCCGAGCACCGCCAGAAACGCCTCTTCGTCGAGGCGCGACAGCAGCGGGATGCTCGGGACACCGGCGGCGTCGGGGACCCCCGTGACGTCTCCCGCTGCGCGCGCCGCGGCCGCCGGCAGTGCGTCGTCGTCCTCGGTGAGGGCGGCGGCCGGCTCGTCCCCGAGCGCGGCCGTGACCGGCGGGTCGAGCAGCGCATCGACGCGCGCGCTGCCGCGCCCATAGAGCTCCGCCAACGCCACCAGGCCGTCTTCGTGGTCGGGCTCGAGCAGCAACACCATCTTGGTCGCCACCAACGCGATGAGCGGCTGGCCCGACCGCAGGGCGTGCTCGGCGATGGCCTTGTACACCTCGACGGCGAGGTCGCGGCGCCCGGTGTTGAGCAACGCGTCGGCCACGCGGAGCCGCGCGCGCAGGTTGCCGGGCGTCGCGCGCACCACGCCGCCGAACGCGCGCAGCGCGGCACGCCATTGGCCGCGCTTGAACGCGGCGTCCCCCTTGGCGAACAGTTCTTTGGCGGGCTCGGGCACGATCCGACCCTAGCAGCGCGGCGTGGCCAGCGTCGAGCGCCGTCAGCGGGGCGGCGCGGCGCCAGGCGCAACGACGACGGCAGTGGCGGCGAGGCCCTTGCGCGGGCGCGCTGCGAACGAAATGGGAAGGCATGGCCCGCCCGCGCGCCCTGCCCCTGCTCGCCGTGGCCTACGCCGCGACCTTCGCGTCGGCGGGCCTGCAACTCCCCTTCACGTCGATGGCCATGCAACGCGTGGGCTTCTCCATGTCGGCCGTGGGGCTCATGTGGGCCGCACGCAGCGCCCTAGGGATCTTGGGCCCGGCGCTGTGGGGCACGCTGGCCGACCGCCGCGGCGACGCGCGTCCCTTCGCCGCGGCCTCCTTGGCCTGCGGCGCCGTGCTCCTGCTGGCGCTGTCGTTCGCCACGACGGTGCCCGCGGCCGTGCTGATCTTCGGCTTGGTTGGCTTGCTCGCAGGGCCCGCCGGCAGCCTCCTCGATGGCCTGACCATCACCGCGCTCGGCGATCGCCGGGAGCGCTTCGGCTCGTGGCGCGCCGTCGGCACCGTCGGCTTCGGCGTCAGCTCCTTCGCCGCCGCCATGCTCATCGATCGCCAGTGGCTCGATCCCTTGCCCCAGCGTGTGTTCCCCCTGGCCGCGGCGTTGCTGGTCATCGCAGCGTTCGTGGCGCTCGCGTTGCCGCCGCTTTCGCGACCGCGCCTCGGCGACACCCGAGTGCTGCTGCGACACTTCGCATCGCGCGACATGATCGGGCTCTTCCTGACCGCAACGCTGCTGTGGTGCAGTCATGTCGGTTACTCCGCGTTCCTCGCGCCGCTCGCGCTCGATGCCGGCATGCCGGAGTGGGCCATCGGCGCCTCGCTCTTCGGCGCCATCGTCGTCGAGACCGTCGTGCTGCGCTCCTCGTGGGTCGCGCTCGGCCGCTTCCGCGGACGCTCGCTGATGATCGGCGTGGCCGCGCTCGCGGCCGCGCGCTGGGGGGCGCTGGCGATGACGAGCTCGCCCCTCGTGTTCGTCGCGCTGCACGCGTTGCACGGCATCACCTTCGGGCTCTTCTTCGCCACCCTCGTCGACATGATCGCCACGCGCGCGCCGCCCGAGCTGCGCCAGGCCGCGCAGGGCGCCATCGGCTCGTCGGCCTTCGGCGTGGGCGGCGTGCTCGGCTCGCTCATCGTGGGCAACGCGCTCGATCGCGTGGGACCGCGTGGTACCTGGCTCGTGATGGCGGCGGTCGCCGTGCTCGCGCTCCTGATGGCCGTGTTCTCGCTACGGCGCGAGCCACCGGACCCTGCGCTATGAGCCGCGGGATGCGCGCCGCGGCCCGAGCCTGGGCGTGCACGGCCATGCTCACGTGCGGCGCGTGTGCCACGGCGCCGACGAAACGTGCCGCGGTGCCACCACCCGCGCACCCCGTCGTGCTGGTGCATGGGTTCTCGGGCTGGCACGAGCTCGGCGCGGTGGGCGCGTACTTCCACGGCGTGCGTGACACGCTTTCCAAGGACGGCGTCGTGGTCTTCGATCCCGCGCTGCCGCCCTTTGGCGCGGTCGAACAACGAGCGCCGGTGTTGGCGCGCGCCATCGACGCGATCCTGCGCCGCACCGGCGCCGCCAAGGTCCACCTGGTGGCACACTCGCAGGGGGGCATCGACGCGCGCTACATCGTCGACGTGCTCGGCTACGGCGACCGTGTGGCGAGCATCGTCACGGTGTCGACGCCGCACCGTGGCACCGAGCTAGCCGACGTTGCGGCGCGGGTGCCGCGCCTCCCGCTCGAGGTGGCGTTCTCGCTGCTCGGCCATCAGCTCACCGCCGGCGCGGGCGGGCACTTGGGCGATCCGGACATCGGCGGGTCGCTGCGCACCCTCTCGACCGCGGGCGCGCGCGCGCTCGACGCGCGCATGCGCGGCGACCCGCGCGTGCGCGGCTTCTCTATCGCGGGCCTCGCGGAGCGAGACGAAGACGGCGCGTGCAACGGGGGCGCCTGGCCGCCACCAAAGGACGCGGTGGCCGCGGGCAGCGTGTGGCCGCTGTGGGCGATCATCAAGCTCGCCGCCGACGGCGCCGGCACCAACGATGGCATGGTACCCACCGCGAGCATGCGCTGGGCGACCTTCCTCGGCTGCATCGCCGCCGATCACATCGACGAGATCGGCCTGACCAGCTCGCCGCACGTCGATCACGTCGAGCTCTACCGCCGCATCGTCGAGGGGCTCGCCGTGCTCGATCGCACTGGTGGCGACGAGGGCATGCGTCGCATCGGCGCCACGTCGCTGCGCCGCTAGAGTTCGTTTCACTACCCCGGACCGAGCGGGCGCGCGCCAGGCGGGCGAGCACAAGGCGCGAGGAGCCGGCCATCCTCGACGGATGGTCGGCCCGCAGCAACGAAGTGATCGCCCGCCTGGCGCGATGCACGCGACGGGA
>JADZDP010000239.1 GCA_020850995.1 Deltaproteobacteria bacterium
GGCACAGGGCACAGGGCACAGGGCACAGGGCACAGGGCACAGGGCACAGGGCACAGGGCACAGGGCACAGGGCACAGGGCACAGGGCACAGGGCACAGGGCACAGGGCACAGGGCACAGGGCACCTCGGGCGTCAGGCGGATGCGTGCATTGTCAGGCGCGCGCTCGGCGTGGGCCTCGTTCCCATGCGGCTGACAAGTACGAGACAACTTTGACGTCGCTCGGTGGCGCGCGCAGGATCAGCCAATCACCCGGAGGTCGCATGCGCCGTTCCTGTTCCCTGGTCGCTGTGCTCGTCGCTCTTGCTCCGCTCGCGTGCGGTGCGCCGGTGTCCGACACCGGTAATGTCTTCGTGACCGAGCAAGCGGTCGAGACGGTGGGGGGCGCCGGTGAAGTCGTGAAGGTCGTCGGCATCGTCCCGGTCAGCATCGACGAGAGCGACCCCGGCTGCTCCGTCGACGGCCAGCGCTTCGCGCAGTGCTACTTCAGCACCACCAGCTCCGTCGGCTACAACGGCCCGATCAACTTGTGCGAGCTGTCGGTGAACGACGGTGAGTCGCGCGTGTGGGAGTGCTCCATCGGCAAGGGCGGCGAGAGCGTCATCGAGCGCCTCGACGAGCTGCCCCTGCACTGCCCCACCTCGGGCCGCTGACGACAGGCCCCGCGCACGGGCCCGCCGGCGCTGGTGGCGCGAGCGCGTCGCCAGCGCTGCACCGCCGCCAGCGCCCGCACTCGCGTCGCCGGGCTACGCTCGCGATCGTGGGGCGTACCTCTCCTGCATCGAGCACGGCGCTCATCATCGGGCACATGCTGCTCGCTTCCTGCCAGCAAACGGCGTCTGGGGCCGCTCCACCCGCCGCACCGCAGCGTCCCGTCGATGGGCCGCCGCCCACCTACCGCCCGTCCTGCCCCGTCGATCCCTCGCAGTGGTTGCGCGTCGAGCGCGGCACCGCACCCATCGTCGTCACCGCAACCCACTCGGGCAGCGAGCGGCCACCAGGCTGCGACCCCGGCACCGACGTGGTGCACGAGGTCGCCGAGCGGGCGTGCCCCGACGAGCTCGACGCACTGTGCGAGAGCGGTCCGTGCGTGGCCGGTGGTCCCGACGGCTTCTCGCGCGACCTGGTGCTGGCCTTCGTCGAGGAGCTGGCGGCATGCCTCGGCGAGCGCCCCTCGCTCGTGCTCACGGAGGTGCGCCGCTCCGTCATCGATCCCAACCGCGACGCCGTTGATGGCAGCGGCGCGGCATGCGCGTTCGACGACCCGGCGGCGCTCGCGCATTGGGAGGCCTTTCACGCCGCCGTCGAGGAGCAGGTGGCCGCCGCCATCGCCGACAGCGACGAGCGAGCGCTGGTGCTGGACCTGCACACCTACAGCAGCCGTGCCGCCGCGCCGCCGCCGGCGCTCGTGCTCGGCGCCGGCCTTCCCTTCGGCCGCACGCTGCCGCACCGCGCCGCCGCCGACGAGACGCTCGCCGAGATCTTCGGCGTCGACGGCCTGCGCGCGCAGCTGCTTGCTTCCATGGCGTCGATCGATGCGGCCGCGGCCGTATATCCGGTGGCCGTGGACGCGGCCAGCGACGAGCTGTTCAACGGCCGCTACCTCGTGCACCGCTACGCGCGCCTGACGGGGCCCGCTGGCCCCGTCGTCGACGCCCTGCAAGTCGAGGTGTCGCGCGGCTTGTGCGAGCACACGGCCGCGGCGTCGCGCGCCCTCGCCGAAGCGGTGTGCGCGACCATCGCGCCGTAGCGGCGCGCGCGAGCGCGACCCGCCGCGGCGATGACGACGACGCGCAGGGCCTGCGCCCGGGTACCGGTGGCGCGCTGCTCGTTTCCAGGTGCGCCCCAGCGACGTCAGGGGCGCTTGACCTTTTCCGGAATACAGTCAAGCGTGACGGTTATGCGCGCTCCCCGCCACCACTCGCTGCTGATGCTGATGGCCCTGCAGGCGGCCCTCCTGATCGCGTGTCGCGCGGAGCCGCCGCGCCCCACCGCGACGCCCACCTCGCCCGCGGCGCCGGCGCCAGCGGACCAGCAGCACCCATCGGAGGAGCTGAGCGACTGGCGCGCGCGCGGCAGCGCGGCGCTGCCGCTCGTGCCCGTCGACGCGGACCCCATCACGCAGGTTGATGTCCATCCAAGCTTCGATGAGTGCTTCGCGGGCATTCAGAGCGACACCGGCGCATCGCCCGACTACACGCCCTTCGCTCCCGTGATCGGCACGCATTGCGCGGGCACCGACCACCAAGAGATCGAAGGCATCGAGCGCGTGGTGTTCCTCGGCGACTCGGTCACCGTGGGCACGCCGCCCAACAGCTCGAGCGAGACCTACCGCGGCCTGCTCGCCGATCGCTTGGCCGAGCGCTTCGGCCTCGAGGCGCCGGGTGCGCTGTGGCGCTCGTGGAACGCGCTCGCCGGCACCGCGCTCGTCAAACAGTCGGGTGACTTCTGGAGCTGTGCCAAGTGGGGCGCGCGCACCGATGACCTGGTGGAGGACGGCTCGCAGATCCTCGACTGTTTCCCCGAAGACGAGCGCGGCAAGAAGACGCTGGTGGTGATGACCATGGGCGGCAACGACATCGCTGCGTTCACCAAGGACGGCGCAGAGGGGATGCCCGTGGCGGAAGTGACGGCCAACGTCGCCGCTATCGTGCAGAAGCTGCGCGACGCGGTGGCGCACTTGAAGGATCCCGCGCTGTTTCCTGGCGGCGTGCAGGTGGTGTTCACCAACAACTTCGAGTTCACCGACGCCACCGGCGACGTCGCGAGCTGCCCGGCCGCCGGCGCCGCGGGCTTCGATCGCCCGTGGCAAGACCCCCGCGCCCTGGCCGATCTGGTGGTGTGGATGATGGAGCAGTACATGGCCATCGCCGTCGAGACGCAGAGCGACCTGGTGTTCGTGCTCGAGTCCTTCTGCGGCCACGGCTTCCACCACGACGATCCGGACAACGGCTGCTACCGTGGCGCCGACACCGAGCGCTGGTTCGATCTCACGTGCATCCACCCGAACCCCACGGGGCACGCCGAGCTCGCCGATATGTTCATGGCCGTCGTCGACGAGTAGTCGGTGCGCGGCCGAGAAGCAGCCCTCCAAGCCTCGGCGTGCCGGGCGCTCGTGTGACGCGCGCCCCGTTGACCATGCTCGCAAGGGCCCGCACCGTTCGCGCATGACGCCGTGCGCCACCCATCCGGATCGGCCCGCCGAGGCCATGTGCTTTTCCTGCGCCACGCCCATCTGCTCGGCGTGCACCTCCACCCAAACGGTGGAGGTCTCGTGCCACGCATGCGCGCTCAAGCAAGCGGCGGCGCGCCGGCGATCCACGACGTGGAAGGTGCTCGGCTCGTCGGCGCTCGCTGCCGCAGTCATCGCCACCGTGGTCGCATTCGCGGCCACGGCGGAGCCGAGCTTCGACTACGGCGTCAAGGAATGGGAAGTGAAGCGCTTGCGGGGTGAGCTCGACAAGCAGCCGTGCAGCCAAGACGCCCTGGTGGCGCTGCTCGAGCTCATGAGCGAGGCGGGCGATCGCGCCGGCGTCGACAAGGTCACTGCAGCCTTCACGTCGACGTGCGGCGCGCTGCCCTGGGCGCCATGGCTCAGCTACGACTATGGCGCCAGCCTCGCGAAGGTGAAGGGCCTGGCCCAGGCGCTCGAGCGCGAGCCCTGCGACAAAGGTCGCTTGGTGCAGCTCCTCGACACCATGGTGGGCGCCGGCGACTACCGGGGCACGCTCACGCGCGCCGACGCCTTCTTCGCCAAGTGCGGTGACCTGCCGCGCGCCCGCTGGCTCACCTACGAGGCCCACAAGCGTCTGTCGGAGTACGACGGCGCCATCGTCGAGGCCACCAAGCTCATCGAGAGCGATCGCTACGATCGCGATTTCTGGTGGTGGCGCGGCAACGCGTACTCGCTCAAGGGCGAGCACGACAAGGCGCTGGCCGACTTCCAGCAGGTGCAGCTCTTGTGTCCCACGTGCAGGGTGCGCTGGCAGCTCGCCGACACGCTCGAGAAGCTCGGGCGGCCCTGCGAGGGCATCGCGCCGCTCCACGAGGCGATAGCGCAGAACCCCGACGCCAACGACATCGGCGACGTGGTGCGCCGCCTGCTGCTCCTGAAGGCGCGCCCCGAGTGTGGCGGCAGCGGCGCCATCCCCGCGCCGGAGCCGGTGCGCCGCGGCAAGCGCGGGGCGGGCAAGCCGCCCGCTCCTTGAGAGAGGCGAGCGCCTTCACATCCGGCCACGGCGCTCGCCCGGTCGACTCGCGTGCGTGACGCGCGCCGTTCACCGCGGCGCTCACCTACGAGCTCACGTACAACGACTGCGAGACGGTCGAGCGGTCTGCCTCCTGTCCACCGATGTGAAGGGCGCCGTGCGCTTGAGCAGCTTGTCGAAGAACAACCTGCTCAGACGCCCGTGCCCTATCCCTACCAGGGAACGGACGACGTGACCGTCTCCGCCAATCAAGGCGAGGGTCAAACCACCGACTCCACCACGGTGAGCGGCGCGGCGACGACGAGCGACGAGAACAACGGACGCACCGTGACCTGGGCGCTCACCATCAGCGACCGGTAGCGCGGCCGCAGGGAGCTTGGTAACGCCGCGGCGCGCGAGGCATCTGAAGCGAGCCCCGGAGGTGCAGATGGACTTCACGCACGAGCGCTTCGAGTACACCCGGCGCTACGTGCGCGAGGTGTTCGGCGCCGAAGACGAGCAGCTCGCACACCTGATGGAGCGCGCGGTGGCGGCGGGCTTGCCCGACATCGCCGTCAGCCCCGACGTGGGGCACCTCTTGCAGCTGCTGGTGGCCATGAGCCGGCCCCCCTCGTCGAGCGCGCGGGCCCAGCGCGTGGTCGAGCTTGGCACGCTGGCCGGCTACTCCACGATCTGGCTCGCGCGTGGCCTGGCGCCGGGCGGGCAGGTGGTCAGCGTGGAGATCGAGGAGACGCACGCGCGCTTCGCCGAGCGCGAGATCGCCGCGGCGGGCGTGGGCGACCGCGTCGTGGTGCGACGCGGCGCGGCGCTCGACGAGCTGCGCCGCATGCAGGCCGAGCTCGGCGATGACAGCGTGGATCTGTTCTTCTTCGACGCCGTGAAGCAGCAGTACCAAGCATATTGGGACGCCGCGCGCACCATGCTTCGCCCCGGCGGGCTCTTGGTGGCCGACAACGTGCTCGGCGCCGGATGGTGGATCGACGAGGTGGGCGAGCCGAACCGCGAGGCCATCGACGTGTTCAACCGTGCCGTGGCCGCGGATGCCGAGCTCGATGTGGCGTGCGTGCCCTTGCGCGAAGGCGTGCTGGTGGCGCGCAAACGTGAGGCCGCTGGGCGTTCGCGCTGAGCTCGATCAGCGCCGTCGTGGCGTGATGACGACGGGCCGCCCCGCCTCGAGGTGCGTGATGGGCAGCGAGCTCACATCGAGATCGTCGGCGAAGTGCGTCAGCCGCATGCGAGCGCGATCCTCGGCGGGCAGCGCGGCGAGGCGATCCAGCGGCGTGTGGCCGCCACCACCGTGCCCGGTCTCGTGCACGGCCAGGTCCGCCTCGAGCAGCCAGGCGACGAGCGAGGGGTCCCACGCCGTGTCGGCGGAGAACGCGACCGAGGCGCCGCCCACGCGCACGCGCACGGCGAAGGTGGGGATGTGGTGCAGCGTGCGGCGCAGCTCGACGGTGAAGGGGCCGATGCTGGTGGGCGCGTGATCGTCGAGCCGCACGCAGCGCGCCACCGCGTCGAGCGTGAGCCGCTGCACGCCGCCGTCCTCGCTGCGCAAGGTCTCCATGCCGCCGGCCAGGTGGCCCTCCCACAGGCGCTGCCGCACGTCGTCATGGACGGCAAGGGTGCCCACGGACCCGACGACGAACAGCGAATACCAGAGGTAGCCTTCGACGCCGCTGGCGTGATCGGCATGCAAGTGCGTGAGCACGCACGCGCTCAGGTCGGGCACGTCGAGGGGAATCCCCGAGATGGCAGACGCCTCGCGCAGCATCTTGCGTAGCGGGTGGGGGCAGTCGATGACCAGCACCGCACGTCCCGCGGCGCTCTCGTGGATCAGCGCACTGGCGCACGAGTGGCGCGTGGCCGAGAACGCATCGCCGGTGCCGAGAGGCAAGAGCGTCAGGGTCATGCGGCCATTGGTAGCACGCCGATGAAGGTCAGACGCGAGGGCCGCGGCGGCGCAGCAGGTAGCAGCTCTCGCTCATGGCGCTCACACCTGCGGTGGCGAGGCGCGCGTTGCGCACGGGCACGGCGCGGGTCTCCAGGTGGCTGAGCTCGAAGCTCGATGCGAACAGCTGGCGGAGCTGGTTTGCCGACAGTGACCACGGCGGTCCGTCGACGCGCGACTGGTCATACTCGAAGCTCACGAGCAGCAAGGGCGCGCCCGGGCCAAGCAGCGCGCCCAAGACGTCGACGTACGCTTCCCGGCGCGCCGGCGGGATGGCGACCAGCGCGGCGCGGTCGTAGGCCGCGTCGAAGCGAGCGCTCAGCGGGGCCAACGGGCTCGCGATCGCCGTGGATGCGCCGAGCGTGAAGAAGTCGGCGCACAGCAGCGAGACAGCGGCCAGCGCGGGATCCGCACCCACGGCGTTGAAGACGTGGCCCGCACCCAAGAGCGTCGACGACGGGGTGGCGCCGTGGTCCTCGAAGAACGCGCGGCATGCCTGCTCTACGCCCTCGACCCCGAGCACGTCGACGTCGCGGCGCGCGAGCCAAAGCAGATCGTGCGCCTTGCCGCACAGCGGCACCAACACTCTCGCTCGCCGTGGGAGGGCGATCGAACCGGCTGCGGCCAGGAGCGCTGCGCCGTGACGCAACAGCAGCTCGTTCGGCGCCGCCTCGTGAAAGCCGGTCTGCCCCGCGGCCCAGCGCGCGGCCCACTCGTCGATCGTCGTCATGGTGCCGGCTCGCTGCCCACCATCGGCGGCAGGCCTGCCGCGGCAGCGTCTCGCCAGCAGCTCATCGCGACCCCACTACCATGCTGGTCGCGGGCACAAAACGTCGCGATTCGCCTCGCACCGCCTCGCGCGATCCGGCCAGGCCGCTATGGTCGCGTCATGGGGACGCCGGCGACCACGATGCTACCGTCGAGCGAGCGGCAGCGCGCTCGTGCGCTGGCGGTGGCGACGTTCATCTTCGTCGGCGTGGCCGCGGTCGACAGCAAGCTGTGGATCCTCTGGCACCTGGCGCACGCGACCGATCAGGTCATCCTGCGTTGGGTGCCGGTGGCTGTCGCTGGCGACCTCCTCCTCGGTGCGCTGTTCGCGTGCCTGGCGGCGCTGTCGCTGCGGCTGCCGCGCTGGCGCCGCGTCGCCGTCGGCGCCGTGGTGTGTACGGCCGTCGCTGCCGTGGTGCTCAACACCGGCAACATCCTCAAGTACGCGATCGATGAGAACCCACTCACCCTCGCCGACTTCCTCGGCGCGCAGGGCGGCACCCTCGCCGACCTCGATCTCGTCGAGCCCGGCGACCTCTTCCCGGTGGTCGCGGCCGCGCTCGCGCACCTCGCGCTCGCGCCAGGGGCGCTGAGGCTCGGCCGGCGAGTCGCGCGCTGGCGCCTGGTGGACCAGCGCGGCGCACTGGTGCTGACGCTGCTGGTCGCCGTGCCGGGCCTGGTGGCGGGCATCGATCGCCTGTGGTGGGCCGACAGCAACTTCGACGTCGGGCGACAGCCGGTGCTCACCTTCCTCGCGAGCCTCGGCGAAGCCCCGCCCACCACCGCAAACGTCCCCACGGGCGGCGACGCGCTGCCGAGCGCGAGCGAATGGTCTGCGTTGTTGCGTGCGCGCGGCGAAGACGGGCGCACGGCGCCCCCCGAGCGCACGTCGGGCGCCGTGCGCAACGTCATCCTCATCTACGCCGAGGGCATCCCGCGCGAGCTCACCTCCCTCGCCGATGCCACGCTCGGCAGTACGCCGAACCTGCTGCGGCGCACGCGCGCTGACGGCGTCGAGCTGCCCCGCTACCACGCATCCATGCACCGCAGCATCGGCGCCATCTTCGAGGCCGCCTGCTCCGACTACGCGTCGCCCGACGGCGTCAGCATCACCTACCTGAACCCGCGCATCGACTGCGGCGAGCTGTCGGAAGTGATGGCGTCGCACGGCGTCACGCCCGGGCTGTTTCACTCGGGGCCCTTCGCCTTCTACGACAAGCTGCGCTTTCTCGGCCGCCGGGCCTACGCCGTCGAACACGACTCCATCACGCTGGCCAAGCCGGGCGTGTGGTCGCACCGTTGGGGCATCGACGATCGCGCAACCGTCGATGAGATACTCGCGTGGATCGACACGCTCGGCGGCGCGCGCTTCGCGGCCTGGTTCATCCCCATCGCCGCGCATTACCCGTTCTCCGTACCGCCCGACCTGCCGCCCGCGTCATCGTCGTCGTCGCACGACAAGTTGCTCGCGTCCATCTTCCACATGGATGTGTCGTTCGAGCGCCTCATGCTCGGGCTCGAGGCGCGCGGCCTCGCCGACGAGACCATGGTCATCTTCGTCGCCGATCACGGCTCACCGGACATGCTCCGGCGACGTCGCGCCACACGCGGGGCGCGCATCGCCTACGAGAACAACCTCAGCGTGCCGGCGGTGATCTTGGCGCCAGCCATCGTGCGCGGCGGGCAGCAGAGCGCGCGCCTTGGCTCCCACGTCGACCTCCTGCCCACCATGCTCGACGCCATGGGATTGCCGCCGGATCCGCGCCATCAAGGACGCTCGCTGATCGGCGAGGCGTGGGCGCCGCGGCGACATTTCGTCAGCGCCAACCTCGCCACGGGCAGCTTCGTCGGCGTCATCGATGGCGATCGCAAGTGGATCGCACAGGTGAACAGCCGCAGACGCGAGCTGTACGATCTCGCGCTCGACCCCAACGAGCGCAAGAACCTCTGGGATCGCGAGCCCGGCGCCGAGGAGACCGTGCACGACGCGCTGCGCTTCTTGGCGTGGCAGCCGGCGCGCCTCCAGCGCGCACCTCGACGCAACGATGATTTCGACGTTGCCGCGGCCATCGCGCGCAGCGCCAGGGTGGTGGTGCGGCAAGGCGCGCAGGAGCGTGAGTGTCTGCTGGAGGACGAGGCGAGCGGCGCGCGCCGTTGCCAAGGCCTGCCGGCAGAGACCTTCGGCGGGCGCGCGCGTGCGCGCGTTCTCGGACAAGGCGGTGCGGCGGAGCGGGAGTGTCTGCTGCTGCGTCCCCCGCCGGGCGCGGAGATCACCATCGACGCGGACGTCGGCGCCGGCGCGCCGCCCGTCTACCTGGCGATCGCGGGTCGTCTCGAGGGCGCGGCGCCCGCCGGGACCTTTCGCGTCTCGTTGGCGGCCGACGACTTCCCGCGCACGTCGACCACGCTGAGCACGAAGAGCAACTGGACGCGCGTGCACGGGCGCGTGCCGCGTACGCACGCCGTCGTCACCGTGGCTGCCACCGGCGACCAGACCGCCGATCTGTGCCTGGCGCTCGATGAGCGCGCCTGGTTCGCCGTCGGCGCCGGCGACGCCGCCGCCGCCGCCGATTGATCGGTGGCCGCGCGCTCATCCGCTCAGCGGCACGCACACGCCCTCGGCGCACACCAGCGGCGCGCAGCAGTCGAGCGAGGTGGCGCACGCACCACAGCTGCCGTCGACGCACGCCTGGTTGCCGCAGTCCTCGCATGAGGCACACGCGCTCGGCGCTGCGTCGCCCCCGTCGTCGCCGTCGCCGTCTGCGGGCTCGTCCACCGGGTCGGCGTCGTCGACCGGCGTGCCGGTCTCGTCGCAGCTGCCCGCGCCGTCCTCGATGCTGGCGTCCCAGCCGACGTGAATCACGCCGGCCTCCACGATCTCGCGCACCAACAGGGCCCCCTCGACGTCGAGGGGGCCAGCGGCGACCAGCCGGGCGTTCGGCGCCCACAGGCTTCCTTGGAAGTCGAGATCACCGGCGAGCAGGATGTCGTCGGCACCGGCGACGTAGGTGCGTACGCGGCTCGGCGGCCCGCCCTCCACGCCCATCTCGAAGTCACCGGTGGCACGCAGACTGCCGCCCACGAAGACGTCGAGCTCGCCGGCGCCCTCGACCGCGATCTCGAACACGCTGACGCTCTCGAGGTCACCGCCGACGTACAGCGCCGTGGGACCAGAGACGCGCAACCACAGCGGCGCGATGGCGGCGATGCGGTCGACGTAATAGCGCCCAGGCGGCAAGTCGAGCTCCTTGGGCTGCAGCAGGCCGATGAGGGCGTCGCGGGTCAGACCGATGGCGGCATTGTCGTTGTGCTGTTCGGCGTCGGCGATGAAGGCGTTGACGTCGAGCCGATCGCCGGGCGCGCAGGGGCAGGGTGGCGCCACCGTGACCGGTGTGTTGACCACGGCGCCCGCGGTGGTGCCGAGGCCCACGGTGGCGGACGCGGGCACGTGCAGGGTGCCCACCACGTCGGTGACGAAGCCGCGCAGATCGCCGGCGACCCAGGCATCGGCGGCAATATCGATGTCGCCGGCCGAGGTGACATCGCCGGCGGCGTAGAGCTCGCCACCGATCTCGTGGTTGCCGATAGGCAGCGCGCTGCCGCCGACCACCAGCGACCCGGCGATGGCGCTGTCACCGGTGGAGGTGAAGGAGCCGTTGGTGCCGGCGGAGCCGCCCTCCACGGGCTGCGCGGGGTCGCTTTGGAATGCGTCCACGCGCAGCACCGTCGAGAAGGCCAGATCCTCGCAGGTGCAAAGTCCGAAACGGAAGGTGGTAGCCGCGAGATCGGCGCCGCACACAGCGGCGTTGGCGGTGACGCCCACCACGCCGGGCGGTGCTTCACCGAGGTGCGCGGGCACCGTGCGCGGCGCGTCTGTCGGTGGGTCGCACGCGAGCGCGGTGAGCAACAGGAATGAAGCATACGGTGCGGTACGTGCCATGGAGACCTCGTCGTCCTCGAGCGGAGAGGAGCGCGCCTGCGCTGCGCCCGCGATCGGGCGCTCGTCCCTCGCGCTGCGATCGGACGCGACACAATTCACGAGGGTCGGTTCAACGACCGATGGGCTCGGCGCGGAAGGCGAACACCTCTGCCTGGCGCCTGCCCGTGATGCGCCGTCCGGGCCGTCGCTGCACCAGGCCGTCGTCGAGCAAGCGCCGGAACCGTCGACGGAAATTGCCGGGATCGACAGCACACCCACGCACCGCGTCGACGGCCGCGCGCAGCTCGGCCACGCTGAAGGTGGCCGGCACCAACGCGCGCGCGATGGCGGTCTCGTCCACGTCGCGGCGCAGGTGCTCGAGGGCCCGGCGCACGATGTCGCCGTGGTCAAAGGCGAGCGGCACCGCCGGCAGCTCGGCCACTCGGTACCAAGCGACGGCGGCGGCATCGGACCCCGCGCGCACGAAGGCCGCCAGCTCCGGCGGCACCACGGCGAGGTAGGCGACGGCGATGACGCGGGCGCGCGGATCACGATCCGGCGCGCCGAACACGCCCACCTGCACGAGCGGCACACGGCCGAGCCCGGTGACGTCGAGCGGCAGGCGCGTCTCGTCGAGCAGCTCGCGGCGCGCGGCCTCGTCGAGGTCTTCGCCTTGCTGGTCCTTCGCGTCGCCGCAGCGCACGAAGCCGCCGGGCAGGGCCAGCGCGCGCGGCGGCAGGCCACGCTGGATCAACAGCACCTTGAGATCGGCGTCGAGCACCGTGAGGGCCGCGATGTCGACCGCCACCAGGGGGCGCGGGTACTTGTCGTCGACAGTCTCGGCCACGGCGCTCTCTACGTCGCCGCGCTGGGCGCGGGAAGGGACGCGCGCTTGCGCAAGCGTCGCCAGGGCAGGAGGAGCGCCGGCAGCGCCACCAGATCGGTCGGGTCGACGACGACGAGGGCCGCCGAGAGGGGGGCCCCACCGTTCAGAGCTGCGCGAATCGGCCACTGCGCGAGCCCCACGAGGAGCCCCCACGCGTGCGCGGCGCCGGGCCAGAGCTTGGTGGCCGCGAACACGAGCCCCGTGGCCACCACCATGACGAGGGCGGCGCGCGGTCGCAGCACGGCGCGCGTGGCGAGCTCCCAGGCGCCGGCGAGCAGCACGGGGAAGAAGGCGAGGCCCGCCAGGTCGGAGAGCTTGCCCGTGACGAGGCCAGGCCAGCTCGCCTTCAGCACATGGTCGTTGACGAGCAGCACGGCGATGGCTGCCACGACCCAGCCGCTTTGCACCACGTCTCCTGGACGGGCGGGCAAGGACGGGTTCGAGCGCGCCGGCACCCGACGATGGTAGCGTCCGGGCGTGAACAAGCGGCAGTGGACCATCCGGGCCTTCGACCCCGCGCAGGATCGCCCCGGCGTGCAGAAGCTCTGGGCCGGCGTGTGCTCGTTCGATGGCAGCGTCCCCACGCGCACCAGCGCCGAGATCGAGGCGCGCCTCAAGCACCCAGCCCATCACGGCGGCGCGCACTGGCGGGTGGTCATCGCGGGCAACGGCGCCATCGTGGGCGCGCTCGAGGTGGGCTTCGTCGGCTCCGTGCGCACCGAGGTGATGCTCGCGGTCAACCCCGCGTGGCGCCGTCAGGGTATCGGACGCGCGCTGCTGCAAGCGGCACCGCGCGACCGCCGCTTGCTCGTGACCTCGCGCTTGAGCGTGGCGGGCACGGGTGAGCTGTTGGCCTCCGAGGGCTTCATCGAGCGCTACCGCGAGGCGCGCATGCGCCGGAAGGCCAAGGGCATCGAGGGCCTCGAGATCCCCGACGGCGCGATCGTGCAGGTCGATAGCGCACGCGACGTCGAGCGCTGCCAACGCGCGCTGGCCGAGGTGTTCGGCGACGACGCCGAGCAAGACCTCGGCTTGCTGACGGCGTGGCTGCGCCGCCCCGACTGCCGCGCGCTGTACCTGAAGGTCGGCAGCAAGGACCTCGGCATCTGCATCATCGCCGGCAGCGAGCACGCCAAGAAGAGCGAGCGCAAGCCGGACGGGGCCGCCACCATCGGCGTGGTCGAGCACGTCGGGCTCAGCAAGCAGGTGCGCGGCAAGGGCCTGTCGCGCCCGCTGGTACGCGCGGGCATGGTCGAGCTGGCCAAGATCGGCTTCGCCGATCTCGAGGTGCTGGCCGATCGGCGCCGCGCCAGCGCCGCCGAGCTGTACGAGGCCGAGGGCTTCTCCATCGTCGACGACGATGTGCACTGGATCCGGCGCGAGCCCTGGGCCAAGGAGTGAAGGGATGAGGAGCCGTCGACTGCCGCCCTGGATGTTGGCTCCGTGCGCGCTCGCGCTACTCATCGCGGCGTGTCCGCCCGGCGAGGTGCACGTGCCCGGCAGCAAGGACATGGGCGAGGAGTGCTTCGACGACGAGGAGTGCGACGACCCCGGCACCTGCCTGAACGGAGTGTGCTCGGGCTACCCCTGTGAGGGCGACGGCAGCTGCGACAACGGGCTCGCGTGCGAGCGCGTGAGCGATCAGCAGAGCTGCGTCGTGCCGTGCGAAGATGCCAACGACTGCCTCGCGCGCCAGGAGTGCACGCAGGTGCCACGCTCGCAGGGCAACCCCGAGGACACCATCACGGTGTGCCTGTAGCTCAGGCCCTCACCGGAACGGCGGCAGCACGACTTGCAAGAGCTCGGCCGGCGCTGCCGGATCGTCGCGGTCGATCACCAGGTAGGCAGTGCCCGGCGACGAGGGATCGAGCGCGATGCCCTCCACCTTGTCGGTGAGCGGCTGGCCGCGCTCGTCGACGAGCCGCACCAGCACGTGGCTGCCGTTGGGGCGCACGAGCCCCACGGCAGTGCCCTTGACCTCGCCGTCGTCGATGGCGTTGGGGCTCGCCTCGGCAGCGGCCAGGAACACGGTGCCGGCTGCGGTGGCGCAGGCGTCGGTGAAGGTGAGGCGCGTGCCGTCGATGCTGCCCAGGTCGTGCGCCACGACATGGGTGGGCGCGGGCGCTGCGTGGGCCAGCGGATCACGCAGGTGCGCCAGCAGCGCCCGCAGCGACAGGTCAGCGGTGGCGTCGACGGCGGGGGGCGTGCCGTTGCCGCGGTTGAACAGTCGCAGCGTGCCACCCGGCGCACCTCCCTGCGCCTCGTCGATGATGGCCATGCCCTCGATGTTGAGCTCGGTGCCGGCGAAAGCGCGAGTGGCGCGCAGGCGCGCGAACAACGCCGGCGCGGGCAGCTCCTCGACGACGGGCCCGTCCTTGGTGAAGCGCGTGAGCACCAGCACCTCGCGCGGCGACGCCGAGCCGGATCCGATGGCCAAGAGGGCGGGCGCGCCGTCGAGCGTGAGCGTGCACACCGCCTCGAGGTCGAGCTTGTCCATCTTGTTGCCGCGCTGCTTGTCGAACTGCCGCGCGCCGCCGCGGCCTGGTGCCAGCTCGACGACGTCGACCTCGCGCCCCAGCACGTCGACCAGCGCGATGAAGCGCGTGTCGTCTTGCACCACCGCCAGGCGGCGACCCCGACCCGGCACGTCGACGAAGGCGCAGCCCGAGCCCGCGCGCACGTGCGCCGGCCGATCGCGCGTGGGGTCGGCGCCGTCGCTGTAGAAGAGCTTGCGCCGCGTCAGCACGCGCGCGCAGGGCGCGCCGTCGCTCGGCGCCTTGGATGCGCTGCTCGACATGGCGGCGACGCGGGTACCGATCTTCATGCTCGGCGCCAGGGTAGCGCCTGGTCCCCCGGCGCTCAACGGGCCGGCGCGCCCTTTTCGTCGACGAGCGGGAACACCGACACCCAGTTGTCGTAGCGCGATTGGATGTCGCTCACGTACTTCACCGGTTCGCTGCCGCGGCAGAAGCCGTGCGGCCTGCGGCGCGCCACCTTGCGATCTTCCAGGCGCAGCATGGCTTGCTCGACGTGACCAAACCACTTGTTGGGATCGAGGCCCATCTCCTTCGCGAGCATGCGCGCGTCGGCCACGTGGTGCGGCCCGGCGTTGTACGAAGCGAGCGCGAAGCGCACGCGCTGCTTGAACGGGAGCTCGGGCTCGAAGCCGCCGATCAGCTGAGCCATGTACTTGATACCGGCGTGGATGCTGGTCTCCGGCGGACGCACGTCGCGGAAGCCGAGCGCGCGCCCGGTCTTCGGCATCACCTGGAACAGCCCGAGCGCGCCGCACCAGCTCTCGGCGTGCTCGTCGAAGAAGCTCTCCTGGTAGGCCTGCGCGGCCATCAGGCGCCAATCGATGCCGTAGCGCGCGCTGTACTTCTTGATGAGCGGATCCCACTTCGAGATGGCGCCGGTGGTGCGTACGTCCCGCTGCGAGGGGGCGTTCTTGGTGGGGCGCGCGAAGTACTTCTTGTGCAGGCGCGCGACGGTGCGTGCGTCCTTCTGCACGAAGGCGTCGAGCGCGGCGCGCAGCAGAGCGGCGTCGGGGCGGGTGGCGAAGGCCACCGGCACGCCGCGCTGCAACACCAAGGTGGCCTTGGCGCCCTTGCTCGCGGCGAGCTCGGTGGCGGCGATGGTGCTGTCGGCGACGGTGAGCGGCACGACACCGCTGGCCACGCGGGCGATCAGCTCCTCGGTCTCCACGTCCTCGGGCGCGTCGACGAGCGTGAAGCCGTGCTGCGCGGCCAGCGGCTCGAGCGTGGCCCGGTACGACGACGAACGACGCACGTGGATGGCGCGGCCGCGCAGGTCCTCGGCGCGCGTCACGGGTGCCTCGCCGGCCGGCTGGACCAGCACCTCGTCGACGTGCAGGTAGGGGCGCGAGAAGGCCACGCGGGCGCTGCGCTCCGGTGTCACGCTCATGCCGGCCGCGACGAGGTCAGCGCGGCCCTCGAGCAGCCACGGGATGAGCTCGCTCGCCTCGTCGGGCACCACCGTGTCGACGCGCAGGTGGTGCTTGGCGGCGAAGGCCTTCACCAACTCGAAGTCGAAGCCCTGCTGGATGCCCTTGTAGAGGAAGAAGCTGGTGGCGTTGTTGCGCACCAGCACGCGGATCGATCCGCGGCGCTTGAGCTCGTCGAGGTCGCCGGTGGAGGGCTCGCTCTTGTGCGCCGTGAGCGCCGCCTCCATCGCCGTCGCTTCGTCGTCGATGGCCACGGGCGCTTCCGGCGGCGCCGCGGGCGCCACCTGCGTGATCTCGGGGTCCGGCGCCTCAACGTCCGCGGCGCGCGCGTCGAGGCTCGCGGTGCCGAGGCAGACGAGCACGAGCGTGACCAGCGGCGTTCGGTAGCTCACGCGCGCACTGTAGCAGGCTCACGGCAGGCGCAGCGCGGCGAGCGCGCGCAGCGCCTCGACGAGGGCGGGCGCCGTGCCGGACCCGAGCGAGTTCTGCTCGCCGTACTGCCCTTCGGGGTCGTAGGCGAAGGGCTCGTCGACGTCCCATTGGGGCGCGGGGATGACGTAGCCCAGGGCGTCGTTGGCGTTGTTCAACACCACCGACACCGGCGCCGCGCGCACCAAGCCCGAGAACGCGGGCTCGGGCTCGGCGCTGGGGAGATCGCCGCCTTCCGGCCGCTCCACGCGCGAGCTCCCGTCCTCGTTGGCGAGCCACAGCTCGCTGTAGAGCTCGCCGGGGATGGCGGTCAGCTCGACGTCACCGAGGGAGAGCGTTGACAGCTCGGTGCCGACGCGGATCTTGCCGGCGATGACCTCGTCGATGGACAGGAATTCGATCTGATCCTCGGGGATGCGCTCGCCGTCTTCGTCCCAAACGGCGCGCTGGATCATGCCGAGCTGAAAGGCCAGCGCCAGCGGCGTGGTGGTGGGCGTGAGGAAGGTGCCCAGGCGGCGGAACGCCAGCGCCCCGGCGACGAGGGGGGCGTCGGTCAGCGCCTCCGCCGCGATCTGCCCCACCTCGCGCCCGATGCGCTCGGCGCGCTCGAAGCTCCCCTGCGGGCAGGTGTCGACGCCGGCGCCGTCGGGGCAGACGCTCAGGCCGATGGTGGTGGTGAGGCCGCCGAGCAGGCCCGGCGCGAAGATGGCCACGGTCCCCGGCAGGCGTTCCTCGATCTCCGTCCGCAGGTAATGGGGGTAGTCGCTCGTCAAGAGCGTGTTGTCGCTGCCGAGCGCCTCAGGATGGTTGCCCCACACCACCAAGGTCGCGCGCGACGCGCCCGTGTCGTCGACGAAGTCGAGGGCCGTGACGGTGGGGTCGAGCACGATGGGCTGGCGGCTGTCGCGCACCCACGGCGAGGCGTCGCCCCGACCCACGCGCATCGACACCGGCGTGAGCGCCGCGCGCGCGTCGGTGAGCGCGGCCACCGACTGGTCGACGATGAGCTGCATGTAGGGCGGGTCGATGCCGCTGTCGCCCACGCTCGAGCCCCACATGCCCATGGTGTCTTTGACCTCGTGCACGTGCGTGGTCACCACGAACACCGTGTCGAGGTCGAGGCCGGCGTCTTGCGCGGCCGCGCGCACGCGTTGGACCTCGTCGTGAAACAGGCCGATCAGATCGAGCACCACCACGCCGACCGCGGTGTCGCCGCGCTCGATGATGAGCGCGCGCGCCCACTGCTCGTCGTGCATGCCCGTCGCCTGGCGCCCGATGTCGAAGCCCGCCATCCACACGGGCGGCTGGTCCTCACCCACGGGTGGCGTGATGGCGCGCGTGGCAGCGCCCGCCCGCAGCGGCCCCTCTGCGTTCGCACAGCCCGTGGCACCGGGGCAGATCAGCGCCGTGCTGAGGCCGCGCTCGTCGACGAGAACCGAGCTGTCCATGCCCGCGGGGGGCGGCGCGGGGGGCGTGCACGTCGTCGCCACGACGGCCGCGCAAGCAAAGGGCAGGGCGCGCATGCCCGAGAGCATGGCGCAGCGCGGCGCGAGCGCAAGGCCGTGCGCGGCCGGCGGATGTCGTTTGCAGAGGCCGCGCGCTCGCCGCGACCACGACCCATGAGGGAGCCGTGCCTACATGTCGCCTCGGACGGATGACTTCCCTGATTGTCGTCGTCACCACGGGCAACACGCGATGGGCCCGCTACCATGGTGGGAGCACGACATGTCCGACGACGTGATGATCCTGGCCAAGACCCCGGCGACCTTCGCGGCGTCGCCTCGGTCTCGCCGGATCGACGAGGCGGTGGCGCGCGAGCTCCTCGCCAACGCGCGCGACGAGCTGCTGCGCGACGCCGGGCTCGGGTTCGGGCTCGTGCTCGGCGCCACCGTGAGCGCGTTCTGGCTCGGCAGCGTGGCCGTGGGCGTGGCCGTGCTCGTGTCCGCGCCCATCGGCGCGCTCGAGCTGGCGCGGCGCTTCGCCGTCCGTCGTCGTCGTCGCCGCTGCCGCGAGCTCGGCGTCGACACCCACGAGGCCGATCGCTTGTTCGCGCGCGTCGACCTGTTGCGCCACGTGGCGCTGTTCCACGCCATGTCGCAACCCCACCAGGCGGCGTTGGTGGCCCGCATCGTCGCCGGCGACCTGCAGGACACGGGCACCCACGGCGCCATCGCCTCTTCGAAGGAGCCGTGCCCGAAGTGCGGTGAGCCCGGCCTCGAGGTGGTGCAGCTCATCACCTGGACCGGCAGGAACGCCGACGGATCACGCGAGCACGGAGCCACGTCGTACGCGCGGTGCACCTTCTGCTCGGCCAAGCTCAAGATGGAGATTGGCTGGCCGTGGAAAGAGGTCACGCACGCCGAGTGGGAGAAGCGCAGCCGCGTCGACGACGAGTAGCGCTTGCTCGTCACCGCAACAGGCGGTGCACGTGCTCCTCGAGCAGCCGGTGATCGGTCGGATCAAAGCCCTCGTTGCGCTGCACGATCATGCCGTCGGGATCAAAGAGCATGGTGGTGGGCAGGCTCTGCACCCCGAAGCGCGTGCGCACCGCACCGCTCTGGTCCCACGCCACCTTGAAGTGCGGGCGCATGGACGCCCAGAAGCGCCGCGCCGCCTTGGGATCGTCGTCGACGGACACACCCATGAGCTCGAGACCATCGCCCTGGTAGGTGCGGTAGAGCTGATCGAGGTGCGGGAAGGCCTGACGGCAGGGTCCGCACCACGAGGCCCAGAAGTCGATGAGCGTGACGGCGCCGAGGATCGGCGGCACCGGCACCGGTGCGCCTGCGAAGTCGACCAGCCCCGTGAGCGGATGGACGTTGACGGGCGCGGGCGGCGCCGGCTCGGGTGGCGTGGCGCAGGCCGCCATCGCCCCGGCGCCGGCCACCAGGAACCCGCGACGCGAGAGGTGGATCACGCGCGGCTCCGCGCGCGTTCGGAGAGCGCCTCGAGGAGCTTGTCGTGGATGCCACCGAAGCCGCCGTTGGACATGCACATGAGCACCGCGCCGCGCGGCGCCTCCTTGATCACGTGGCGTAGCAGCTCGTCGAGCGAGGCGCAGGCGGTGGCCGAACGGCCGCGCACGCCCACGTCTGCCGCGAGCTTCGGCACGTCGAGCGCCACGCTCGGATCGAGCTGGCGTCCGGGCGGCGCCAGCAACACGCGGTCGGCGGCGTCGAAGGCGCGCGCGTAGTCGTCTTGAAAGACCTTGCGGCAGCTGGTTGCCGAGCGCGGCTCGAACAGCGCCCAGAGGGGACGCCCAACGAAGCGCTTCTTGGCGCCCTCGAGCGTGGTGCGCACGGCCGTGGGGTGGTGCGCGAAGTCGTCGACGACGGTGCAGCCGTCGGCCTCGCCGCGCAGCTCCATGCGGCGCTTCACACCGGGGAAGCTCTCGAAGCCGAGCGCGATCTCGTCGTGCGTCAAGCCGAGGCCCGCGAGCACCGCGTAGGCGCCGAGCGCGTTCAACAGGTTGTGGCGGCCCGACAGCGGCAGGTTGATCTCGCCCTCGTCGCCGCCCATGGCCGACACCACGCCGGCGGTATGCGCACCGAACGAGACCACGAAGCGCAGCCCGCGCTCGTCCTCGACGACGTCGTGGGCGTCGTACGATCCGCCGGCGCCGTAGGTGGTGACGCGCGCCTTCACCAATGCTTGCGCGCGCGCCTTCAGCAGGTTGCGCTCCTCGGCGCACAGCACGATGTGGCCGTCGGCCGGCACCAGGCTCAACAGCTCGGCAAAGCGCGCGATGATGGCGTCGACGCTGGGGTAGATGTCGGCGTGGTCGTACTCGAGCGAGGTGCACAAGAGCGCGCGCGGGCGGTAGTGCAAGAACTTGGGGCCCTTGTCGAAGTACGCGGTGTCGTACTCGTCGCCCTCCACCACGAAGGGCGAGCGCTTGCCGGGCGCGCCCAAGCGGAACGACTCGCTGCTGCCGCCGTCGGCGGCGAGCGGGATGCCGCCCACCAGGAAACCCGGGTCGCGCTTGGTCTTCATGAGCACGTGCGCGATCAACGTCGACGTGGTGGTCTTGCCGTGGGTGCCCGCCACCACCACGCTGTGGCGCTCCTCGAGGAAGAGCTTGCCGAGCGTCTCGGGGAACGACGCGTGCGCGAGGCCGCGTTCTCGCACGGCCACTGCTTCGGGGTTGTCCTGCTTCACCACGTTGCCCACGACGACGAGGTCGGGCGCCGGCTCGAGGTTGGCGGCGGCGTAGGGCGTCTTGGCGGTGATGCCCCACTCCGAGAGCTTGTCGCTCATGGGTGGGTAGACGTTCTCGTCGGAGCCGCCCACGTCGTAGCCAGCCTGCTTGAGGAGCCCGGCGAAGGCGCCCATCCCGGTCCCCGCCACGCCAATGAGATGGATGCGCATGCCTCTCCCAAACCCGCCCGTGCCCGGTCTTATCTCAGCGCCGCCGCGCCTTGAACGCCCCGTCGCTGAAGCTGAGGTTCGCGCCGGAACCGTCAACCAGGTCCACCTCGAAGCGACCCGCCAGGAAGCCGCCCTCCTCGGCGACGATGACCACCGCGCCGGTGTGGCCCGCGTCGGTGGCGAAGCTGCCGCCGTTCAACAGCGCGCTACCGCTGGTCTCGCTGCGCTCTGCCAGCTTCACGCAGATGGGGAAGGCGGCGTCGGCGATGAGATCCTCGGTGTCGGTGCCGGTTTGATCCTTGGCGATGATCATGTCGAGGAGCCCGATGGTGACGCTGGCGCTGGATCCAGGCGCCCACGAGGCGTCTAGGCCCGTGAAGTCGTCGCTGTCGGAGCGCGTGGCCTCGCCGGTAGCGTCGGCGACCTCGGGCGCGGCGGTAGTGATGCCGCACATCTCGCTCGGGAAGTTGGGGCACGCCCCAAGCGCGATGGGCGCCGCCAGGAGCAACGCGAGTGCGGGGCACTGCAGGATGTGACCGGGAACGGGGGTGCGCATGGCGCGCAGTCTGGTGGGATTCCGGGCGCCGTCAAGGGCCAGAACCGGCTCCCCGGATCCTCGGGGCACCTTGACGGCCTCCCCGCGAGTGACGACAACCCTGGGGATGGTCACCGGGCCGCTCCTGATCCTCCTGTGCGCCGCCGCGCCCAACGTGGCGGCGTGGCTGGAGGAAGCGGTCGCCATCGCCCCCGCCAGCAGCGCCGAGGCCGCCGACGACGGCGCGGCCGCGGCGGCGCAGCGCGTGCGCAGCGTGGTCGACGTCGCCGCCGCCGTGCCGCGGCCGGTGCGCGCGCCTGCCGTGCCGGTGCTGGTGCGCGAGCCCGTGGCTCCGGCGCCGCCCCTTCGCGCCCGCCTCGTCCTCGAGACGAGCCCCGCGCAGCCTCAGGGCCCGCCGCGCGCCTGAGCGCTCCCGCCGCCCGTCGCCGCGCGCCCGAGGGCTCGCGGCCACGCCTACATCCGTTCCTTCCACCATCGAGCAACGAGCTCCCCATGGGCATCTTCGCCAAAGTCTTCGGAACCAAGAACGATCGCGACATCAAGGCCATGCGGCCACGGGTGGCCGCCATGGGCGCCCTCGAGGACCGCATGAAGGCCATGAGCGACGAGCAGATGGCGTCGCGCATCGCCGAGCTGAAGGGACAGGTGACCAAGGCCATCGCCGACAAGGCCGCTCGGAAGCCCAAGGGCGAGGACCTGAGCAAGGACGAGGTCAACGCCATCCTCGACGACGTCATGACCGAGACCTTCGCGCTGGTGCGCGAGGCCGGGCGCCGCGTGCTCGGCATGCGCCACTACGACGTGCAGCTCATCGGCGGCATGGTGCTCAACTCCGGGCGCGTGGCCGAGATGAAGACGGGCGAAGGCAAGACGCTCGTCGCCACCTGTCCCACGGTGCTGAACGCGCTCACGGGCGGCAGCGTGCACGTCGTCACGGTCAACGACTACCTGGCCACGCGCGACGCCGAGTGGATGGGTCGCATCTACCGCTTCCTCGGGCTGTCGGTGGGCGTGGTGGTGCCGCACCAGGGCGACCGCGCCAAGCGCGAGGCCTACCAGAGCGACATCACCTATGGGCAGAACAACGAGTTCGGCTTCGACTACCTGCGCGACAACATGAAGTTCTCGCTCAAGGACTACATGCAGCGCGGGCACGCCTTCGCCGTGGTCGACGAGGTGGACTCCATCCTCATCGACGAGGCGCGTACGCCGCTCATCATCTCCGGCCCCTCCGACGAGGACGTGGAGGGCTACAAGCGCGCCAACCAGATCGTGCCGCAGCTGCGCAAGGACGAGCACTACACCATCGACGAGAAGTCGCGCTCGGTCATCCTCACGGAGGTGGGCGTCACCCGCTGCGAGCAACTGGTGGGCGTGGAGAACCTCTACGACCCCACGCACATCGAGAAGCTGCACCGCCTCACGCAGGCCTTGCGCGCGCACACGCTCTACAAGCGCGACGTCGACTACGTCATCGAGAAGGGCGAGGTGGTCATCGTCGACGAGCACACCGGCCGCCTGATGTACGGCCGCCGCTGGTCCGACGGCCTGCACGGCGCGGTGGAGGCCAAGGAGGGCGTCAAGGTGCAGCCCGAGACGCGCACCATGGCCACCATCTCGTTCCAGAACTACTTCCGCATGTACCGCAAGCTCTCGGGCATGACCGGCACCGCCGACACCGAGGCCGAGGAATTCGCCAAGATCTACAACCTCGACGTCACCGTCATCCCCACCAACCGCACGGTGGTGCGCGTGGATGATCAAGACCTCATCTACAAGACCGAGCGCGAAAAGTTCGACGCCATCGCCGAGGACATCAGGAACGCCCATAAGAAGGGCCAGCCGGTGCTGGTGGGCACCGTCTCCGTCGAGAAGAGCGAGGTGCTCTCGAACCTGCTCAAGAAGATGCAGTGGGACGACGAGCAGGGCGAGAAGCACGTGGGCGTGCCCCACCAGGTGCTCAACGCCAAGCGCCACAAGGATGAGGCCGGCATCGTGGCGCAGGCGGGCAAGCTCGGCGCCGTCACCATCGCCACCAACATGGCGGGCCGCGGGACCGACATCTTGCTCGGCGGCAACCCCGAGTACATGGCGCGCCAGAACGTGGTGGCAGCACTTGGCGGCACCAGCGAGCAGGTGGCCGAGTACGGCTTCCTCATGGGCCGCGCCGACCTCATCAACGTCGACAAGCTGGTCGAGCGCGACGTCAAGGACGGCAAGTTCCTGGCGGCCTTCCAGCAGAAGATGGCGGAGTGGGAAGAGGCCAAGACCGCCGCTGCATCTCTCGGTGAAGACGTGCAGCCCCACAAGCCCGACGATGTGCCTGGGACCTTGGAGGAGGCGCAAGAGTGGGTGAAGCGCGATCGACGCGCGCTCTACGAGAAGGCCGTGGCGCTCTATGTCGACGAGCTCCCCCGATGGGAGATCGAGTGCGGCAACGCCAAGGACGTGGTCAAGGCCGCGGGCGGTTTGCGCATCGTCGGCACCGAGCGTCACGAGAGCCGACGCATCGACAACCAGCTGCGCGGCCGCGCCGGTCGCCAAGGTGACCCGGGCTCGTCGCGCTTCTATTTGTCGCTGCAAGACGATCTGATGCGCATCTTCGCCGCCGACCGGATGATTCGGGTGATGGAGATGCTCGGCATGGAAGACGGCGTCCCCATCGAGCACAAGATGGTGTCGAACGCCATCGCCGACGCGCAGAAGCGCGTGGAGGGCATGCACTTCGACTCGCGCAAGAACCTCATCGAGTACGACGACGTGATGAACCAGCAGCGCAAGTCGATCTACACGCTGCGCCGCCGCGTGCTCGAGGGCGGACCCGAGCTGAAGGAGATGGTGCTCGACCTGGTGGAGCAGGGCATCGTCCACAGCGTGCAGGCCGCGTGCCCCGAGAAGGCGCCGGCCTCGGAGTGGAAGCTGGCCGAGGTCGTCACGGAGATGAAGGAGACCATGGGGGTCTTCGTCGACATCATCGGCCAGCACAACCGCGACGACGTCATGGACCGGTGCTACTCCGAAGCAGCGCGCTTCTATGATGCCAAGGAGAAGTCGATCACGCCCGAGGTCATGCGCAACCTCGAGAGCTACGTGTACTTGAACGTCATCGACGAGGCGTGGAAGCAGCACCTGTCGACCATGGAGCACCTGCGCGAGGGCATCCATCTGCGCAGCTACGGTCAGAAGGACCCCAAGCAGGAGTACAAGAAAGAGGGCTACAACATCTTCGCGGGTATGATGGCGCGCATCCGCGACGAGGTGCTCGACAAGATCTTCAAGGCGCAGATCGTCAGTCGCCAAGACGCCGAGCAAGAGACGCAGCGCCTCATCGCCGAGCGCGCGCGGCGCCGCAAGCTGCGCGAGCAGCAGGTCGCGCGGCACCCCACGGCCGACGCCGAGGCGCCGGCCGCGGGCGGGCGCCCGCAAGGGACGGGCATGCCCTTGCCCGCGGCGGGCATGCCGAGCGTGGCTGGTGTGGCGAGCCGCGCGGTCATGAGCTCGACCGCGTCGTCGGTTGGGGCGCGCCCGGTGGGCGGCGCCATCGCGCGCGAGCTGGCGGCGAGCAAGGATGAGGGCGATGGTGACGGCGACGCGGGCGGGCTCAACCGCGCGCAGCGGCGCAAGGCCGAGGCGCAGAAGCGCAAGGGCGAGAAGGGCAAGCGGCCGAGCGCGCGGTAGAGGGCTGCGCGTGGACGTCGGGCTGCAGGAGCGGGCGGCGTGATCGCTCGCTCCAACGGCCCTTGCCGATCCCTGGGGACACCCTAGTTTCCACCTCGTGCTCCTCCCCATCCTGCTCGCCGCGCTCGCCGCCACCACACCCGCGCCGCCACCCGCGGCCGCGCCACCCCCTGCCGCGCCCGCGCCCGCAGCCGCGCCGTCGACCAGCCGGCCCGCCGCTTCGCCCACCGCCGCACCTACGACGAGCGCGTCCGCTCCCGCGCCCCCTGCCGCGCGCCGAGGCGTGCGAATCCTCCTCCTCGACTTCAAACCCTCGGGCGGCGTCGAGCCCGACGTCGTCGAGAACATCACCGGGCTCTCGGCCGCCATCTTGTCGGAAGACGATCGCCTCGAGGTGCTGGCCGGCCCCGACCTGCGCGCCATGATCGACCTGCAAGCGCAACAAGACGAGCTCGCCTGCGGGGGCGACAACGCGCAGTCCTGCATCGCCGGCATCGCCGATGCGCTCGCCGCCAAGTACGTCGTCGTCGGCAACGTGGGCTACCTCGGCAGCGCCCTCAACCTGAACCTGGTGCTCTTCGAGCAGCAAAGCGGCAGGAACGTTGGGCGGCGCGCGGTGCAGGCGCAGGATCTCTCGGAGCTCTCGAAGGCGCTGCGCGCGCCGCTCCAGGGCCTCGTCGACGACGCGCTCGGCGCCCGTGAAGTGCGCGACAGCGGGCTCCCGCTTGGGCTCGCGCTCGTCGTCGGTGGCGGCGTTGGTCTCGGCCTCGGCGCCGTCGCGCTCGCCGCCAGCGCGCTGCCCGGCGTGGCCATCGCTGGCGAGGAGCAGCAGTATCGCGACGGCGACGCGAGCGCGCTCACCAGGGCGAAGGCCCTGCAGCACGACTGGTTCGATAGCCACGCCGCCACCGGCCTCGCTGTCGCCGGCGGCGTCCTCGTGCTGGCCGGCGCCGGGGTGCTCGCCGCAGGCCTCATGCTGGGGGTGGAGTGATGAGGTCGTCGACGTCGCTTGCCGCGGCCTGGGTCAAGGCCAGCGCCGCGCTCGTGCTCTTGCTCGTCACGCTCGTGGGTGCATGCCCGCGCCCACCCTTCGGGGCTCCCTGCGCGGAAGGCGCGGATTGTGGCGACGGCTACGCCTGCGTCGACGGCGCATGCGTGCCGGCCGAGGGCGAGGGTGAAGGCGAGGGCGAAGGCGAGGGCGAAGGTGAGGGCGAGGGCGAGGGTGAGGGCGAGGGTGAGGGCGAGGGTGAGGGCGAAGGCGAGGGTGAGGGCGAGGGTGAAGGCGAAGGCGAAGGCGAGGGTGAGGGCGAGGGTGAGGGTGAGGGTGAGGGTGAGGGCGAGGGTGAGGGCGAGGGTGAGGGCGAGGGCGAAGGAGAGACCTGCGTGCCCAACGAGCTCGCGTGCGACGGCAGCGTGCTCGAGTCCTGCTCGGCCGACGGCCACCCCCTGCCAGACGAGATCTGCCAGCTCGGCTGCGCCACGAGCCCCGCACCGCATTGCGCGACCATCGCGCCGCTGTACCTGCCCACCATCTGCGATGCGCCGGCGAGCGATGCCGAGTTCGTGGTCTCGACGAGCCAGAGCATCGACACGGCTAGCAGCCTGGTCTGCAACGGCGGCGTGCAGGCGCAGAGCGGCGGGCCCGCCATTTGCGTGGTGCGCTTTGGCAGCATCACCGTCGAGGCGGGACGCACGCTCACGGTTACCGGGAACCGAGCGCTCGCGCTGGTGGCCGACGGGCCGCTGCGGGTCCTTGGCACCATCGACGCATCGGCGTCCGGTGCCGCGAGTGGCCCCGGCGGAGCCGTCGCTACCTCGGGCGGCGTGGCGAGCGCGACCACCGGCGGTGGCGGGGCAGGCTTCAAGCAAACGGGCGGGCATGGCGGAACGGCGTCAGCAACGGGCGGCGCCGCGAATGGCGGCGCCGCCTTCGATCCCCTGGTGGGCAGCGTGCTCGTCGGGGGCCGGCGCGCAGGGAGCCCCATGACCTTCGGCGCCGCTGGCGGCGGCGGCGGCGGCGCGCTCACCCTCGTCTCCTGCAAGGGGACCGTCACGGTGAGCGGCGTCATTGACGTTGGCGGCGGTGGGGGGCGCGGGGGTGGCGACGCCTGGATCGGCTCCCAGATTGAGTATTACCCAGCCGCGGGCGGCGGTTCGGGGGGCTACCTCGTCATCCAGGGCGCGGGCGCCACCATCACAGGCTCGCTCTATGCGAACGGTGGCGGCGGCGGCGCCGGCTGCGCGGTCGACGACTGCATCGGCGATCCCGGCGACGACGGACCGCTCTCCACGACGGTCTCGGCGGCCGGCGGCACGCCAACGGCCAACGCTGGCGGTGGCGGCGCCGGTGGCCGCGGTGCTGCTTCGCCCGGTGGCGGTGGCACCGACGGCAGCGGCGGCGACAGCGCTGGCGGTGGCGGCGGCTCCACGGGGCGCTTGCAGCTCTACACGCCGAGCGGCGTGGTGCCCGTCGTGGCTCCCGCCGCAGCATCGCCGTCCTTCGAGCCCAACCTGATCATCACCACGCACTGACGCGCCCCGTGAGCGCAGCTCGCCGGAGCCCGGCCGCTACCGGCTGCCTGCCTTTTCGCTGGTGGGCGAGGGCGCGCGTCCCGTGCCCTCGAGCGGCCACGCGCTCACCGTCCGCGCCGCTCCCGGCATGAGCACCAGGGGCAGGCTCTTCGCGTCCATCACCTCGTCGCGTCCCACAAGCCCATTGCGGTGGAGCAGGTACGCGCTCACGGCATAGACCTCGTCGTTGCTCAGGCTCTTCGGCGCTGTGTGCGGCATGGCGCGCCGCACGTAGTCGAACACGCTGGTGGCGTAGGGCCACTGGCCGCCCATCGAGAGCGCCAGCACCGGGTTCTTGACGATGCGGATCGCGCGCAGGGGATCGGACCACTCGAAGAAGCCGTCGGCGCCCACGAGGCGCGACGCCGGACCCTCGACGCCCGTGGGTCCATGACACCACGCGCAGCGCTGGCGGTAGATCGCTTCTCCTTGCGTTGGTGTTCCGCTGCCTGGGGGGAGCTTGGCGCCGTCGGGGAACACCGTGATGTCGAAGGGCCGAAGCTCGTCGGCAGTGAGCGGCTCGCCCCAGCCCTGGCGGGGCGGGGCATCTGCGCGCGTGGCGCCGATGGGGACGACCAAGGCCGCGCCCAGGAGGAACAGCGTGGCTACGCGCATGGCATCACTCCGCGCGCCGTCGTCGCCGATCCGTGACCCTGGTGGTTCGCAGCACGCACGCTGCACGGGTGCCTCGATCGTCTACGCATAGCGGTTCTCGACGGTCCCATCGGCGCCCACGGCCCACGCTTGGATGGCGTTGTAGTGGTTGTACGAGTGCGCGGCGTAGCGCGCCTTCCAACGCGAGCGGCTCGGCTGCACCACGCCGTGCTCGTCCTCGGCCCTACTGAGCAGCAGCGCGGGCTTGCCGTCCCAGGTCCAGGGCAGGCTGAAGGTGGTGAAGGCCCGGTCGAGCACCGGGCCGCCGAGCGTGGCTGGGTGCCACGTGGTGCCGCCGTCCACCGACACGTCGACACGGGCGATCTTCCCGCGGCCCGACCACGCCAGCCCCGCGATCTCGGTCGGTCTCCCCGGCGGCGCCGTCAGCTGCCCGCCCGACGGGCGCGTGATGACCGACTTCACCTCCATGGTGAAGGCGAAGCGCTCCAGGCGCCCGTCCTCGAGGATCTGCGTGTACATGCCGCTCTCATCCTTGGTGAAGGCTGGCCTATCGCTCACCTCCAGGCGGTGCAGCCACTTGACGTTGACGTTGCCCTCCCAGCCGGGGACCAGCAGGCGCACGGGATAACCCTGCGAGGGTCGCAGGCGTTCGCCGTTCTGAAAGAGCGCGACCATGGCGTCGTCGAGCAGCTTCTTGAGCGGCAGGCTGCGGGCGTGGCTGCCGCCGTCGGCGCCCTCGGCCACCACCCACGACGCGCCGGGCTTGAGGCCGGCCTCTTCGAGCAGCACACGCAGCGGCACGCCAGTCCACTCGGAGCAGCTCACCTCGCCAAAGAGCTCTTGGCAGCCGGCCTGCAGCGGCATCGGCATCACCGCGTTGGCGCCGGTGTTGCCCGCGCACTCGAGGAAGTGGATGCGCGACACCATGGGGTAGCGCAGCAGCTGCTCGAGGTCCCAGCGCAACGGTCGCTCCACCATGCCGTGCACCATGAGCCGGTGCGCCGAGGGATCGATGGCCGGCACGCCGTTGTGGTGCACCGAGAAGTGCAGGCCGCTCGGCGTGATGATGCCGCGTTGGTGCTCGAGCGGCGTCCGCCACGAGGACATCACCGCGCGCTCGGGGGGCGCCGGCCGACGCACCCTGCGCACGTGTGCCTCGTACGTCGACGGGCGGCCGTACTCTTCGTCGGGGCCACCGGGCGCGCGCATCCAGGGCGGCACGGCGTTAGTGGGCTCTGCTCGCGCGGCACGACCTGCGCCGGCCAGCGCCGCAACCACACCTGCGCCGCCGCCGGTGAGCAGCGCGCGGCGGCTCCAACGGGCCGTGCCTCGCTCGTCTGGTCGCTGCTCCATGGGATGCCTCCTTGTGGCCAAGGTTAGCACATATGCACAAAAGCGCAAATGTGCAGCCGTGCGACGTTGCCGCGAGGGTGGATCCGCGCTACCACCGTGTGGTGGCGCCTGCGAAGAAAGGCCGAAGCGGTCCTGGGCTCGACGAGCTTCTGCCGGTGAAGCTGTTTCGCGCGCTGTCGGATCCCACCCGCGTCGCGCTGCTGATCAAGGTGCTCGACGCGCGCCGTCCCCTCACCGTCGGCGAGGTCGCGGCGGGCATGCCGGTCGACACGTCGGTGGTGTCGCGTCACCTCGCGGCGCTGCGCGACGCGGAGCTGCTGGTCGCCGAGCGGCGCGGCAAAGAGGTGTGCTACCGCATGGAGCGCGGCAGCGTCGCCGCGCGCCTGCGGCAGCTCGCCGACGCTCTCGATAGCTGCTGTTGTGCGCCCGAGCCCGCGCCGAAGGCGCGGCGCGCCGCACCTTGAGCACTCACCGCTCGAGCCGCGCCAACGCGAGCGCCACCTTGAGCGCCGCCTCGTCGCTCTCGTCCGCGGGGTCCATCGACACGACGAGCGAGCCTGCGGGCAGGTTGAGCCACCCCGTGAGCACGTCGGCGGCGCCCTGGAGGTAGGGTGGATCCTCGGGGCGAGGACCGCGCAGCGTGAAGGCGATGACCGCGTCGGCCTGCTGCGCCTTGCCCGGACACCAGAACACGTCGGCGGGGATGCCCTCGAGCGTGAGGCGCCGCGCGAGCTTGGGGATGGGGGCGCCGGTGGCGAGCGCCTGGTTGAGGTTGTCGAACTCCTGCTGCATGGTCGAGTCGGCGCCCTTGCGCACGGCGACGCGGATGCCCTGCGCTTGCAGCCCTGCGACCAGCTCGTCGACCGACAGCTCATTTGCGCAGCCCGCCGCGAGCACGAGGGCGAACGCGACCAAGAGGCGCGTCATCTCGCCTCCCGAGCCACGAGCTGCGCGCTGGCCGTCAGGCGCACGCCAAACTCGTGGCAGCGCGTGCCCATGGGGACCTTCTCCTCCGCATGTTGGAGCAGCTCCTCGACGACGCGCACCTCGCCGAGCCGCGCGGCTTGTTGCGCGCGGATGAGCACCACGCGCCCGCCCGGCTGGCAGTCGGCGGCGGCGCGGGCCAGGTTCTCGAGCTGCACGGCGCGGTTCGGGCGCGTGCCGGCCCGCTGCGCCATGAGCAAGCCGGCGCTGGTCAGCGCGCCGAACGCGAGGACGAGGATGAACAGGCGACTGCGCGCCTCGAGGTTGCCGTAGGCCTGACCAAGCGCGCGGATCACGCGACCGACGGGGCCGGGCTCCCGCTCGTCCGAGGGCTCGATGTCCGGCAATGCCACCGCCGCCGCGGGTGCCTCCGAGGTCGCGGTCGGCGCGCGCGGCGCCGCCACCGCCGGCAGCGGCGCGAGCACCCCCTCGCCGCCGGCGGCGAAGGGCGCGTTCGGCGCGTCGGGCGCCAGCTCGGCCAGCTGCGCCGCGAGGATGCGATTGGTGGGCTGCGCGAGCATCACGCGCTTCATCAGGCCGAGCGCCTCGAGGAGCTCGCCGCCCTGCAGGTGCAGCGCCACGGCCTTGCGCAGGAGCGCGGGCGGCGGGTTGGGCTCGGCCCCCGCGATCTGCGCGTCGACCTCGTCGAGCTCGGCGGCGCGCGGCCGCTCGCCCCGCACGACGCCGGCGGCGGCGGCCTGGCCGAGGAGCTCAGTGACCTGCGCCTGGCCGGGCACGAGCGCACGCGAGCGCAGCAGGCACACGGCAGCGGCGATGCGCGCGCGCGGATCGGCCAGCAGCGCCGCGCCGCGCTCGGCCTCGGCGCTGGCCTGCGCCTCGTGCATGGCGCGGCAGGCGTCGGCGGTGCGCTCCATGAGCGCGGCCAGCGCGTTTGGGAAGCGCGCGCGCAGCTCCACGAGAGGGGCATCGAGCACCGCGCGCCCCGAGCGGGCGTCGGACGCGCGCTGCGCGAGGTCGGGCTGCAAGAGCGCGATCAGCAGGCGCTCGAGGAAGCCGGGCAGCGTGGGGACCGTGAGCGCCACGGGCGGCGGCAGCGTGAGGCGCGCGAGCAGCGCTGCGCTGGCCTCGGCGCTGCCAGCGTCGAACACGCGGCGCCCGAGCAAGAGCTCGAGGAGCACGGCGCCAAGCGCGAACAGGTCGCCCTTGGCAGAGGGAGCGCCGCCGGAGCTGCGCTCGGGCGCGAGCAACCAGGGCGCCACCGATGCGGTCGGCATGAGCTGCACGCCCTCGGGCGCCACCGCTATCGCTGCGGGCTGCAGGTCGAGCCCCACCAGGCCCGCATCGTGCAGCTCGACCATGCGCTCGAGGATCGCATCGGCGAGGAGCGCCACCGCTGCGGCCGGGAGTCGGCCGAAGGGCGCCACCAGATCGGCGAGGCTGCGCGGATGCTCGCTCACGTCGCGCACGATAGCGCATGCGCGGTGGCGCGTGAGGGCGCCGGCAATTAGAAGGCGCCCGCCAGATCGCAGACCGCGCGTGGCCCACCCTCGACCTGCGTGGCGTCGTCTGCGCCATCCGTGCACGCGAGCCCGAACGCGCACTCGTCGTGGCTCTCGCAGGGCTCGCCGGGGCCGAGCGGCTCGGTGCAGCGCTCGCTCACGCAGCGCAAATGGTCGCGGCACTCTTCGGCCTCCACGCACGCGTCGCCGGGCCCGCCGGCGCGCACGCAGACGCCCTCCTTGCACAGGGTCGTGCGCAAGAGGCCGCGGCACAGCACCTCGCTGTCGTCGCACGGCGCCCCCAGCTCTGCGTAGCGCACCGGCAGGCATCTGGTCGCTTGTTCACCCTCGACGCACGCCATGCCGTCGACGAGCGGATCGCACAGGCACGTCGGCGGTGCGGGTTGCTCGTCGTGCACGGGCTCCTCCGCGGCGGCGACATCTTGCTCGTCACGCAGGGGCTCGAGCGCCGCGGCGACGGCGCTCATGTCCTCGCAACGGCCTTCGATGCACCACGCGTGCGTCGGGCACAGGTCGCGCCCCGTCCTGCACGGCGCACCGACGGCAACCTGGCGCGTGCGCTGGCAGCGCCCGTCGCCATCGCACCAATGATCATCGGCGCAGCGGTTGTCCATCAGGCATGGCTCGCCCGTCATGGGCGTTGGCATGCACGCGGAGCTGCCGAGCTCGCCGATGACGCACCTCATCCCCGGGCCGCACGCGCTGCTGTCGTGGCACTCGTCGTCTGGTGCGCAGCGCCCGCGATGGCAGGTGTTCGAGGCGCACTGCCCGCCTATCAGGCACGGCTCGCCAGCCGCCAGGGTGCCGACGAAGGGCTCGGTACACTCGCCCCACGCCGTCGCCATCTCGACGCACGTCCCGCGCGCGAAGGCCCCTCGACAGGCATGGAGCCGTCCCTCGTCGAGCGCCACGCCGGGAAGCGCGCGCCAGCTCGCCCACGAGGTGAGCAGCTCGGGCTTGAGCGCGCGCCAGTCGTCCTCGAGCTCCAGGTACACCGCACGCGCGCCGTGCCGCAGCTCGGGAGCGCAGCGCGCCCAGCCATCGGCGAAGGCAAGGTCGAGCGTGGCCAGGCGCTCGCGGTCGGCCTGCTCCGCACTCGGCGCCAAGGCCTCGACGTGCGGCGCACGAGGTGGCGACGGGCGCGGGAGCTCGAGGGCGGCAGGCATCGGCCGTCGCTCGGCCATCGTCGTGGAGCGCGTTGGCGATGCGGCCTCGGAGCGCGCCCAGGTGAAGCCGGCGCCCGCGAGCGCGGCGACGGCGAGCGCGAGGATCCATCGGTGCCTCGGCATGTGGGTACGACACCCGGGTGGCGACGCGGGTTCCCGCGCTCTGCGCTCAGCGCCGCCGCGCGATCATCAGGTCCGCCTCGCGGATCTCGATGGGCCCTACCGCGGGGTCGCTCATGTAGTGGTGCACGAAGACGAGGTCGCCGTTGGCGTTGAGGTTTGGCTCGCCGGCGAAGTTGTACGCGATCTCCTCGGCGGCGCCGAAGCCGCCGTCGGCGCCACGGCGGCTGCGCCAGATGGCCGGCCCGGTGCCGCCGGACGCGCTGTTCCTGTGGAAGTACATCTCGTCGCCGTCGGCGGACACCCAAGGGAAGCCCTCGTCGCCCTGGCCGTTGACCTCGCCGAGGTTGACGGGCTCGCCCCAGGCCTCGCCCTCCTGGTGCATCTCGTAGAGGTCCATGCCGCCCCTGCTGTCGGCGAGCGCGGCGCCGAACCACATGGTGGTGCCATCGGGAGAGAAGTGCCACTCGCCGATGGTCTGTTCGCCGTTCAGCTCCTCCACGTTGCTCACCGCGCCCACCTGGCCGTCGACGAAGGGCGCCGCGTACACGTCGATCTCGTGGTGGTTGCCCGCGCGCGCCGAGCAGAAGGAGAGCTCGTCGTTGGCGACGGTAGGGCAGCCGTCGAGCGCCAGGTCGGTGCCGAGCAGCAAGCGCTCCGGCTCGGCGAACGAGCCGTCGGCGCCGATGGACGCGTGCCAGATGCCCACGGTGCAGTCTTGCAGTTGCTCGTTGGCCGGCACGCGTGCGTCGGGGGCGAAGAAGAAGAACAGGTGCTCGCCGTCGGGCGTGAAGAAGGGCGAGTCCTCGGCGCCCGAGGTGGTCACCGGCTCGGCCAGCGGCAGCGGGGCGTCGAAGTCCTGCGAGAGCATCACGGGCCGGAAGAAGTCGGTCTCGGCTGTGCCCTTGGGGATGTCGCCCGGGAGGATCTCGGCGCGCGACGGCACCGCGCTCTCGCAGGGGTGGCGCGGGCAGCCCGAGAGCAGCAGCCCGACGGGAGCGAAGAGGGCGAGTATGCGGTCCATCAAGCGAGCCTACCCCCGCCTGATCGTTGGGTTTTGCGGGCCACGGTCCGGATCTATTGGTGGAGCGGCCGCGCATCCGTTATAACGGACACACGGTCGTCCCCGACGGGAGACCGAGCGGAGGAACCGATGGATCGCTGGCCGTTTTGGGTGGGTGCGCTGGCGCTCGGCGCCGTGGCGGTGGCGACGCTCGCTGCAACGGGGCGTCCGCTCGGCGTGTCGGGCTTCGTGGCCGCGGCGCTCGGGCGGCCGGGGGCGCCGCCGCGCGCGGGATCGCTCTTGTTCCTCGTGGGGATCGTTTCGGGCGGCCTCGTGGCCGCGCTCAGCGACGCGGGCCTCACGCCCACGCTCGTCGACGCCGCGCACGCGCGTTTCTTCGGCGCCGGCGTCACGGGAGCGCTGGCGCTCCTCGCGGGCGGCGTGCTGGTGGGCTTCGGCACCGCCTGGGCCGGCGGCTGCACCTCGGGGCACGGCCTGGTGGGCGTGTCGCGCCTGCAGCCGGGCTCGCTCGTCGCCACTGCGGCCTTCTTCGGCACCGCGGTGGCGGTGTCCTTCGCCCTCTCCCTCGTGCTCGGAGGCACGCCATGACCCCAACCACGCTCGCGCCCTCGTCGGCGGGCCCGCGCCACCTGCTGGCGCTGCTGCTCGGCACCGCGCTCGGCTACTCGTTGTCGCGCATCGGCTTCACCGACTACGCCGAGGTGCACCGCATGTTCGTCTTCGCCGACCTGCGCCTCTTCCTCGTGTTCATGGGGGCCGTGCTGGTCACCGGCCTCGGCACCGCGGTGCTCGGCCGCTGGCGCTCGTTGCCGCACAAGCGCGTGCATGCGGGCGTCGTCGTCGGCGGCGTGCTCTTCGGCCTCGGCTGGGCCATCGCGGGCGCGTGCCCGGGCGCGGCGCTGGCACAGCTCGGCGAGGGCAAGCTGTACGCGCTGGTCACGCTGGTGGGCGTGGCGCTCGGCACCTTGGCCTTCCACGCGCTCGACCGGCGCCTGGCCTTGTTGCGCAGCGACGACGCCTGCGGCTGAGCCTCAGGGGGTCGCGCCGTACTCGAAGGCGCCCGCGTCGCAGTCGCCGTCGTCGCGCAGGAAGCCGCGCTGGTCGGTGGCGGGGCAGGTGCCCTGGTCGGCGGCGCCCACCGCGGGGCTCAGCGCGGCGAGTGCCAGCGTTGGCGTGACCCCGCCATTGAGCGCGAGCTGTTCGTCGAGCAGCGGATCGCCTACCCGATCAGTGGCGCCGAGCTCGCAGACGGGATCGTTCGCCGACAGCACGTTGCCGCCGAGCGAGAGCACAACGCCCTGGCTGTCGATGGCGCAGATGGCTCCGTCGGCGTCATCGACCACGGTGCCCAAGAGCCTGAGCTGGCCGGGGTTCGCGGCTGACCCGTCGAGCGAGACGATGACGCCGGCGTTGTCCTTGAAGGTGCAGTGCACGAGCTCGACGGTCTGGTCGCCGCATACGAAGATAGTCTGCGCGCCGATGTTGCCGAAGAAGGTGCTGTTGAAGAAATGCAGGGTACCGCTGGTGGCGCAGTTGACGTCGACGGCGCCGCCCCGATCGCTGGTGTTGGCGACGAAGGTGGTGCGACGGATGGTGACGTTGGCGCCGACGGTGGCGATGAACAGCGCGCCGCCGACGTCGGGGGCGTGGTTGCGATCGAAGACGCTGTCCTCGAGGAGGAGCGAGGAAACGTCGTGCAGCCCAATGGCGCCGCCGCGCCCGAAGCCCGCGGGCGTCTCCAAGCGATTCTGCACGAAGGTGGTACGCAAGGCCTCGAGGCGCCCGTCGTCGTTCACGGTGATGGCGCCGCCCTCGTAGTACGTGTCGTCGACGGTGGTGGTGATGTTCTGGCTCACCACGACATCCTCCAGGCGCAAGGTCGCGCCCGTCTTGACGAGCGCGGCGGCGGCGTCCGTGGCCGAGCGGCCACCGGCCAGCGTCAGGTCGTGCAGCGTGAGGTGCGCGATGGTCTCGAGGACGAACAGGCGATTGCTGCCGCCACCCGCGAGCATGTTGCCGCCGCCGTGCACCAGGATCTCGGCGTTGGTCACGGTCACGCTGCTGCCAAGGACGATGGCGCCAAGTCCTCGGGGCACGCAGATGATCGACGGCAGCGGCGCGCGGCCCTGCGCCTCGGTGAGCGCGGCGCGCAAGCTGCAGGTCGCGTCGGTGGTGGCGCAGGCTCCGTCGTCGAGCGCGTCGTCGAGATCGGCGGTGGCGTCCACGGTGAAGTCGCCGACACAGGGCGGCTCGCCCTCGCCCTCGCCCTCGCCCTCGCCTTCGCCCTCGCCCTCGCCCTCGCCTTCACCCTCGCCTTCACCTTCACCCTCACCTCCGGCGCTGCACAGCCCGTCGACGCAGCGCTGCCCAGGCTCGCAGTTGGCGTCGGCCTGGCACGGTAGCGGTGTGAGCGCGAACGAGTAGCAGCCCGTGAGCGCCAGGAGCACGATGACCAGCAAGCGCCGGTCGCTCACGGCGCGTCTCCCGCAGCGACGACGAGGAGCACCGCGCCCGCGCCCGCGAGGAGCACGCCCGCGCCACCAACGGCGACGCTCAGCTGCCCAAGGGTGCGCAGGCTCGTGCGCTCGCCACCGGGCTTGGCGGGGTCGGCGAGGGAGGTCTCGGCCAGCGCGAGGCCGCCGGCGCCGCCGAGCAGGAGGAGGGCACCTGCCCCACCCGTCACCGCGCCGGCGATGAGCAGGCCGCTTGGCGCAGCCGGCGCAGAGGCAGGGTGCGGTGGCTCGGGCGCGGTCGCGGACGCCTGCGCCGCGCGCTCCGCTTCAATCTCCTGCCGGACGCTCTCGAAGAAGAGCGCCACCTTGGGCGGCGTGTCGGGTGCCAGGCGGGTACCGGGCGCCCGCAGCAGCACGTAGCGGAAGTTGATGCGCGCCTCCAGGTCGCGCCCGAGGATGCGGTGGGCGACGCCGGCGAGCACGTTGGCGCGCACCTTCTCCTCGTCGCTCGCGCCGGGGGCGGTGGCAGCCAGCATCGCCTGGTCGGCGGCGAGCTCATACTCGAGCGCAGCCATGGCGGCCTCGCTGGCCGCCAGGAGATCCCCCGGCGTGCTCGGCGTGGCGAGGATGATGAGCGCGGCGAGGGGCAGCACCGACCGAGCATACTGCGCGCTGGTGATCCGGGTGGGGTTGTCGCCGTGCGCCGAGGTGCGCACCCTTGGACGATGTCCATGCGCGACGATGTGCTGCTGCGCGCCATTCACCAACTGGTGGAGGCGCTCTTGCGAGCCGTGGGCCTGCGCAAGAAGAAGGACCTGCCAGCGGCCGAGCAAGCGCTCGGCGAGGGCCTTGGCGCGCTCGGCTTGCCGCTCGGCCTGCTGGCAGGGCTCGACGCAGACACGCTCGCCGGCCTGGTGCAAGATCCGGCGCGGCGCGCCCTGGTAGCCGCCGCGCTGGCCGAGCTGGCGGAGCTCCGGCTGGCCGCGGGGCGCCCGCACGAGGCCTCGACCTTGCGTGAGCGCGCCGCGCGCCTCGCCGACGGCCTCGACGTCGAAGGGCTACCAGAGCCGGTGCAGACCGCCCTGGGGCGTGCGAGGATGCCGTGGTGAGCGCCGCCCGCACTGCCACCGAGACGCGCACCCAGACGCGCACGGAAACGCGCACGGAAACGCGCACGGAAACGCGCGCAGAGACGCGGCGCGCACCCGACATCGTGGCCGGCGTGGTCGACGCCGGCAAGCTCGCCGACGAGATCGCCGCCACCTCGGTGGACCCGCGCCTGTGGACCGGTGCCTTCGCCACCAACGTGTGGGGCGGGCGCTTCGCCGTCGACGGCGTGCTCGGCGAGGGCGCGCAGGGCACCACCTTCCAGGGCACCGACCTGAAGACCGGCGCGCGCGTGGCCATCAAGGTGTTCGACGTGGGCCGCGCCAAAGACTGGAAGGCGCTGCAGCTCTTCGACCGCGAGGCCGAGACCCTCAAGAGCGTCGATCACCCGGGCATCCCCAAGCTGCTCGACGTCATCGTCGACGAGGAGACGGGCGCGCGCGCGTTGGTGCGCACGCTGGTGCCCGGCGAGAGCTTGGCCGCCGAGGTGAAGAGCAAGGGCCCGTTGTCCGAGGCCGCGCTGTGGAGCGTCATCATCGACGTCACCGACGTGCTCGGCGCGCTGCACGGCAGGAGCTCGCCCATCGTGCACCGCGACCTCAAGCCGGCCAACATGATCCGCCGCCCCGACGGCAAGGTGTGCCTGGTGGACTTCGGCGGCGTGGGCCGCACGCGCGAGAGCGCCGGCTCCACGGTGGTCGGCACCTTCGGCTACATGGCGCCCGAGCAGCTCTACGGCGCGCAGACACCGGCGACGGACATGTACGCGTTCGGCGCGACGCTGTTGATGCTGGCCACCGCGCAAGAGCCCGAGGAGCTGCCGCGAAACGGCCTGTCCATCGACGTCGACAAGGCCGCCGCCAAGCTCTCGCCGCAACTGCGCGCGCTCTTGAAGAAACTGACCGCCCCTGACCCGAGCGGCCGCCCGGCCGACGCCAAGGCGCTGCTCGGCGAGCTGCACGCCATCGCCGACGCCAAGGAGCGCCCCGTCATCGAGCCCTCGTGGCCCGAGCCCATGGTCGATAGCCCCTTCGCCTCCCGCGGTGGCGACGGTGACTTCCTCGTGGGCATCGTGGGGCTCGTGTTCGGCGTGCTCGGCGTTGTCGGCGCCGTCATCGTGGGGCAAGTGGTGATCCCGCTGGTGCTCACCATCCTCGCCTCGTTCTCCGAGGGCGAGCAGAAGCAGCGCCTGTTGGCGGCGCGCGAGCGCGTGGCCGAGGCGTCGCGGGTGGCCCAGCGCTCCTTCCAGCGCTCCGCCGAGCACGGCGCGCGCAAGCTCGAGAGCGTCTCCGAGCGCGAGCGCGAGCGCCAACGGAGCCGCGCCGACCAACGTCGCGAGCTCAAGCGCCACTGGAAGGACGAGGAGCGCCGCCTCAAGCAGATCGCCAAGGAGGCGCGGCGCTCGGCGCGGCGAAATGGCAAGTTCTGGGCGTGAGGGCCTCGGCAGCGGGCCTTGTGCGCACGATACGCGTGGGGCAAGAGGAAGCCGATGAAGTTGTCCGACGTCGCCGCGCTCCTGTTCAAGCACCGCGTGGCGTTTTTGCTCGTGTGGGTGCTCTGCTGGGTCGGCTGTGACCAGGCGACCAAGGTGTGGGCCCAAGGGGCCCTCGCAGAAGAGCGCACCGTGGTGCGGCCGAAGGAGGTGCTGTCGCCCGACGGCACCAGCACGCGCGTCGACGAGAGCGTGACCCAGTTCTTCGCCAAGCGCAGCATCAGGGTGCACGAGAACGGCTGGTTCGGGCTCGGCTTCAAGTACGCCGAGAACCGCGCTGCGGCCTTCAGCCTGACCGAGTCGATCCCCGAGGGCGCGCGCCGGCCCATCTTGCTGCTCGTCAGCATCGGCGCGTGCGCGCTCATCACGGTCTGGTATCTGCGCCTCAAGGTGGCCGACGGTCTCCTCATGCTCTCGTTCGCGCTCATCATCGGCGGCGCGCTCGGCAACTTCCTCGATCGCCTGCGTCTCTCCTACGTCATCGACTTCCTCGACATGTACGCCACCGCGCCCGGGGCGGTAGCGTGGCTGCGCGCGCCGCACTCGTTCTTGGGCATCGGCCTGCGCATGTCCGAGCACTGGCCCACCTACAACGTCGCCGACATCGGCATCGTCTCCGGTGCCATCGGCGTCTTGTTGCGCACCTTCAAGCCCCTGCCAGACAGCAGCACCGGCGCCGCCGTTGAGGCCGACGCGCCCACCGCCACGCCCGCCAAAGAGGCGGCCTGATGTACCTGGCGCGCGTCATCGGCACCGTGGTGGCCACGAAGAAGGCCGACGACATGAAGGGGCTCAAGCTCCTGGTGGTCGAGCCCGTCGATCGCGACCACAAGGCGAGCGGCGAGGCCCACGTGGCCGTCGACGTGGCACAGGCCGGCGAAGGCGATCTCGTCACCTGCGTGGGCTCGCGCGAGGCGGCGCTGGCGCTCGAGCCGAGCTTCGTGCCGGTGGACGCCGCCATCATCGGCATCGTCGACCACGACGACTGGGTGCGCGCATGATCCTGTGCGACGTCGTCGGCACCGTGGTGATGACCGTGAAGCACCCGGCGCTCTCGGGCGAGAAGGTGCTGTGCTGCCAGCCGCTCGACGACGCCAAGAAGGCCGCGGGCAGCGTCATCCTGGCCGTCGACCGCGCGCAGGCCGGCGTGGGCGACCGCGTGCTGGTGCTGCGCGAGGGCAGCGGCTGCCGACAGATCATCGGGCGCGAACAGGGCAAGCACGTCGACGAGGCCGTCAAGATGGACTGGCCGGTGCGCTCCATGGTGGTGGGCGTGGTCGATCGCGTCGACGTCGAGCCGCGCGCCAAGGCCAAGGACGCCAAGGCGTGAGCCCGTGAGCGAGCCGCTCAAGCGCCAGGTTGCCGAGCTCGCGCGCGGGCTGCATGCCGCGGGTTGGGTGGCCAACCACGACGGCAACGCCTCCGCGCGCCTGGCCGACGGCAGGCGCTTTTTGGCCACGCCCACGGCCGTCTCCAAGCGCCTGGTCGACGCCCACGACGTGCTCACCGTCGACATCGAGGGCAAGGTGCTCTCCGGGCGCAAGCGCCTGTTCTCCGAGTGGCACCTGCACGCCGCCGCCTACCGCGCGCGCGCCGACGTGGGCGCCGTGCTGCACGCGCACCCGCCGCATGCCACCACCGTTGGCCTGGCGAGGAAGCAGCTCGGTGTGCCCGCGCTGCCCGAGATGGTGGTGAGCCTGGGCGCCAACCTGCCCACCATCGAGTACGCGCTGCCCAAGAGCCCCGCGCAAGACGCCGCGCTCGCGCGCGCCCTCGGTGATGGCGACGCCGACGCCGTGCTCATCGCCGGCAACGGTGTGCTCACGGTGGGCGTCGACCTCGAGCAGGCCTACCTGCGCATGGAGCTGGTCGAGCACTACGCGCGCATGGTGGTGGCCGCGGCGCCGCTCGGAGGCCTGGGCGCGCTGCCGGCCGACGACGTCAAAAAGCTGCTCGACGCGCGCACCAAGGCGGGGCTCGGCAAGGCCGGCCGCGCTGCTGTGCGCTGAGCTCTCGTTCTGGCCGGCTCAGGGCGGCGAGCAGGACCCGTCGAGGCGGCACAGCCCACCGCCGCAGTCGTCGGCGCTGCCGCAGCGCTCGAGCACGCCGTCGAAGGCGCTGGCCGCGCGCGCCGCGTCTTCGGCGCGCACCTCGACCATGAGCCGGTCGCCGCGCAGGCACTCGCACTCGCTGCACGCGCCGGGGTCGAGCGCTCCCTGGTGGTCGATGGACACCAGCGCCAGCGCGCGGCTGCCGAGGGCCCAGCTCAAGACGCCGAGCAGCTCGTCGAGCGTGCCGGGCGCGGTGGTCTCACCAGCTTGCTCCCAGGGGTTGCCGCACTGGATGGGCGCCACCGTGAACAGCACGCTGGACGAGCAAGGCGCGCCGGCCATCAGCTCGGTGGTGTTGCCGCACTCGTCGAGCAGATCGCACGAGAGCGCGAGCTCGTCGTTGGCGCTGCTGCCGTCGGTGGGCGCGCACTGATGGCAGGTGGCGACCGCCGGCCCGTTCTCGAGGGTGAGCGGGGTGCCGTCGTTGCCCGCCAGCACGAAGCTGCCCAAGGCCGAGCAGCTCTGGCCGTTGCAGCTCGAGTAGATGGGCTCGCCGCTGCTCGGGTCGTAGCAGACCTCGCAGCCGTTTTCGTCCTCGTCGCTCACCACGGTCTCGCAGGAGGGCGGCGGCGCGCCGCCGCAGTCGCGGTAGACCTCGACGCCGGTGTCGAGGTCGTAGCAGGCCGTACAGCGCTGGGTGGCGTCGGCCAGCTCCTCGCAATAGATGGTGGGCTCGCCGATGCAGCTGGTCTCGATCTGGCCGCTGTCGGCCGGGCAGCTCCGGCACAGGCTGCCGTCGTCGGCGTACTCGAACCAGCACGGCGCCGGCGCCTCGCAGTCCTCGCCCGCGTTGCAGTCGTTGCGCTCACACGAGGTCGACGTAATCGCTCCGAACTGGTCGACGCACACCACGCAAGTCTGATCGGTGTAGCTGAGCACCTCGCACTGGTCGGGCGCCGGCACATCGGGGCTGCAGCCCTGGTCCACCACGATGCCGTTGGCGTCGACGCAGGTGGTGCACCACAGCCCGTCGACGGTGACGTTCTCGACACACGACACGGGCACGGTGTCGTCGGAGCAACGGTGGCTCAGGAGCACGTCGTCGGCCCAGCAGTCGACGCAGCGGCCGGCGTCGTTGCCGTAGGCCTCGCAGAAGTCGGGCTCGAGGCGGTCGTCGCCCGCGCCGGCGCAGTCTTGCACCACCACCACGCCCTCGCGCGTGCACACGCGGCAGGTGGCGCTGCCCAGCACCTCGGCGTGGCACTCGTCGCTGGCGGGCTCGCAGCGCGTCTCGGTGACGACGCCACGCTCGTCGCGGCACACGGCGCAGGCCATGTCCGGCGACGACGGGTCGCCGGGCTCGACCGGGGCCGGCTCGCACTCGAGCGCGCCTTGCGGGCCGGGCGCGAAGCAGTCGTCGAACAGCACCTCGCCGCCGTCGGTGGCGCAGTAGCGGCAGCGCTCTCCCTGTGCGTCGAAGCGCAGCTCGCACTCGGCAACCGTGGCCGCGCCACAAATGACCACCTCACCACCCGCGCCGTCGCAGCTGGCGCAGGTCTCGCCGTCGTCGCGGTCGACGGATTGTCCGTCGCAGCCCGGGCTGGTGATGGCGCAGGACCCGTCGGCGCAGGGGTCGCCCTCGGGCCCGCCGTCGTTGTCGCCCTGGCATTGCTCCAGCGTGGGGTCGAAGAAGCACTCGCAGCCGACCGCCCCGGCCACGCCGACGACGGCGAGCAGGGTGCGCAGGAACGACATGCGGGCCATGCCTTGGTTTTAGCACTGTCCGTGCCAGCAGACCGCCCGCGCGCAGGCGCGTTGGAACGCCGAGATCCCCCTGTCGCCCGACGGCGCAGGCGCGGCTGCGAGGTCCATGCCGCAGCGTCGTGCGATCTCGCCGTCGCGGGGGCGGCAAGCCACATGGTACGACAGCGCACAGATGCTACCCCTCGTCGTGACGCTGCTCGCAGGGCAGGTGGACGCGGGGCCGGTGGACGCCGGCCCCGTCGACGCCGGCACGCCGCCCGCCACCTGCGGCGCGCTCAGCGCTCAGGGTGCCTGCTTCGGCGCCTCCGCTGCCTGGTGCAGCGAGGACAACAGCGGGGGCGCCGCCGCGGGCGCCGCGGTGCTGGTGGAAGACTGCGCACCCGGGGTCTGCGCCTCAGTGGACGAGCTCGGCGCTTGGTGCTTCGCGCCCGCCGGCGCACCCTGCGCGTTCGAGGCCGGCTCGGGGACCACCACGCACGCCTGTGGCCCGGCGCAGGCCGCGCCCGACCCCACCTGGGGCTGCGATCTCCTGCAGGGCTGCGTCGAGCTCGGCGTCGCCGGCTGTGGCGACGGCTGCGCCGACGCCACGTACCTGCGCCTCGCCTGCGCGCCCTTCGGTCAAGCGGTGGTGCTCTCGTGCGCGGCGCTCGGGGGAAGCTGCGCGGGGCAGCAATGCCTGGGGCTCGCTGCCGGCGCGTCCTGCGACGAACGGCTACGCTGCGCCGACACCTTCGCCTGCGTCGCGGGGACCTGCGTGGCCGATCTCCCTGGGCTCGTCGTCGATGGGGGGCCTGGTGACCCCCCTGCCGTCCCCGCGCCGCCGCCGTGGTGTGGGGCCAGCGGCGCCGGCGCGCTGGCCGGTCTCGCTGCGCTGTTGGCGTTTCGGCAACGACGTGGCGCCAGCCCTGACAGGCGGGCCTGACAAGCGCGTCGTATCCCCCCGCTGTCCGATCACGACCGTTGTAGTTGGCCTTGCGCTCGTCGACGTGTCGGGTACGGTGCGACGTGTCCCGGGCCAATCCGGGATCATGCCGGCTCGACCGGCCCGAGAACCCGGCCGAACGGCCCCAGGAGAGGTCACATGCAGAAGCTGCTGTTGTGTTGTTCGTTGGCGATGGTCGCGTCGGGCGCTGCGTTCGCGCAGGGCGAGGGCGAGGGCGAGGGCGAGGCCTGCGGCACGGTCGACGAGCTGGGCGAGTGCGACGGCACCGATGCCATCTGGTGCGACACCGCCAGCAACACCCTCGCGCGCGTCGAGTGTGGCGACCTCCTCGGCGACGGCACCGTAGCTGGCGGCTGTGAGGTGTTTGCCGGCTTCGGCTCCTGGTGCGCCATGCCCGACGGCACCGCGTGCGCCTTCTCGAGCCAGAGCGGCCAGGCCATCACCATGGGCTGCGCCACCGACAGCTCCGGCTGCATCGACGGCGTCTGCACCGCCGGCGCCGGCGCGTGCGCGCCCGACACCGGCGAGACCGGCACCCAGACCTGCCTGGCCGGCAACATCCTGCAGCTCGCGTGCGGCGCCACCTCCCAGGTCATCGGTTACACCTGCGCCGGTATCAGCGCTGCTTCCACCTGCTCTGGCGACGTGTGCACGGGCGTGGCCTCCGGTGACCCCTGCGCCGACGGCGTCGCCGAGTGCGGCTCTGGCCTCACCTGCGGCAGCGAGGACACCTGTGTCGCCGAGGGCGAGGGCGAGGGCGAAGAGGGCGAGGGCGAGGGCGACGGTGAGTGCGCCAGCGACCGCGACTGCGACGACGGCGAGGTGTGCGAGGACGGCGAGTGCGTGGGCGGCTCCGAGCAGGCCCCGCTCTGCAACCACAGCGCCGCCAGCGCCGGCGTGCCGGCCGCGGGCCTCTTGGCCCTCGGCGGGCTCCTGATCGGCATCCGGCGCCGTCGCGCCTGATTGCCTCTGGCACGCGCCAGTGACAAAGGGGGCCGAGAGGCCCCCTTTGCTTTTTCGCAATGCCCTCCTGCTGGTCACGGTCACGGTCACGGTCGCGTCGCCGGCGCTGGCGCAGGACGACGCCGGCGCGCCCGACGCGGGTAACCCCTGCGATCCCTCCTGCGCTGGCGACGTGCTCTCCTTCTGCGACGTCTCCCAGGCCACCACGCTCGACTGCGCGGCGCTCGGCGCCACGTGCGGCGCGCTGTCTGCCGAGTGGGGCCCCGATTGCCTCTTGCCCGCGGGAGCGAGCTGCGAGCCGGGCTACGCCTTCGGCGCTTCGCGCTGCGATCGCGCCCAGTCGCTCTACTGCATCGAGGGCAGCTGCCAGGTGGCAAGCGGAGCGCCGGCGAGCCCAGCGCTGACGCCGAGCGCCGGGACCGGCACCGCCTCGACCACCAGCGCCACCAGCGATCCCTTCGGCTGCAGCTCCTGTGGCACGGCCTCGGCGCTGAGCTTCCTGTGCTTCGGCGGCGCGCTGCGGCGGCTGCGCCGGGCGGTGGCCCGCGCGCGCTGAGCAGTCCATGGTGGCGCCACCCCTTCGCCCCAACGAAGCCACGGACCTGTCGGATCCGAACCTCGAGAGCATCCCGCCGGTGCTCTTGCCCGGTGGCATCGTCGGCTCCTTTCGCGCCGCCATCGCCGGCGTGCTGCGCACCATCGCCGCGCAGCGCAACATGAAGATCCACGTGGTGTCGGGGTTGATGGTGCTGATCGTGGGCATGGCGCTGCCCCTGGGCCTCGAAGTGCGCGTGGCCCTGCTGTTCGCCGTCGCCATCGTGTGGTTCGCCGAGATCCTCAACACGGCGCTCGAGGCCTTCGTCGACCTGCACATCCGCACCTATCACCGCCTGGCGATGATGGCGAAAGACGCCGCTGCCGCCGGCGTGCTGGTGCTCGCGTGCGCCACGGTGGTGGTGCTCGCTGAGATCCTCACCACCCAGTGGCACCTCGTCACCGACAACCTGCCCGCGGTGCAGCGCGCGGTGGTGTTCGGCGTGCCCTGCGCGGTGCTCGAGCTGGTCGGCCTGTTCCTGGTACGGCGCGGGGTGCTCGCCCTGGTGCGCCTGGTCGCTTCCTTGGCGCTGCTGGCGCCCCTGGCGGTGACCACCACGGACCCGATCTTCGCCGTGCTGGCGGTGGCGCTCGTGCTCATCGCCGCATGGGCTCGCTGGAACTTTCCCCGCAAGGCGCAGGGCGGCGGCGTGCGCGTCCTCGCGCCGTGAGCGCTGGCAGCGCCGTCACCATCGACGTCGACGGCGTGGGCCACTACCACGCCATTCACGGCTTGCCGGCGCCTCGCGGCGACGACCCCATCTGGCGTGCGGGCGTCCCGCGCGTGCTCGAGCTGTGTGCGGCGCAGGGCGTGCGCGCCACGTTGTTCATCGTCACCGCAGATCTCTCACACGCCCATGCGCGCGCGCTGGTGCGCCGCGCCCACGACGACGGCCACGAGATCGCCAGCCATAGCCACGCGCACCGCTACGATCTGAGCACGCTCGCGCCCGCGCTCATCGAGGAAGATCTGCGTCGCTCCATCGAGGCGATCGTCGAGCTCACCGGTGAACGCCCGCGCGGCTTTCGCGCGCCCGGCTACACCTTGAGCCCCGCCCTCGTCGACGCCATCGCCAGGCTCGGCTTCGCCTACGACTCGAGCGTCATGGAGGCGCCCATGTACTGGGTGGCCCGCGCGCTCGCCCGTGCTGGGCTGCGCGCACGCGGCCGCGCCTCGGCGTCGCAGCTGGGCGACCCGCGGCAGTTCCTGCCCGGCTATGCGCCCCCCGGCCTCGTCGAGCTGCCCATCAGCGGCGCGCTCGGCTGGCCGTGGCTCGGCACCACGTTGACGATGTTGCCGTTACCCGTGGGCGCGCTCAGCACGGCGCTGGCGCGTGCCTCCGCGCGCGCGAATCCCGTGGTGCTCGAGCTGCACGCCATCGACCTGTGCGACCACACCGACGGCTTCGACGCGGCGCTCGTGCGCGCCCAACCCGACGTGGCCGTGCCGTTGGCACGCAAGCGCCGACGCCTCGAGGCCGCGATCGCGTCGCTGTCCCGAGGGTGCCGGCCGCTCGCGGAGTGGGCTGAGCGACCCTGACCGTCTCACCTTCGGCACCATGACGCTCGACCCTCTATGCTGCGGGGGTGACGACCTTGTTGCGTCTGCAGAGCGCGCTCGGGCCCCTGCTGGTTCTGCTCGCTGCGGCCGGCTGCCCGGTTGGCGTCGCCCTCGACGGCAAGCAGTGCGACGCGGCCCATCCGTGCATCGGAGGCTATCGCTGTGCTGATGGCACCTGCGTCCTCGAGGGGAGCGCAGGCGAGGGAGAAGGTGAGGGTGAAGGCGAGGGTGAAGGCGAGGGTGAAGGCGAGGGTGAAGGCGAGGGTGAAGGCGAGGGTGAAGGCGAGGGTGAAGGCGAAGGAGAAGGCGAGGGTGAAGGCGAGGGAGAAGGCGAAGGAGAAGGCGAAGGAGAAGGCGAGGGAGAAGGCGAGGGAGAAGGTGAGGGCGAAGGTGAGGGCGAGATCGTGTTCCGCCTGGACACCATCGAGCCCTTCTCCTGCACCGCGGTCTCGCACGAGGCCAGGAGTGGCGACGATCACGGCGGCATCGCGTGGGCCGGCGACGACGTCCTGTACACCGGTGATGACGCCACGGTGCGGGCACGGGTGGCGACGCTCACGACCCAGAGCACCTTGGCGAACGACCTCGACGCCTTGTTCTCGGACCTGGCCACCGGCGAGCTGTGGAGCTTCGCCGACCGCGACAACTCCCTGTTCGCCGAGGGAGACGCGCAGGCGGAAGCGCTCGCGGAGCTCGACCCGCTGACGGGAGCACCCACCGGCCTGCTCGTGCCGTTCAGCATCACGGGGATCGATGGGCTCAATGAAGGCTCGGTGGGAGTCTTTGCCGGCGCGGGCCGCGTAGCGCTGGTGGTGCAGGGGATCGTGCACTTCATCGACATCGGCACAGGCGCGGTGAGCCTGGGCCCCACCGTGCTCTCGCTCGACGACGCGGTCGGGTGCGAGACCTGGGCGTCTTGGGGCTTGCTCGAGAGCTTCGACGGCGACGACTGGCTGGCCTACATCGCGTGGGGCAGCCGCATCGTGCGCGTCCGTGTGCGCGACGGGGCCCAGCAAGTCATCGAGCAGCTCGACGATCTGGGGGACGCGTGCTCGATGACTGTCGACCCCACGCGCAGGCGCTTCTTGTTCCATCACGAGCTCGACTCGCAGTTCTTCGCCAGCGCTGACGAGGTGCTGGTGTCGTGCCCGGCCTCGATCTGCCGCGATGGCGCCTGCACCTGCGCCGCCGGCGTCACGTCGTGCCCCGACGGCTGCCGCGCCACCGCGCGCGACGAGCAGAACTGCGGCAGCTGCGGCAACGACTGCGCCAACCCCGGCGAGACCTGCGGCGGCGGCACCTGCGGCTGTGATGCTGCGGCCTACGACGGCGTGTGCGGCGGCGCCTGCGTCGACCATCAGGGCGACGACAGCTACTGCGATACCTGCGCGACGGCGTGCGGAGCCAACCAAGACTGCATCGGCGGGACCTGCCAGACCATCGGCGAGTTGCGCATCACCTCGCTGTCCACAAGCTCATGTAACGGTGCACGGCTCGACAACGTCATCGGTGACCACACCGGCGGCTTCGCGCTCGGCGGCGGCTACGCATTCGTCGCGGGGACCACCGGGCTTGGGGTCGTCGATCTGCCGGGCCTCGGCAACCCGCGCAACGTCGACTCCGGCGGCGCCTACGACTTCTACTTGAGCGACGTTTCCGACCAGACCTTGTGGAACCTGCGGTGCGGCGCCGAAGCGTGCGTGTGGGATCTCGACGCCGACGGCATCGCTCGCCTCGACCCCGACAACGGCAACGTGCTCGAGGAGCACGGTGCGCGCCACGTCGTCGACGACATCGGCGCCAGCATGATCTTCGCCGGCGCAGGTCGAAGCGCCATCCTCGCGTCGAGCGGTCTGTACCTCATCGACCACGCCACCGGGTTCAGCGAGCGCTCACCGCCGCCGCACTTCTCCGACCACTGGCCGGCCTGGTGCTGGGGTGTCACGTCGGTGGGCGTGCTCGAGCGCAGCGGGGGCGATGACTGGCTCGTGTTCATCAGCGACGACAGCGAGGTAGTGCGCTTGCGCGCGCGCGACGGGTTCTCCGAGGTCATCCTGAGCGGTGACTACCTCGGCGACGCGTGCGCCCTGGCGCTCTCGCCCGCCAGCGATCGGTGGCTGTTCGTGGCCCGCGGCGACAACGACGTGGTGTCGAACCCGACCGATGGCACGCAGATCGTCTCGTGCCCGGCCACGATCGCCTGCACCGGCTGCCTCTGACGCGCTTAGGGCCCGCGAACGGACAAGTCGATCGGTGATCGCGAGCGAGGCGCGTCGATGGCAAGGAGCCCCGCAGGGCCGTGGCCGTCGCCACGGACCGAGGACGCGACGCCGCCAGCGACGATGGA
>JADZDP010000240.1 GCA_020850995.1 Deltaproteobacteria bacterium
CGCTGGCGGCGTCGCGTCCTCGGTCCGTGGCGACGGCCACGGCCCTGCGGGGCTCCTTGCCATCGACGCGCCTCGCTCGCGATCACCGATCGACTTGTCCGTTCGCGGGCCCTAACGAGCGCTCAGCGATCGAGGTGCGCCGCGAAGAAGGCCCACGCCGCGGCGGGCCCGTCGAGATCCGCGCTGATGGGCCCCACGGCGTCGACGTACGCGTCGCAGAAGCTCGTGCCCTCCTTGCACCCATACTCGGTGCCTGGCCAGGTGTGGCCGCCGCCCTCGATGGTGCACAGCTCCACCTCGGCACCCGCACACCCGTCAGCAAACACCTGGCACGTCGCTGCGCCCGCGGTGTCGCTGCTGGTGGCGACCTCGCCGCAGCCGTTACGCGCGCGCCAACCCGCCGCCTGCTCGGGCACCGCCTGGCAAGGGAAGGTGTCGGCGTCCTCCGCCGCCTCGCTGCCGGTGAGCTCTTCGATGGCTTGCGTCCAGCACCCACCGCACACCTCGCCGCCCTCGTAGAGCGCGCAAGGGTCGGCGCTGCCGTGGATGATCTTCACCGGCACCGGGCGCGTGGGCGCGCAGCCCTCGATGACCACGGGCGCGCCAACGGGCACCACCGCGTCGATGCGCTCGGACAGCTCGCATGCCAGCCGATGGCTCAAGTCGCCGCCGTTGCTGATGCCGGTGGCGAACACGTGCTCCGCGTCGCCGCCGTGCTCGGCCGCCACTACGTCGATGAGCTGCGACAGGAAGGCCACATCGTCGACACCCTCCTCGTGGGCTTGCCCGCAACAGACGTGGTCGGAATTCCAGGTGCCAAAGAGCTTGCCCAAGAAGCGCTTGCCGATGCCGTTTGGATAGACCGCGACGAAGCCGTGCTGGTCGGCCAGCGCGTCGAAGCCCAGGCTTTCGCGCGTGCCGGCGGCGTTGCCGCCGCCGCCGTGCAGCACCAGGACGATGGGCGCGGGGCCCGTGAGCGTCGGGGGCGCGTACACGAGGTAGCTGCGATCGCGCCCATCGGCGGTGCGCATGGTGCGCTCGTCGCCGCAGACACAGCCCCCGAGCGTGAGCGCGAACAGCGTGAGCACGGCCGCGAGCCAGTGCCTTGGTGTGCGATGACGGTGCATCGTCTCTCCCGGGGGCCGTGGCCCCAGCGCCGAGCGTGCTCAGGGTAGCATCCGCCCATGCCCATCGCTCGCGCCGCCCTTCACGCGCCACGTCGTCACGTCTGCACCGGGCTGCTCGCCGCCCTGCTCGGCACGCCCTTGTTCGGCTGCGCGGGCGATCCCTACCGCCCGACCACCACCGAGTGGAGCGATGCCTCGCCGTCGACGCCGACGTCGGCCAACAGCACGGCACCCACCTCGGCGCCGACGGCGAAGAAGATGCTCACGGCCGTCGAGCTGGCGGCGGCCTTCCCGAGCGCCGAGGCCTGCATGGCCAGCGCGCGCGAGCACTACGCCGCCGACCCCAAGCGCGGGCTGCCGCTGCTCAAGGCCTGCGCCGCGCGCAGCGATCTGCTCGAGCTCTCTGCGCTGCTCACGGGACCGTGGAATAAAGAGCTCGCCGCCGACGAGTCGCTGCAGCTCGCGCTCGCCGAGGTGATCGCGCGGCGCGGCGGCTTCGTCGAGGCCGACACCCACGCGTGCCGCGCCGCCGGCGTGCCGCTCTACGACGTGTCCACCGCCGCCAGCCAAACGGACAAGCTGGCGGGCAAGCTCGTGCTCGCCCGCGGCGCCGTGCAAGGCGTGGCCAAGGAGAAGCGCGAAGGCAAGAGCGTGCAGGTGGCCACCTTCGCCGAGTCTTCGTGGGCCGACGAGCCCGAGGACGATGGTCGAGCACCGCCGCCGCTCGATGACCTCAACGCGAACACGGGGCGCAGCGTGTTCGCGCGCGTGGAGCCGGGGGAAGATCGCCTGGTGCAGAAGCGGCAGGTGGTGATCGCGCTGCGCCTCGAGGAGCAGCGCGAGAGCGGCGGCGAGCCGAGCGTGCTGGGCGCCCTGGCGGGCATCTGGCGCGCCGCGCCCACGCTGTACCGGCAGTAGTTGCGCGCCGACTTGCCGACGAGGCTCCGCAGGTGCTCCACTGCCCTGCGTGGCGCACCGCGAGATCCACCGCACCGATCGCATCGGCTGGCTGCGCGCCGTGGTCCACGGCGCCAACGACGGCATCGTCTCCACCGCCAGCCTGCTCATGGGTGTGGCCGCCGCCGACGCCGGCCACGGCGCGGTCATGACCGCGGGCATCGCCGGCGTGGTGGCCGGCGCCATGTCGATGGCGGTGAGCGAGTACGTCTCCGTCGGCTCCCAGGCCGACACCCAGCGCGCCGACCTCGAGCGCGAGCGCCGCGAGCTGCAAGCGCAGCCCGAGCACGAGAAGGCCGAGCTCACCGCCATTTACGTCGGGCGCGGGCTCTCGCCCGAGCTGGCGGCCCGCGTGGCCGAGGAGCTGACGGTGCACGACGCGCTCGGCGCCCACGCGCGCGACGAGCTCGGCATCACCGAGGTGGTGGCGGCGCGACCGATGGTGGCGGCGCTCACCTCGGCGGTGGCCTTCACTGCCGGCGGTGCCTTGCCACTCGTGGTGGCCGCGCTCGTGTCGGCCGCGCTGCTCGTGCCCGTGCTCGGCGCCAGCGCGCTCGCGTTCTTGGTGGCGCTCGGCGCCGTGGGCGCGCGCCTGGGCGGCGCACCCATGGCCAAAGCAGCGGCCCGCGTCGGCGTCATGGGGGCGGTGGCCATGGCGCTCACCGCCGTGGTGGGCGCGCTGGTGGGCGGCGTGGCGCTGTAGGCGTTAGGGCCCGCGAATGGACAAGTCGATCGGTGATCGCGAGCGAGGCGCGTCGATGGCAAGGAGCCCCGCAGGGCCGTGGCCGTCGCCACGGACCGAGGACGCGACGCCGCCAGCGACGATGGA
>JADZDP010000241.1 GCA_020850995.1 Deltaproteobacteria bacterium
CTGCTGCGCACGGCTGACCGTCACCACCCGTCTCCATGCAGGATCGGTCCTGGACGCATTCAAGGGCGCCATCACACGCCGACCCATCGTCTGGGCATGGCTCTCCAAGGCCGCCGGCCTCCATGCACAAGCCATCGCTGCAGCCGAGACCAGCCGCGCACGGCCGTGCAATGCAGAACTCGCCGAGTTGCGCAATCGGCGCTGCGCAGCATTCGTACCAGCCAACACCCAAGGAGCCGAAGTTGGCGCAACCTGCCTGGTCCCAGGGAAGACACGGGCCGCCCGAGTCGCAGGCTCCGCCCGCAGCGCACGGCTGTCCATCGGCTCCTTGCTCGACGCATACCGCACCCTCAAGGCAAATATGCGTGGCATCGTCACAACCGCCTTCGGGCAAGCAAAGCTCCCCCTCACCTCCAGCAGGGCGACAGTAACCTTCCCAACATGCGAACCCAGCTTCGCACTCCGATGAGTCACCCGAGTAACACGGCGTCACGCAGGTGTCGGCGGGTCGCCCCAGTTCGGGAGCGGCGGGAAGACACTCGTCGTCGCAGACCGTTCCCGGACACTCATCGCAGTCATCGCCGCTCCCGTCCCCGTCTGCGTTTTCCTGACTCGGATTTGGATCGAGCGGACAATTGTCTGATTGATTAAGCAACCCATCGCGATCCTGGTCGATGATCCGATTCATGTCGGGAACCTCGCTCGTGGAGCCGGTGTCCGCGAAACGATTGGCGAGCTGGGTAGCGATTCTGCCCACATCCAACGCGAGCAACGCCGCGGCGATCTCCCCTTGAACGTCAGGCTCGAGAGTGCCGTCTGAGAAATCGATGGTCGCCGTGTTCAACAGCTCTTGGAGGTTCGCGTCGGCGGAGCCGCCGCGAAGGGCCGCCGCCTGCGCGAACACCGAGCTGACCGCGAGCAAGTACGCGTTCGCGTCGTTGTCTCCGCCGCCGAGGTACATGGAGGTGCCGCGTGCTCCGACCTCGAACCCCTCCGGAACGACATTCAGCTCCGCAGCGATCTCGTCCTCCGCTTGCGCCACGGCATCGTCGAAAGCGAATCCCCCGTTGACAAGGAAACGGATGCGTTCGTCGCTGAGGTGCGTGATGATGTTGACATGCACGTCCTGCACCGCTTCGCCGGATAGAATATGAAGCGCTCGCAGCGCGAGGCTCGCGCCCGAAAGCTCACCCGTCACTTCGTTGTAATAGAAACCCGTTCCTTCAAGTAGCACCGAACCGGCGGCATCAAACCCGACCTCGAACTCGCCGCGATCGTTGATCGTACGCGTGTTGTAGATCCTGCCCGTCGAACTGAGACCCTCGTCCAGCGGAGAGACCGCAATCGTTGACCCGACGACGAACGGGCCTTTGTCGACGGACCCTTTCAGCTCCACCGTGCCGGTCGACCCACCCGGGGTGTCGTCAGTCGGCGGTCCGAGACAGCCGTTCGCCGTCAAAAAGCTGGCTACTATTGCGATGACGCGCGCAGGTTGGGCTCGCATGTCTCCCTCGCCGAAACCGCAACACTACCATCGCGCAGATGCTCGCGGCAAACAGACCACAAGGTGGAGCCGATTTAGATCTGACGACGTCGATTGGGCTTGTGGGGACCGCGCATGAGGATCAGGTCTTCGGCTGAGGTGATCATGCCGCAGCCGCAGAAGCCGCGAATGGCGCCCGCCTCGAAGAAGCCGGCGCGCGGAACGCCGGAGACGAGCCCGGAGTGCACAAAGCTTGTCGAGCGCATGGTCGAGGAGCTGCGCAAGGTGGATGCGATCCTGATCATGCCGCAATGCTGACCTCCGCGCGATGGAACGACGCGTAATGATCCCATGCCGATTGCCAGCGCTCGGAGACGACGAGAGCGCGGATGGCGAGGATGCCGCGCAGCCCGTGCGGCGCCCACGACTGGCCCGGGAGCTTCACGCGTTGCTGCATCTGCCAGCAGGTGCTCTCGGTGGCGCCGCTGCCGATCGGGAGGCGCTGACGGTAGAAGGACGCGTAGCGCATCTTGTGCTTGCGCTTCCGCATGTAGCGCAGCGCGGCGGCCATCGCCTTGCGCGCGTTCTCGGCATCAGGGGCGAGGCGCTTGGCTTGCCTGCGCAGGTTCTGTTGGATGCGGTCGATGCCGTTGTCGTCGTCAAGGAGGACGCTTCGGTACCAGGCCTTCATGTCGTACTTGTCCTGCGGGTCGCAGGCGTCGACGACCGCGTCGAGGTACCTCGCCAAGTGGTCGAAATCGACGAGCTCGACGACCTCCACGTCGGGCACGCGGCGGCCAAGCGCTTCGGGCAGCGCGCGCAGCTCGGGAGCGGCGTCCTGCACGCAATGCAGCGGGACGTCAGCGCGGTCGTCGAGGAGCCAGGCGACATCGGCAGCGATGCGATCCGCGAGCTGGGCAGGATCGGCGTCTGCCTCGGCAGCGCACCGCCAGGTCGCCAGCTCCTCGCCGCGCTCATCGTAGGCGGTCACGCTGCCGACCCACGCCTTGCGGTAGTGGTGCTCCATCTGCGGCGGCGGTGCGCGCTGGTACGGCTCCCGGCGGCTGCACGGGGCGCCTTCGAGCGGTTCCGCCATCCGCACCGACATCCGATCGAGACCACAGCTGATCGACGCGATGCCGCCCGGCGGCGCCGTCACGTCGCGTGCTGCCGCCTCGAGCTCGGCCGCAGCGTCGGCGATCTCGGCACCCATACGCGTGACGTGGTCCTGCAAGAACGCACGGCCAGGAGGCACGCAGCCCACCGTGCGCAGCGTCCGATCGAGGGCGCGGCTGTTGTCGTCCGCGCTGAGCGCACCGACGATGCGCGCCATGTCCGGCAGCATGCGCTCAACGATGCCAGCACGAAGCTCGACCGGCTTGAGCGTCGGCCCGTTACGCACGCCAGCCTCGCGGTAGAGCGGTTCTTCGACGAGGTGCGCGCCGAAGCGCCCGAAGTAGGTGCCGGACGAAGCCTGCTCGAGGCGGCGGAACTTCTTGCCGTCGACGTCGACCTCCTCCGCGTCGGTCACCAGTTCCTGAAGGCGCTCCTCCTCTGCCCGATGGAGAACGTCTCGCATGATCTCGAAGCTCGCGTCGCTCTGCTGCTCGAACGTCGCGTTCGGGCCGGCGCGCTCGGCGACTTCGCGCCTGAGCTTCCGGACCAGCTCGTCGACCAGCTTGGCGCGCTCCGGGCTCATCGCCGGGCGCGTGGGGCCTCGCTTCTTCCCGGTCGGGGCCTTCTTCGGCGTCTTCGGCTTCGGCATGATCACCTCGCCGATGAGCCTGATCCTCGGAGGGCACGTGCTCAAGCGCAATCGACCGCCTCGTCCCGGTCACACGAGGGCTCGCGGGCGGCGCTCAGGATCGGATCCGCCTTGGGAGCTGCGTAGGGCAGGACAGGAACGCGCCGACCCGACCGCGACGTTGCAGCAGGGAAGCGGCATCACGTTTGAGATCATGCGGGACGTTCTCCAGAAGGACGAGGAAGCCAGGCAGCGCGAGTCGGCGACCATCGCCGGGGAAGTCGACGTCCGCGGTAACATGCTCCGCCGACTGGGACAGGCTTCGTCGACGACGAACTCCGGGCGCCTCGAGGCCCACCACATCGAGGAGGCGCTCCACTGATAGCTTGGCATGCAAAACGGGCCGACGATCAAACCGATCGAGCTGCGCGTCGGGGTGATCGAGTGGATGATGCCGGACATAGCGCGCGTCCCGGCGTCGCCGATCGGTCGCGCGAGCGGCGACTATCGGCGGGTCCTCGACGACAAAGAGACGATCTCCGGCATGCGCCGCAAGGGTGACTGCTGGGACAACGCTGTTGCCGAGAAGTTTTTGGCGTACGATCAAAGCGGAGCTCATCCGCGGCGTTGACTTCCCTGCGAGGGCGGCGGCTCACCAGGCGATCAGCGAGTACATCGAGGTCACCTACACTCGACGACGACGACAATCGGTATTTGACCACAGGACGCCGGCACAGCAGGAGGAGGTTCCGGCATCAGCAACGTAGAGCCCTCAACGAAACTGTCCACCGAACCGGGTCATCTTCACCACCTATTCCGACGTCATTCAGGAACATGCCGTCATGCGGAGGGTGTTCGGTGTCCTGTGATGGAACCGACGGGAGGTTCAGGGTCGAGGCCCCGCGGAGCGTGTTCGATCAGTGCGGCGATACTCGACCGCCTTCGCCTGGCCCCATGATCTTGGCGACAGGCGGTCCCATGACGGTGGCGACTGACACCACCCCGGTGTCTCAAACGAGGAGTTGGCGCTCGTAGTCCCGTGGTCCTCTCGGCCATCGCGTCGTCGCAACGCCGTCACCTCGGGCAAGCATGCTCGGTCCGCCCCTGGTGCCCTCGTCGAAAACCCCCGCGCGCGCTGCGCCGTCGTGGCGCCTGCGTGCTCAAGCTCGCAGGATCGCCTGCTACCCGCCCGCGCACCCCCGTGCTAGCCGCCCCCCATGCGCGACGACGAGCGCGGCCGCGGGCACGCTCCTGCACCACTCACCCGCGCCGAGCTCTGGTGGCTCGCGCTGGCGCTGGCGCTCCTGGCAGCGCTCAAGCTGCCCTACAGCAGCGCGTGGACCTTCCCCGCGGGCTACGACGGCGGCTACTACACGAACATCGTCCAGAACCTGCTGGCGGGCGATGGCCTCACCACCGACGTCTCGCTCTATCACCGGGGCTTTCGCGACTTCCCCCACCACGACTCGATCCACCCGCTGTGGCCGCTGATCTACGCCGCGTTCGCGTGGGCGTTCCCCCTCGAGCGCGTCGCGGTGTGGCTCCCCACGGCGCTGTACTTCACCTCGCTCTTGGCGGCGTGGGCCTGGGGCCGTCGCGTCTCGCCCGGCGACCTGTTTCGGCGCGCGCCGGGCTTCCACGGCGGCCACCTGCTCGTCGTCGTGCTCGGCCTGCAGAGCGCGTACTTCGTGCATACCTCGCGGCCCTTCACCGAGGGGCTCGCGTATACGCTGCTCTTCCTCTTCCTGTGGCGCGCCGTGCTTTTGCTCCAGCGCAGGTCGTGGCGCGATGGCCTCGAGGCCGGCGCCTGGCTCGGCGCGCTGCTGCTGGTGCGCTCACAGTTTGCCGTGGTGGTCGCCAGCGCCGTGCTCGCGCTCGCGCTCGGCCTCGTGCTCTACGCCGCCGACCGACGGCGCCTGGTGGTGTTCGGCGCGTGCGCGGCGCTGGCGATGCTGCTCACCATGCTGCCGTACGCGCTCTACCTCGGGCAGAACGCCGACGGGCACTTCTCCATCTGGAACTACCTGTTCTTCGGCGAGACGCCGGCGGACTCCCCGCTCTCCCAGGCGCGGCCCTACCTCCGCCCCTCGGGGCTCGCGCACCTCGCGCTCCTCGGGCGCGGCGTGCTCGTCGCGTTTCAGTGGCGCATCAAGACCTCGTACCTCGGCTCCTACCACCTGTTTCACTACGCGCTACCGGTGGCGTTGGCGGTGGGCGCGTGGGCGCTCGGCCGCGGGGGCGTCGGGCCCGAGCGTCGCGCGCGCGCCCTGGCGTGGCTGCGCGATCCGAAGAACGCCCCGTGGCTGCTCTTCGGGGTGCTGGCCGTGCTCCTGTTTCTCAGCTGCCAGCTCCTCGTGAAGAGCCACGATCGCTGGTACTTCCATCGCCGGCACAACCTCGTCACGCTGCCGCTGTTCTCCTTCGCGCTGCTGGCCCTGTTGCGCGCGCGCTGGCGCCTCGTCGCCTGGGTCGGCGCGGCGCTCTTCGTTGGCGGCACCATCATGGGGGTCGCGCAGCTTGGCCAGGCGACGCTCAAGGTGCTGCGCACACCGCCGTCGCCTCCCAAGCCCGAGCTCGTCGGCTGGCTCAACGCCGAGCAGCAGCGGCTGGGACGGCCGCTGATCGTCGCGTTCAACCAGCCGCAGGTCATCGTGTGGCAGACGCCCGAGCTCAGCTACCACGAGGTGAACGTCGAGATCTCCACGCTCGACGACGTGCTCATCATGTTCGACGAGCTCGGCACCGACTACCTGGTGAGCCGCGTGCGCAAGAACGTGCGCCACCGCGCCGACCTGGCTCGTTTGCAGCAGGACCTCGAGCTCTTGCCGCAGGTGCAGCTCGGCGGTGTCGAGGTGTACCGGCGCAGGCGGCCCGACGCGCCGCCGCCGCCGCCACCGTGGAGCGCCACGGCCGCCGACGACGACGGCGATGACGATTGACGGCGCAGGGGCGGACCCCAGCTGTCCCCGTCGACCCGATCGGCCGCACGGTTCAGGCGCTCTGCCCGCGAAGACAAGACCTGCTACGCCGTCAGCGGCGCCACGCGCGATCGCTCGTACGCCACGCCATGCCCCCAGCCGCGCAGCTGATCCGCCGCGTTCTTCAGCTCCGGCGAGGGCGGCGCCCCTGCTTCGCGCGCGCCGTCGAGCGCCTGCTTGACGCGGGCCTCGAGCTCCTTCTGCAGCCGGACCTCGTCGTCGATGGCGGCCAACAAGCGCGCCGCGACGGACTTCCGCTCGTCCGCCGACGGCAACATCTTGAGCGCGGCGATCTCATCGGAGCGCCGCTCGCGCTGCACATGCGCGTCGGCGAGCGCGCGCTCCACCTGCACGGGCAGGGGGATCTCGGCCATGCCCACGCCGGTCGCGCCCCCCTCGCGCGCCTCGCGCGGGATGACGGCGCGCGCCGCCACCAAGAGGTTCTGCTTGTCGGCCTCGGCGTCTTTGCGCCAACCCTCCACGAAGCCGCGGATGGTCTCGACGTGCTCCGCAACGTCGGGCAGGCGGCGCGCGATCTTGAGCGCCCGCTCGAGGCGCACCAAGAGGCCGCGCAGCTTGCCGAGCTCCTGGTCGACGCCCTCGGCTAGCTCGCGCGCCTCCGCCACCGACGAGGCGCTACCCGACGGCAGCTCCGACCACTGCTCGATGGTGAGCCCGGTGGCGTCGTGCAGCTTCTCGAGGGTGTCGATCTCGTGCTCCACGCCAGCCCACAGGTCGAGCAGCTCGTCTGCCGCCGACGAGGTGGGTGCGGCGCGGGCGAAGGGCCCCGCGGGGGTGGCGGCGTTCTTCTTGGCCAGCAGCTCTTCGCGGAGCTTGGCGGCCGCGGTCTGGGCAGCGCGGGCAGCCATGGTCACCTCGCGAGCAGTTCGATGAGATCGATCTTGGTGAGCAGGGCAACGACCTGCGGGACCTTGCCTGCGGCACGGTCCACGACGACGGCGATCTTGCCCTGCGAGAAGTGCGCCGACAGAGTGGTGATAGGCGTATCGCGCTCCACCATGGCGGTGTCGTTGATGTCGGCCAAGGGTCCTACCGGGGACTTCATGGTTACCTCGCCTTTGACCAAGGCGTTCAGCACCTTCACCTCGCTCACCAAGCCCGTGAGGCGGCCGTCGCTCTCGAGCACCGGCAGCTGCGAGATACCATGCGTCTTCATGCGATCGATGACGCTCCCCAGGGCGTCGCCAGGCGCGGCAAAGATCATCGCCTGGTCCTTCTTCTTCTTGAGCAGCTCGTCGACCGTCCCCTGCAGGAGGCCCGCGTCGCGCTCGAGCAAGCCGGCGTCCTTCAACCACTCGTCGTTCAAGAACTTGGAGAGGTAGCGGCTCGAGCTGTCGGGGATGATCACGAGCAAGCGGTAGGGCGCGCCGGCGGCGCGCGGCTCCCTCGACACCCGCTCGGCGAATTTGACGGCGCCGGCGACGGCGCTACCCGAGGAGCCGCCGCACAAGAGGCCCTCCTCGCGGATGAGCCGGCGCGCCATGGCGAAGCTCTCGCGGTCGTTCACCTGCACCACGTCGTCCATCATCTTTATGTCCATGGTGCCGGGCATGAAGTCTTCGCCGAAGCCCTCGACGTAGTAGCTGTGGGGCTTGGGCCACTTTCCCGTGTGGAACAGGTCGTAATAGATGCTGCCCACGGGATCGACGCCGACGATCTTGAGCGAGGGCTTCTTCTCCTTGAGGTAGCGCGCGTTGCCCACCATGGTGCCGCCGGTGCCCACGGCCACCACGAAGGCGTCGAACTCACCGCCGGTCTGCTGCCAGATCTCGGGCCCCGTGCTCTGGTAATGCGCCTCGGGGTTGGCGGGGTTCCAGTACTGGCGCGCATAGAAGCCGTTGGGCGTCTCTTCAGCCAGCCGCTTGGCCGTGGAGTAGTAGGAGCGCGGGTCGTCGGCATCGACGTTGGTTGGGCAGATCACCACCTGCGCGCCAACCGAGCGCAGCGCGATGCGCTTCTCCTCGCTCTGCTTGTCGGCCATGACGAAGACGCACTTGTAGCCCTTGACCGCAGCGGCCAACGCCAGGCCCATGCCGGTGTTGCCGCTCGTGGCCTCGATGATGGTGCCACCGGGCTTGAGCTTGCCCTCGCGCTCGGCCGCCTCGATCATGAAGGCGCCGATGCGGTCCTTCACCGAGCCGCCGGGGTTCATGTACTCGAGCTTGGCGTAGATCTCGACGTGCGGCAGCAGGTGCGTGGCCACCTTGTTGAGCCGCACGATGGGCGTGTTGCCGATGACCTGCGTGACGTCCGCCTTGGCGCCCTTCATCATGGCGTGGCCCTCGGGGTTCGCGTGGGAAAGACGCCGGGGGGCCTAGCACACTCGTACCGCCCTCGCGAAGGCTTCTCGACGTGCGCCTGGCCCCGTCAGCGGCCCGCGGGCAGGAGGCGCAGCGCCGGGCCCTCCCGGGCGAGCCGGCCGTCGAGCTCGAGCTCGACGACCAGCCCAAGCAGCTCGGCCACCCCAAGCCCAAGCGCAGTCGCGGCCTGATCGAGCAACAGGACGCCACCGGCCGCCGCCAGGGCGTCCGCCAGCGGATGCGGCGGCTCCGCAGCTGCCGGCCCGGAGAGCGGCGCCCCGGCCGGGGCATGGTCGGCGAGCATGCGAGCCACCGCGGCCCGGGCGTCGCCGGGCAGGGCGCTCGCGCGGCCGCTCGCGAGGAGGGCGTTGGGCATGGCGGCGGTGACCCGCTCGGCGTCGGATGGCCACGTGAACACCGGCACCCCCAGCGCGCCGGCCGCGCGGGCGGTGTGGCGCGTACCGGACCCGAGCGCCCCCTCGACCACCACCACCGCGTCGACCAGGGCCGCCAGCGTCCAGTTGCGGGCCGCGAACAGGGCAGGGTGCTCGGGCACCGAGGGCGCGTAGGGCGTGACCGACAGCGCCCGCGGGCCCGCGGCGTCGAACGCGCTCTGCATCCAGCCCTGGCGCTCATCGCGGGCCAGGCCCGCCGGCTGGCCGAGCACCGCCACGGTCTGGCCGCCGGCCTCGAGCGCGGCCTCGTGCGCGGCCCGATCGATGCCACGCGCGCCGCCCGAGACCGTCACGGCGCCCACCTCGACCAACGCCTCCGCGAGGCGCCGGGCGCGGGTGAGGCCCACGGGCGAGGGCTCGCGGGTCCCGACCACGGCCACCAGGGCGGGTCGCTCGAGCAGCCCCGGGTGACCGCGCCCGTAGAGCAGCAGGGGCGGGCGCTTGCGGGCCGCGGCGCGACCGAGCGCGGCCGCGTCGGGGCCGCCCAGCACGAGCCCGCCCTGCTCGAGGAAGGCGAGCGCGCGCTGGCCGCTCGCCAACGTACGCTCGGGGTCCCAAGCGACGCGCCGGGCGGGTCCGTGGAGCAGCAGCTCCCCCTCGTGGAGCACGCGCTCGGCGCCCCGCTCCAAGACGTGCGGGCGGGCGCGCCCCGGCACGCGCGCGGCATCGAGCGCCAGCCAGGGGAGCAGGTCGTGCGCGGTCTCGGACATGCCGTGGTTCCGCGCGCAGGCCGGGTCTTTTGCGCGCCTGGATCCCTCGTTAGCTGGTCTCATGGATCGCGTGCGCGTCATCGGCGCCGGGCTCGCCGGCTGCGAGGCGGCCTGGCAGCTCTTGCAGCGCGGCCTGGCGGTGGAGCTGCGCGAGCAGAAGCCCGCGCGGCGCACGCCCGCGCAAACCAGCGATCGCCTGGCCGAGCTCGTCTGCAGCAACTCCTTGCGCAGTGCCAACCCCGAGAACGCCGTGGGGCTCTTGAAGGAGGAGCTGTCCCACTGCGGCTCGCTCCTGCTCCGCTGCGCCCACGAGACGCGCGTGCCCGCGGGCGATGCGCTGGCGGTGGATCGTGAGCGCTTCGCCGCCGCCATCGAGGGCGCGCTGCTCGCGCACCCCGCGCTCACGCTGGTGCGGGGCGAGGTCACGGCGCTGCCGGCAGACGATGTGCCCACCATCGTGGCCACCGGCCCGCTCACTGGTGACGCGCTCGCCGCCGAGCTCGCCCGGCTTTGCGGCAGCGAGCGGCTGGCCTTCTTCGACGCCATCGCGCCCATCGTGGAGGCCGACAGCGTGCTCGTTGCAGAGGCGCCCGATGCGCCGCCAGGTGCCGCGTTCTTCCTGTCGCGCTGGGGCAAGGGCCTTGGCAGCGACTACCTCAACTGCCCGCTCGACAAGGAGCAGTATCTGGCCTTCCTGGCCGCGCTGCGCGAGGCCGACCGCGCGGTGGAGCACGTCGAGGACGCCCACTACTTCGAGGGCTGCCTGCCCATCGAGGTCATGGCCGAGCGCGGCGACGACACGCTGCGCTTCGGCCCGCTCAAGCCCGTGGGCCTCGACGACCCGCGCACCGGCCGCTGGCCCTACGCGGTCGTGCAGCTCCGCAAAGAGGACGTGCACGGCACCGCCTACAACCTGGTGGGCTGCCAGACCCGCTTGATGCAAGGGGCGCAGCGCGCGGTGTTTGGCTTGGTGCCCGCGCTCGCCACGGCGCGCTTCCTGCGCTTCGGCGCCATCCACCGAAACACTTACCTCGACGCTCCCGCCGTGCTCGACGACAGAAACGCGCTGCGCGGGCGCCCCACGCTCTTCTTCGCCGGACAGATCACGGGTGTCGAGGGCTACGTCGAGTCCATCGCGTCGGGCCTGCTGACGGCGCTGGTCGTGGCCGATGGCCTGGCGGGCAGGGCGCTCGAGGTACCGCCGGCCACCACCGCGCTCGGCGGGCTGTGGCGGCACGCGCGCGGCACGCAGCGCGCCCACGGCAACGACGCGTACGTGCCCTCCAACGTCACCTGGGCGATGATCCCGCCGGTCGACGAGGATCCGCTCGCACCGGGGCAGAAGCGCAAGAAGCTCGGCAAGGGCGAGAAACGGGCGCGCCTGGTGGCGCGAGCGCGCCGCGATCTCGATGCCTGGTGGCGCGCGCGCTAGCATCGCCGCCATGAGCACCGGCGCCACCCTCGACGACGCCATCACCGCGTGGCTCGCGCACCTCGAGCACGTCGAGCGCAAGAGCAAGCACACCTTACGCAGCTACGCCAACGACGCCGCGCAGCTCAAGGCCTTCCTCGTCGAGAAGAAGCACCCTGGTGTCACCAGCCTGGGGAAGGTCGACGTCATCGCGCTGCGCGGCTTTTTGGCGGCGCGCCACCACGCCGACTCCACCACCTCGGTCTTGCGGAAGCTCTCGGCGCTGCGCGGCCTGTTCGCGCACGCGAAAAAGAGCAAGCTCATCGGCGCCTCGCCGGCGGCGCTGCTCGACTCGCCCAAGCGCCCCAAGGCGCTGCCGCGCAGCGTCAGCGTCGAGGAGGCCTTCGCGCTCTGCGCTGCACCAACGCTCCCCACTGGCGACGACGACGATCGCGAGCTGCCGCTGCGCGACCGCGCGGTGGTGGAGCTCTTGTACGGCTCGGGCCTGCGCGTCAGCGAGCTGTGCGGGCTCGACCGCGCCGACGTCGACCTGCCAGGCCGCTGGCTGCGCGTGCTCGGCAAGGGCAACAAGGAGCGCATGGTGCCCTTCCACGAGGCCTGCGAGCGCGCGCTGCGCGCCTGGCTCGACCAGGGCCGCACCACCCTGGCCACCGACGAGAGCGGCGACGCCCTCCTCCTCGGCGTGCGTGGCGGGCGCCTCTCCGATCGCGAGGTGCGCCGCTTCCTCGCGCGCTACGGCGTGCAGGTGGGCGCGCGCGGGCGCGTGCACCCGCACAAGCTGCGCCACGCCTTCGCCACCCACCTGCTCGAGGGCGGCGCCGACCTGCGCGCCATCCAGGAGCTGCTCGGGCACGCGAGCCTCTCGACCACGCAGCGCTATACCCACGTCGACGTCGCGCGGCTGACCCGCGTGTACGACGCGGCCCACCCGCGCGCCAAAGGGTGACCCGGCGCCACCGGCGCGGGGTGCGGTGCCCCCTTCCCGTGGGGCCACGCTCCCGCTACCACCCCCTTCTCTTTCGGAGGGGTCCTCATGCGTCATCTCGCCGTCGCTATCCCGTGTGCTGTCGCGCTCGCCGCTGGCTGCGCCACCACTCACGAGGCCAACTGGGCCGACAAACCCGCCGCCGTCGCGGCAGCGCCCGAGGCGGCCAGCGCCGCCGCCACCGTGCAGGGCGAGGGCGACGAGCTGTGGAAGCAGCGCGGCGACAAGGCCAAGCTGGCCGCCGCGCTCGCCAAGTGGGAGGAGGCCGCCAAGCTCGCGCAAAACGCCGAGCTGGCCGCCAAGATCGCCCGCGGGCACTACCTCATGGGCGACGGCTTCCTCGCGCTCGAGGACGACGCCGCGGGCCGCGACGCCGAGTACCAAAAGGGCCTCGACTGGGCCACCACGGCGCTGAAGCTCGCAGCGCCCGAGTTCGCCGCGGCCATGGCCTCGAACGCGAAGCACGCCGAGGCCATCAAGCTGGCCCCCAAGGAGGCGGTGCCGGCCATGTATTGGTACGCGGCCAACCTCGGAAAATGGGCATCGGCCAAGGGCTTCGCCACCAAGCTCAAGTACAAGGACGACCTCAAGGCCACCATGGAGCACGTCAAGTCGCTGTCGCCCGACTTCTTCTACGCGGCGGCGTGGCGCTACTTCGGCGGTTACGAGGCGGCCACGGCGGGCATCGCCGGCGGGAGCCTCGACAAGTCGAAGGAGAACTTCGAGAAGGCCATCCAGCTCGCGCCCAACTACTTCGGCACCAAGGTGCTGTACGCCGACTTCCTGTGCACCAAGCTGCAGAAAGACACCGACGGCGACGGCGTCAGCGACGGCAAGAAGAAGTTCAAGGAGCTGCTCGAGAGCGTGATCAACGGCGATCCCAACGTCGACCCCGAGATCGCCGCCGAGAACACCATCGAGCAGGCCAAGGCCAAGAAGCTGCTGGCGCAGATCGATTCGCTGTTCGCGAGCTGATCGCCAAAGGAGCGCGCGGCGGCAGCGCCGCGCGGCAAGCGCTGCTAGAGTGGCCCGCATGTCCGCGCGGGCCACTTTCGTTCTCGCCGCCCTCCTCGGGTGCGGCGCGCTCTTTTCCCCTGCGCTCCTGGCCACCACCATGCCCGAGCGCGGCCCGGGCGAGGTCGCGGCGGCGAGCGAGCTCGTCATCGAGGGCACGGTGCTCGACGCGCGCGTGCAGATCGCCGGTGGCCGCATCGTCACCGTGCGCACCGTGCGCGTCGAACGCGTGCTGCGCTCCGCGAGCAGCGCGGCGCCGCCGCCCACCCTGAGCGTGGCCCTTCCCGGCGGCATCATCGACGGCTACGGCCAGCGCGTGGCCGGCACCCCCGAGCTCGAGGTGGGCGGCCGCTACGTCTTGTGCTTGAGCGAGGCCGTGGTGCTCGGCGCGCGCACCATCGTGGGCCTGTGGCAAGGCGTCTGGCGCGTGGCCACCCACGACGAGCTCGTGCCCTTCACGCACGCGGGTCCGGCGGCGCGCCGCATCACCCGCGGCGCGCTCTTCCCTCTGCTGGTCCCCACGCCGGCCCCCGCGCCGGTCCCCGCGCTCGGGAGCGCGCCGTGATCGCCGCGCTCCTGCTCTCGAGCACCCTGGTCGGCTTCGTGTGCACCCGCGCGGGCGACGACGGTCCGAGCATCGCGTGGGACGAGCGCGACGTGGTCATCCGGCGCAGCGGCGCCTCCGCGGACCTGGCCGCCGACGACATCGAGGAGGTGCTCGAGCGCTCGGTCGCAACCTGGGCGCTCGCCGGTGATTGCACCGACGTCGCGCCGCGCGTGGGCTCACCAACCGACACCATCCTCATCGGCTTCGATTGGGGCGCTGGCAGCGGCTCGCCGGACAACGAGAACATCGTGGTGTTCAGGAACGACACCGAGGGAGACGAGCTCGACGCCTGGGTGCACGCGCTCGGCGCCCTAGCCATCACCACCGTCACCTGGGAGAGCCACAGCGGGCGCCTGCTCGACGCCGACATCGAGGTCAACGACTCGCGCTTCCATTACACCGCCTGCGACCCGGGGCAGTGCACGGTGGACTTCGACCTCGAGAACACCATGACCCACGAGATGGGGCACGTACTCGGCCTCGACCACAGCGCCGCTGGCGACGCCACCATGTATGCCTCGGCGCCGCGGGCCGACCTGAGCAAGCGCGATCTCGCCGCCGACGATGTGGAGGGCATCTGCGCCATCTACCCAGCCGACGCCCCCACCGGTGAGTGCTACGGCGTCGAGCGCGACGACCCGCCCGATGTGCGCTTCACACCGACACTCTGTGCCGGCGGCACGCCATCCGGGGGGGCGACGCTCGCGCTCCTCTGCGTCCTGCTCCGGTTGAGAAGGCGACGACGTGGGGCCCGATCCGCTAGATTGAGCTACGCAGATGTCGGTGCTGCAGATTTACCGGGGTGACGACTTCCTGGACGAAGTGGTCCTGAGTCGGGCTGTCTACGGTCTGGGCCGGCACCCCCAAAACGACATCGTGCTCGATGACCGCTCCCTGTCGCGCTTTCACGCGCGGGTCGAGCGCCGCGGCGAGCGCTTCGTGGTCGTCGACTGCGGCGCGCAGAACGGCGTGCACCTGAACGGGCAGCGCATCGTCGGCGAGAGCGACCTCGCGCCCGACGATCGCATCACGCTCGGGCGCTACGTCGCCGTGTTCCGCTCGAAGAGCGCGCAGGCGCGCGGGCCAACACCGCCGCAGAACGAGCTCAAGGCGCCGGTCAAGCACGCCAAGAAGAACGGCAAGCCGAAGGCCGAGCCGCAACGCGAGCCCGAGCCCGAGCCCGACATCGACGTCGAGGTGTCGCTCGAGGACGACGAGCCGCCGGCGCGGGAAGATCGCACCAAGAAGGCCCGCCCGGAGAAGGGCGAGCCCACGCTGGTGCTCCTCTACAACGGCATGGAGGTGAGTCGTCACCCGGTCGCCGGCGCCAAGCTCACGGTGGGGCGCAGCAAGCAGTGCGACGTCGTCATCGGCTTGCTCGGTCTGTCGCGCAAGCACGCCCAAATCGAGCGGCGGGGCAAGGAGGTGTTCGTCGAGGACCTGGGCAGCCAGAACGGCACCTGGGTCAACAACCAGCGCATCGCCTCCAACCGGAAGCTCAAGCACGGCGATCTGCTCAACTTCTACGACTACGCCGTGCTCTACCTCGAGGACGGCAACGTCGAGGTAGGCTTCCACGGCGCCACCTTTACGCCACCGGCCGAAGCGAACAACGCCGACGAGCTCTCGCACAGGGAGACCGGTCGCGGCGTGCCGGCGGCGGGAAAGGGAGCGCAGCGGCAGCAGAGCGTGCGCGGGCCTGCGCCGATCGCCGACAGCGTGGCGTCCGGCAAGCCCTCGCCCGAGTCGCAGTCGGAGCTGGCCGACCTTGGGGAGGGCTCCTTCCTCGGTGACGAATTCGAGGCGGATGGCGGCGCCGAACGGCTCTCGTCGATCTTGGATGAAGAGCCCGAGGACGACGACGCCAAGGCCCCGGGCAACACCACCGACCTCATCGCCCAGCTCGAGATCGGCGACTCCGCCGCCGACCTCGACGCCGAAGCGGATCGGGCATTCCGCGAGGCCGAGGAATTCGCCGCAGACCTCGGCACCGAGGGCGAGGTCGGGCGTCAGTCGGACCGCACCAACACCGCGGCGGGTGGTGGCGGGCTCGCGTGGGCGCGTGACGCCGATCTGCTCAAGGCCCTGTCGAACGCGCCCGACGGGTCCCTGGTCACCGTCGAGGTCACGCTGGCGGGCAAGCCCTACACGCAGATGCCCTTGTCGCAGACGGTCACGCGCGTGGGCGCCGACGCGCGCTGTGAGCTGTCACTCCCGAAGTCGGCGGGCCTCCTGCCCTGGCACCTGACGCTGCTCCACCTCGGAGGTGCGGTGGTGCTGTATCGCGCGGCGCGATCGGGGAACATCGCCATCGCCAGCACCGACGTCGACATGGCCGTGCTCAAGAACGGCGACGTCGTCGACCTCGGCAAGGTGAAGCTCAAGCTGCGCCTGACCTAGCAGGTGGTACTCGCGGCCGCTCCCATCGATCGACCTGCCTCTGCGAGCGCCCGGGGCGCCCATCAGCGCGCGGCCAGGCGCGCCCAGAGCTCTTCGCGCGTGAAGACGCCGCGCTGCACGCACAGCTCCACCAAGGCGCGCAAGAGCTCGTTCGCTTGCGCCAACTGCTCCTCCGTGGACTGTGGTGCGGACTGTGGGGCCAGGGCGGCGCCGGCGGGTGGCGCGAGCATCGACGCGCCGGGTCCCATCGCCCTTTGCATCGTCGCCGGCGTGGCCACCAGGCGCGCCGCGGCGAGCTCGGCGATGGGCGTGTTTGGCACCGGCGAGTGTGCGTGCGGCAACGACGCGATCTGCGGGTGCGGGCTTGGGAAACGAGGGGGCGCCGAGGGCGCGAAGGCCGGGTGTGCGTCGGGATCGGCGCGGGCAGCAAGGCCCGGCTGCGGCGGTTGCGAGGGTCGGCGCGCTGGGGCGGCGGGAGGAGCGCCGCTCTCCAGGCCCGAGCCGAGGCTGCGTCGCTGCCTCGGCGGCGGGCAGGGCACGCGCTCGCCGTAGTAGCCGGTCCGGATCGCCCACTCGACCTCACGGGCCGGCGCCAGCACGGTCTTGACCTTGAGGCCGGTGCGAAACGCCACCTCGTCGAGGGCGCCAATGTTGTTGGGATTGCTGGTGGCGATGGTGAGCGATCGCTCGTCGCGCCCGATGGGGATCATGTCGAGCCGTTCGCACATCTCCACGGGCAGCGTCGCCAGGAGGTCCTGGTGGAGCCTGACCTCGGTGAGCGACACCAGCGCGACGTCGAGCTGCCGTGACAGGCCGCGCCACAGCATCATCTCGTCGAGCACGTCCTGTTGCACGAGGATATCGCCGAGCTTGCCGCCCCATTGCCGCTGATGGGCAAGCGCGGCGTTGAGCTGCATCTCGTCGATCAGTCCTGCGCGGATCAACATGTCGCCCAAGCGAATGCGCGGCATCGCCCCCAGGCTACCTCCGTTGCGGTCCGCGGACCATGCCCGCGCTGCGTCGGCAAGAACGTGGCATGTGGCGCTGCGATTGGCGAAGCTGTGCGAGGAGGTGCCGAGCGGTGGCGGTGTACACGGCCCTGAGCGACGGCGCGCTGCGCGCGCTCGTGTCCGTGTACGACGACGAGGCCGAGCTCGTGCGCGCCGATGGCGTGCTCGCGGGCAGCATCAACACCACCTACCGGCTCGAGACCGATCGAGGGGTCTGGTTCCTGCGCATCAACGAGGGCAAGAGCACCGACGACGTCTTTGCCGAGCGCGCCGTGCTGCGCGCCCTCACGGGCGCCCACTTGGGTGGCGTGGCGGTGCCGACCATCAAGAAGACGCGCATCGGCGGCTCCTTCTACATGGTGGAGGAGCGCGCCGGCCGGCCCGTGTGGGCCACCGTGTTCGCGGAGCTCCCCGGGCGCGACCTGGCGCTCTTCGAGATCGCGGCCGCGCACGTCGCGCAGATCGGGCGCTTCCTCGCGCACGCGCACCGGGCGCTGCGGGGGCTCGAGCTCGCGCGCCCCAACCCCTATGGCCTCGGCGCCGTCGAGCGCTTCATCGGCGACATCGCGGGCAACCAGCCGACGGCCGAGCTGGCGGCCCGCTTGGCCCGCGAGCTGGCGGCCATCGTGCGCAAGCGCCGGCTCTTGCCCCGCGGCGTCATCCACGGCGACCTGTTCCCGAACAACAGCAAGTGGCAGCGCGAGCGCCTGTTGGCGGTATTCGACTGGGAGATGGCCGGCTCCGATCACCTGATGCTCGACCTCGGCATCGCGGTGTGCGCCTGGGGCTGGCGTCCCACCGAGCGCGCGTTCGACCCCGCGCTGTGCTGCGCGCTCGTGCAGGGCTATCGCGAGGTGCGGCCACTGGCACCCAGCGAGCGTCGAGGGCTGTACCAGGAGTGCTTGCTCGCCGCCCTGCGCTTCACCGCGTCGCGCGCGCGCGACTTCGAGCTGCCGCGGCCCGATCGCGCGGGGGCGGCGCGCGATCGCCTCGACTATCGGGACTTCCTGGCGCGCCTCGAAGCGTTGCAGGCTCTCGGGCGGCGCGGCTTCGCCGCCCTGGTGGGGCTCAGCCCCGCACCCCGGGAGGCACCGTGATCGCCGTCGTTGTGGCCGCGTGCATGTTGGCGATCGCCGGGCCGGCGCCCGACGCGCTCGACGTGGCATGGCCCGCGGAGGGCTTCCCCACGGGGCGCGCCACCCTGGTCGAGGTGCGGAGCGCGCCGGCGCGATCGCCCATCGTCTCGCTCACGGGCTCGCTCGGGGGCCGCGCCATCGTCGCGTTCCCCGCGTCCGGCGACCGTCGGCGTTGGCTGGCGCTGGCGCCGGTGAGCATCGAGCAGAAGCGCCGGCAATTGCCGTTGGTGCTCGACGCCACGCTGCAAGACGGCAGCGCCGTTGGTTGGCGCAAGCCGGCGCCGGTCATCGAGGCCCCCTACGACGAGCGCCACCTGAAGGTCAGCAAGAAGTTCATCAAGCCCTCGGTGGCGCAGCGCAAGCGCGCGGCGCGCGAGGCCAAGGCGCTCAGCGTGGCGCTCGCCACCGTCACGCCCGAGCGCCTGTGGCGTGGCTCGTTCGCGCGGCCCACCGCGGGCGTCGAGACCTCTCCCTTCGGCACGCGCCGCACCTACAACGACAAGAAGAAGAGCCGCCACCTGGGCCTCGACCTCGACGGCGCGGTGGGCGCACCCATCGTGGCCACGGCGCGCGGGCGCGTGGCGCTCGCCACCGAGCGCTTCTATTCCGGCGGCACGGTGGTGATCGATCACGGCCACTCGCTGTTCACCATGTACTTCCACATGTCGCGCATCGACGTGCGCGTGGGCGACGTGGTCGAAAAGGGGCAGGGTCTCGGCGCCGTGGGCGCCACCGGGCAAGTGACCGGCCCGCATCTGCACTTCACCGTTCGCTTCGGCGAGCTCTACGTCGACCCGGCGCGCGTGCTCGCGCTCGACCTCTCGGCCGACGCCGTCGACGTGCCGCCCGTCGTCACCCGTCCGTGAGGCGCGGCAGCCCGTCCCAGAACTCGACGGCGTCGAGCACGAGCAGCGACACGTCCCCCAGATCGAGCACGTCGCCAGACACCAGCGTGCCGTGCCCGTGCTTCTTCAGCTTGCGCCCGTTGACGGCGACGCCGTTGGACGAGCCGAGATCCACCACCTGGAGCTGCGGCTGTTGCTTGCCGCGGCGCGCCCGCACGCCAGCCACGCGCGTGGCCTCGAGCAGCAGGCGTGCGTGGCGCTTCGAGATGCTGCGCTCGGGCACCACTACATCGCAGCGCTGGTCGCGCCCGATGATGGCCTCGGCCTTGTGCGGCACCACGTGGACGGTGGCACGACCGCGCGCGGGCGGAATGGAGAGCGAGAACATCGGTCCCGTGGCGGTGCGCTCGCTCGGGCCGGCCACCGGCGCCAAGCCCTGCGCGCCCTTGCGTCCCTTCTTGGTCGCGGCCTTGGCCGCGCGTGTCGCGGCGGTCCTGTGGCGCGGCCGCGGCCCGGCGTCGCTCTCGTCGCTGGCGCTGAGCGGTCGAGGCAGCGCGGGATCGCTCGGCGTCTCCTCCATGCTCAAGAACACGTCCTCGTCCGATGAGGGCACGTCGATGGGAAAGGGAACGCCGCCACCGCGAAAGGCCCAGGGCGCGGGCTCGTTGTCGCCGCCACGTTCGTCGAGCCGGATGAGCACGGTGGGGCCGGGGAGCGCCTGCAGAAAGGCCGCCTTGTCGAGCGCCGCCCGCATGGCGGCGTAGCGCTCGACCGGCGCGGTCAAGGGCAGGCCGGCCGTCACGCGCTCGTCCTCAGAGACCCGACGTGATGACGTAGCCGCCGGCGGCGTCGTCGCGCAACACCAGGCGGTTGACGTCGCTGACCGTGATCCACTTGTCGCCCGCGGGGAAGGTGACCAGCGCGCGCTGGTTGTAGCGGTACACCACGCGCACCGGCCCGTGCTCGACCGCGCTGTCGCGCTCGATGGCCTGCACGATGATCTCGAGCTGGATCTCCTTGGTCTGCCCCAGCGCGCGTCCGAGCTTGTCGCGCAACTGGCTCAGGCCGTAGTCGTCGGTCTGCTCGAGGGTGCCGTTGTCCTCGAAGTAGTCCTGCGCGCACAGGCCCACGACGCCGTCGAGGTTCTTGTCGATGACGGCCTTGCGGTACTTGTTGAGGAACTCGAGGACCTGCCGGTTCTCCGCGGAGTCTTCGACACTGGTGCCGGGGATGAGCGCGGGCGCGCACGCGGCGCCGAGCAATGCGATGAGGAGGGGGGCGATGATGCGCATCGGGTTCACCTGGACCCCTCTTAGAGCAACCGAGGCCGTCGCGCCATTCCGGGGCGTTAGGGCCCGCGAATGGACAAGTCGATCGGTGATCGCGAGCGAGGCGCGTCGATGGCAAGGAGCCCCGCAGGGCCGTGGCCGTCGCCACGGACCGAGGACGCGACGCCGCCAGCGACGATGGA
>JADZDP010000242.1 GCA_020850995.1 Deltaproteobacteria bacterium
ATCGCCGTCCGAGACGCGGCCGCACTCGGGGCACTCGAAGCGAAGCTCGCTCGCAACCTGGGATGGCTTCGCGCCGCAGTGCGCGCAGGCGGTGAGCGCTTGGTTGAGGGGGCCGTAGGAGCCGCAGGCGCCGCAGTGCGAACGAAACAGCGGCGTGAGCGTGGGATCTGAGCGCAGCGTCTCCAACACGTGCTCGGCCCGACGGCGCTGAGGCCCCTCCAGCATGGCGACGCGCGCCTTCTGGTTGTCGATGAGGAAGCGGCGCACGGCGCGCAGCTCGTCGCGACCGCGGCCGACGCGATAGCCGCGGTTCTTGAGCTCTGCCCACATCGACGCGCGCATCCACGTGTAGCCGGCGATGGCAGGAGGCATCGCGTGGCGGAACCGGTCCGTTGCGCGTCGCATCACGCGGGGTGAGGACGTGTAGGCTCGATGCGTCATCCGATAGACGCCGCGCTTGCCATGGATGACCTGCCGCTCCAGGAGCTCGGCAGCCTCCAAAGCGGCGAGCCACCGATACGTGGCGCGCAGCGAGGCGCCGCCGTCTGGGCACTCGGCGAAATAGAGCGTGTGAAGCGCCTCAGCGCTGGCGGCGCGCAGGGTCGCCAGCATCAGGAAGAGCTGCTCGTGTGCGCAGGCGAGGTAGTCGTCACGTTGCCCCTTGCGCCGTCTCCGGCGGGCCGTGCGCGGCGTCAGCTCAGGAGCGAGCATGTCTCTCCCGTCAGGCGCTTTACGCGCGCCGCAGTGCGCGGTCGGTCCGCGAACCACAGGGTCCGGTCGTAGACGGCTGCAAAGCTGTCGTGCTTGGCGCGGATGTCGGCGTCACAGTACTTGCTGGTGACGTACTCGACGGCGACGCGCTCTCGCCGCTCGCCGTGTGGTGTCGGGAACGCCACGGTGCACACCGCGTCGGGGAAGGCGTCGAAGGAGTCGCCCCGCCGGGTTCGCCGGCCCCGCAGCGCCGCAGCGCGGATGGCAGCCTCCACGCGGAACTCGACGACGCGGCCGCCACGAAGTCTCACGCTCGCCTCGATGCGGTGGACGGCGTCGAGCGTCTTCACGTGGTGAACGCGCTCCTTCGGGTTGACCGTGCGGCGAGCCGCGCGCTCGTCGAGCGGCGCGTCGGACTTCGCGGCGACCCGCACGACGACGCGCCGCCTGCGGCCGTCCGCGACGCGCGACGTCTCCAGGTAGCCGTGACGCTGGAGGACGGCCACACGGCGGGCGCACTGCTTCTCCGGGTTCCGGTTGGGCGCGGCGCTGTAGGGGTTCCGCGCGAAGAACCGCGTGGCCAGTTGCTCGATCGTGCACTCGCGATGAAGCGCGAGGAACGCGAGCAGGTCCATGTCTCGGGCGGTAAGGACGATCGTGGTCACGATGCGCCTCGGCTCGGGATGAGGTGGGAGAACTTCGCCAGATAGGCCAGGACGTCGTTGAAACCGGGGTTGTCGACCCGATGCCCGCACCGGGCGCACGCTGCGCCGGCGCTCGTCGGCGCGTAGTCGTGGGTGGTGCCACGCGGCTTGCAGGCGAGGTCTGGATGCGAGAGCGGGTGGAAGAGGTGGTGCCGGAGCTGGAACCAGGGCGCGACCTCCATCGCGAACGCCTCGCGCTGCCCGTCCTTCGTGTAGACGTGGACGACGGCGCGGTTGCGCGGGAGGTGCTGAATCTCGTGCTGCGAGAAGCGCGGCCGGATCTGCTCGGAGTAGGAGGTGCTGAGGGAGAGGCCCTGGTCCTTGCCCTGGACGCCCGGCGTGAAGACGCCGTGGCGAACGCCTTGCAGTGACGCGTTCGTCGAGGTGCTTGCGATCTTCTCCTTGTGTGAGCCGAGGAGATCTTCGAGGCGCTTGAGCGTCACGCTGTCGTTCACGCTCAGGAGCGCCTTCGTTCTGAAGTTACCCTCCACGGTCGCACGGTAGTTCTCGGGGATTTGGTCGAGTGACTGCGTGAGGAACAGGCTGCACGCGCGTGCCTGGCGGCTCACCGCCGTGAAGCTCGCGACCCCCTTGTTCATGAACGCCCAGCACTCGTCGACCACGTTCATGACGAGCCGCTTGGTGTTGCCGCCGCTCTCGGCAAACTGTGTCGTCGAACGCCGAAGGGTTTCGGTGTGGAACGCGCGCATGAACATGATGCCGAGGACGCGGCAGAGGTCGCGCGAGTAGATCGCCTCCGGCACCGAGAACACGACGATGCCGGGCTTGTTCACGACGAGCTCGGTGAAGCCCGGGAAACGGCGGACGGTGTCGTCGCCGTCCTCCGGGCAGAACGTGCTCTTGACGGAAGGCGAGGTGAGCTTGCTGAGCTTGGCGGTGAGCCCGGAGATGAGGTGGCCCTGGTCCTCGGGCTTCATCTGGCTGAAGCGGTTCCTGAAGTACAGCTGCGCCGTGCCGTTCGCCTTCGGACTCTCGACGACGGACCGGCGTTCTTCGGGGTTGTACGCGAACTTGTAGACGTCGAGGAGGTTCGCACAGCCTGCGCCGCGCACCATATCCAGGAGCTGGATAGTCGCGGAGAGGAACTCGGCCTCGACGTTCTCGAAGTACTCGGCGCTGCCACCGAGCTTCGGCCCATCGTTTGTCGACGCGAGGCCGTCGAGGAGGAGCGAGGCTCGAAGGTCCGCGGGGGCGGCGCCACCGATGGGGTTCCACGCGAGGAAGCGATCGCGAGGGATGATGGGTCGGCCACGCTTGTCGACGACGGGGCGCTGGTCCTCATCGAGGATCTGGTTACCCGGCGAGATGACCCAGAACTCCTTCTCACGGCCGACCTTCTTGCAGAAGTCGTAGACGCGGAGTGCGTTGTCTCCCTTGAGGTCGAGCAAGACGATCGACGGCCTCAGCGCCTCGTCCTCCTTGAACTTCATGAGGGCCTGGATGACGAGCGGGTACGCGAGCGACGACGTCTTGCCTGAGTCGATGCCGCCGAACACGAACAAATTGGTCCAGAGGCTGTGTTCCCCGAGGATGTACCAACGCTTCGACCCCTTCTGCGCCTGCTTCCAGTCGTCCGGGTACTCGACGCCGATGACGAAGTCGTATGTATCCTTCAAGCGATCGACGACGAGCTGGTAGGGCTCGAGGTCGCCGGCCGCGTCTTCGCAAAGCGGGTGGAGCCAGGCCGCGTAGGCGACGACCGCAGCGACCGCGACCACGGCGAGCGCCTGCAGCTGGGTCAGTGTGTCGAAGAGGAGGGCGCGGAGGTGGGCGTCGGCGCCCGCGTCGCGCGCCACCATGTGCATCTCGAAGGCCACGGTGAGCACGAGCGCGTAGCCGACGGCGCGGTTGGCGAGCAGATAGACGGGCAGCCGAGGCGGTTTCAGCCGGCGGACGTGCTCGAAGACCGCAGCGATCGCGACCGCGCATGGGAGAGCGATCGAGAGAGCCTTGAGCTCTTCAGGGTGGGTCGCGACGCGAAGGATGAAGTGGGTCAGCGGTGCATGCGCGCGCGCGCCGACCAGGAGCATCGCCAGCGCTGCGCCCAGGCACGCGGTGCCGAACACTGGGGCGAGCGCCGGCTTCTTGTGGAGGCCTTCGTCGTCGGGCGGCAACGCCGAGGCATTCACCGCCGTTCCCCGCCGTCCACCCCGTCACCATCGGCAACGATCGTCGGAACGCTCGCCGCGACGCGCGCCTGCTTCTTGTCGAGCGCGAGCGCATAGACGTAGGCGCGGTGAAGCTCCTCGCGCTCCTCGCGGAGCGCCTTGTGCATCTCGCGGCGGCAGAAGTTGCTGTCGTTGGCCGCGTCCCGCTCCGCGAAGCTCTCGAAGTCAGCGAAGACCTCGCCGCGCTTCTCCGCCGGCAGCGCCTCGAGCTCCCCGAGCAGCTTCTCCTTCTCGACCTTCATCTGGTCGCGGTAGCGATCGTCGAGCTCTCGGCCGATGAGGGCGTACGCCATGACGCGGTCCTCGTGTCCCTCCCGCAGGTCGCGCGCTGCCTTCGGGAGCGCAACCTTCTCGCGCGCATGGGCCGCGAGGACCATGTCGCGGTCCGTGAGCTGGCCGGTCGCCTTCAGGTGGTCGCTCAGCGAGACGATGTCGGCCGCGCGCTGCGGGTCCCGATTGTTGAGGCTCATGAACGCCCGCTCGCTGTCGTAGATCGACTCGACGAGGACGCGCTCGTGGTTGCTCTCCCGTTCGTGCCGCGCCTGCTCGATGGGCTCGGTGCGCTCGCTCTGCGGGGCGTACGGACGGCCCTGCATCGTGAGCGTCGCCGCGTCGCGTTGCGGGTCAAGCGCGGTCGCGCGCTCATGAACGTTGGGTGACGGACGATCGCGCGGAGTCGCCGCCTCCGAGTCAGCGACCCTCTCGTGTGAGCCAAGGGGCGCAAAGACGTCCGACGGAGCCACCGTCGGCCGGGCGGGCTCCGTTGGCTTCTCCTTGGCGAGGATGGACTCGACGGGCTCGGGCACCTGAACGTCGCGCTCGGTCTTTTGCTTCTGGTCCTCGAGGAGGCGGAGGGCGGAGATCGCGGGGTCGCGAGCGGGCCTGAGGCCCTCGATGGCGGCGCCGTCAGGCTCGGTCGACGGGAGCTCCTCTTCGCGCTGCACGGTGCGCTCTTCGAGCAGTAGACCGTTCGCCCGAGGCACGAGACGGCGGCTCTGCTCGTCGAGGGGTTGCACGGCGAGCGCGAGCGCTCGAGGGCGCGGCTCGGCGTTCATGCGCGGCTCCCCGAGAGGCTCGAGTCCTCCTCGAACATCGCGTGCCGCGTCATGAGCGTCGGCTCCGCGCGCCGCGCGCCCCGCTGGGACGACGACGTCGTCGTCGAGCCGGAGGGCGCCTGGCGGCGGGAGGGGGCGGAGCCGCTCAGTGGCAGCAGAGATCTCGGCGAGGGCGTGCTCTCGCAGCTGCGCGAGCCGTTGATCGCCGCGGCGGTCGCGCTCCACAGGGTCCTGCTCGGCGAGGGGCCGCATCCGCTCATCGCGTGGTGTTCTCGGCTCCTCAGAGACCCGCTCTCGCGGCTGTTCATCCAGATGTCGTTTGCGCATGTGATCTCCCGTGTGGTGGCGACGGTGGCGCGCGCCGCTTGGATGCCGGCCGCGGCATCGATGCGTTGTGCGGTGCGGATGAGGTGGTCTGCGGGGTCAGAGACGCCGGCGCCCTGGGGGTTCTCTGAAGGAATGGAGAGGGCGCGGCGAAATGCGCGCAGCGCCCGCTGGTTCTCGTTCTTCGAGTAGGCCTCGCCGCCGTCGTTGTTCATGCGGGCGATGACGATGCGCTCGAGCTCGGGCGAGAGCGTCGCGGCAACGACGCAGATGGCGTGGCGGATCAGCGCGAGGTCAAAGACCTCCTCTTGGTTGGGGAGGACGTGCAGTGCCGAGTAGCCCTTGGTGTTGGCGGGATCGCTGCCGTTGTCGCGCGACAGCGAGATCGTCGGCGCGGAGCGCTTGAGCGCGGTTCTGTTCCGCAGCATGTCGATCGCCGTCGCGTCTGCGTGCGTACGGATGAGCGCCATCTCGCTCTTCACGTCCATCGGCCAATTGTGGCGGCCGCGCCAGAGCTCCAGCGCGACCTGTTGGACGAAGTCGAGGAGATCTCCGCCGCGGTGGCCGACGCGGATGCCGCGCTGCATGATGAACGCGGCGTACTTGATGAGCAGATGGGTGAGCTTCTCAGCGGACAGCATGACGAGCACTCCATGGCGAACGGCGTCGGTTCGCGTGCGATCGGGGGGCGAGCGGCAGGTGAGGGACGGCTATGGCTTGACCGGCTGCTCCTCGAACGGGAGCGCGACGCAGCGGCCGTCGACCGGGGTGGCGTTGAGCTGGATGTTGAAGCCGCCTTGCTTGTTGACAAACGCGGCGCCGATCTCGGTCCAGTGGCTCTTCTCGACGCCGTCCTTCTCGTAGTTCCTGACGATGAAGATGCGATGCGACGGCTTCTTGTTGTTCTCGCTCATCCTGCCCTCCTTGGCGCTGCTCGTCCTTGATGCAGCTGGCGCGCGAAGGACAGGTCGCAGATCCGAGCAACCGCGCTCTCCGCTCCCTCAGGCCCGGGATGACGCGGCACACGGGCCCGGCCGCCGCGCGCCGTGCAGCACCGTGCACTGAGGGGGTCGTGCTGGTTTTCATGGCCGGCTCAGAACGCAGCTGACGTGCCCGGCGCCTGTGCCGGCATCACTCCCGGGAGATCATCCTGAAATGCTTTTGATTTTTGCGAGTGCTCCGGGCGATCTCTGACTCCCGCGGCCCACGTTTCGGGCAGAACGCGTTCCACCTGTGGAACGTCGTTCCACCCAGGAACGCGAGCCTGATCCCTGCGTGCATCACGCGGCCGCGTCAGAACGGGTCGCTCCCGAGGTCGATCGCCTCCGCGACGTGGGCGTCGCTGACGATGCGCTGCTGGGCGAGGTTGGCGATGGTGCGTGCGACACGCGCAACGCGATCGCGGGCCTGGCGCGAGGGCAGCAGGCTGCTCTCCACGGCACGTGCGAGCAACGATCTCGCGGGGCCGCTCATGACGTCGGAGTCCGTCGCTCGCTCACGGACAGCGATGGCGCGGGCGTTCGCGACGCGCTCTGCGACGGTGGCGGAGTCCTCGTCTGCTGGCTGGGACTCGAGAGTCGCAACGCCGACGGGCGGAAGGGAGACGCGCACGTCGAAAAGGCCGAGCAGGCGTGGATGGACGCGTCCGGTGTAGCGAGCTCTGTCGGTCGCCGCGCAACGACACTGCGGCCCGGGGAACCGGCCGCAGGGGCACGCCGCCATCGTGCCGAAGAGCGTGCATCGGGTTGGGAAGCGGAGGGTTCCCGAGGCGCGCGCGAGCACGGCTTCGCCAGTCTCGATCGGCTCGCACAACACCTCGAGCGCTGCTCGTGAGAACTCTGGCAGATCGTCGAGGAAGAGGACGCCGCGATGCGCAAGGCTCGCCTCGCCCGGGCGCGGAAGTGGTGCGCCACCGCCGATGAGCCCAGGAGGCGTCGTTGAGTGGTGCGGCGCGCGAAACGGTCGCGCGGCGATGAGACCACCGCCGATGTTCAAGCCTGCGGCCGAATGAACTCGTGTGACTTCGAGCTGCTCGGCGTGCGTGGGCGCCGGCAGGATCCCCGGGAGTCGCCGCGCGAACATCGTCTTGCCCGCGCCGGGTCCGCCGAGGAACAACACGTGATGGCCACCGGCGGCGGTGATCTCGATCGCACGCCGCGCGGCCGCAGCCCCCTTGATGTCGCGGAGGTCGAGAGCCGGGGGCGCCGGGGGTTGCGGCCGCCGGGGCGCGTCCTCACCGCTCGCTCGGCCGGAGGCGAACTCGATCGCGTCGCTGAGTCGATGGGCAATGACGATGCGGACGCCATCGACGAGTGCCGCCTCCGCGGCATTCTCGGGCGCGACGATGACGACGCGAACGTGCTCCCGCAGCTCTTCGACCGCAGCCAACACACCTCGCACCGGGCGGAGGTCGCCGTTCAGCGATAGCTCCGCGAGCGCACCGATCGCTGGCCGCGTGTCGCCGCACGCGACGGCGAGCGCGATGGCGAGGTCGAGGCCCGTGCCGTCGATTGTCACGCCGCCCCCGTCGCACGTGACGTGCGGTGTGGCGTTGATCTCGTGGCGGCAGGTCGCGAGCGCCGATGTCACGCGGACACGCGTCTCGCGCTCGGCAGCGACCGCGAGCCCGGTGATGCGCAGCGTCGGCAGGCGCCCTGACTGTGAGACATGGATGTGCACGACGTGGCCTCGCACGCCGCGAAGGATCGCCGAGCGGATCAAGCATCACCTCGGTTCCGCTGCGCGCTGACGACGGGACCAGGGTCGCGGATCTGCATCTTGCCGGTGACGGGGATCGCCGAGAGCGTGAGGCTGAGAGAGCCGTCGTCGTTTTCGTAAGCAATGCCGATCTTGGTCCAGAACGCCCTCGCGCCGCCGGACGGCTCCGCCGCTTCCTCCACCATCCACACATGCTTCATCTTTTTGTTCTTCATCGTGTCCCTCCACGCTCGAGAGAGCGTTCTGCGGGGCCTCCCGCGCGCGCGAGGGGAGGCCCGCAGGTTTGGCGCTCACCGCGGGCTAAGTGAGCGTTGTCAGCGATGCGCAGCTCGTCGTGCTCGCGGTACGGGCGGAAGTACGAGCCGCGCGTGAAGCGCAGCTCCAGGTCGAGTGCTCGCGCCGGCCGCAGCGGCGTGATCAGCACCCGCTTGCGCTTCGTGAACGACTCGAGCAGGTCGAAGGTCGAGCCCTCGGAGTCGATCTCACAAACGCCCGCTCGACCTCGCCACCCAGGAGCCCCTCGGCCTCCTCGACGAGCGCGACCAGGCGTGGAGCGAGCGGCGCCGACCCGCTCTGCACCGAAAGCACTACCGGCGTGCCGGCCCCCGTGTGCGCGTACGTCGTCGTGATGCACGGCATCACCCGGTTGCGGTGCGAGGCCTTGCCGCTCTGCGTGAACAGCAAGCTCCACACCTCCTTGGCGTGGTTGTCGATGTAGATCGCAGTCATCGCGCCCGGCTCGTCGAAGTGCTTCTGGGCCGCGTCATGCCAGCAGCGCGCCACGGTCTCCAGCAGCAGAGGGCCAGCTCCGGAGATGGCCAGCGCCGACGTGAACTTGGTGAGCGTGCTCGGCATGTACGCGAAGCCCGTCAGCGGATAGGAAATTCTACCGGGGCAAACGCAGCTCGCCGAGGGCGAGCCTCTTGGGCCGAGCGTCCCGGAGAGAAATCCCGCTTGGGCCGCAGAAATTGCGCCGGACCCGAGCGATCTCCTCAACGCACTCCGCACGTACCTCGCCGAGCCCACCCGGAAGGAGGGTC
>JADZDP010000243.1 GCA_020850995.1 Deltaproteobacteria bacterium
CGATCCATCGTCGCTGGCGGCGTCGCGTCCTCGGTCCGTGGCGACGGCCACGGCCCTGCGGGGCTCCTTGCCATCGACGCGCCTCGCTCGCGATCACCGATCGACTTGTCCATTCGCGGGCCCTAACTGGCTGCCCCTGGGGCCCACCGACGCCGTTGCGCCCGTTACGTCGACGTCAACGCCCAGCCCTCCACCGTGGCCTGGTTGCGCGCCGGGTCCCAGAGCTGCTCCACCATGTCGTCGGGCCAGGCCACGTCGGCGGCGGTGGCGATGCGCAGGGGCTGCCCCGTACCGTCGCTGCCGCGCTGCACGAGCTTGAAGACCCGGCCAAGGTCGCCGGGCGCGATGCCGTTGAGCTCGCAGGTGCGCGCGAACAGCTCGTTGAGGAACGCGATGTTGTGGTTCTCGAAGTTGTCCTTGCCGGGGAACAAGCGTTCGAAGATGAGGTACCTGCGCCGATCGCTCGCCGGCCGGTTGTCGGGGCGTGAGCCGTCTTTCGGGACCGGATCGCCCTCGATCGACAGGTGCAGGTAGTTCGGACCCTCGGGGTAACTCGGCCACGCGTTGCCGAAGGTGAGCACGAACAGGCTCGCGCTGGCGCGCTCTTGAAACTCACGCTCCGCCGCCTCGGCGCCGATGACCGGCGTGCGCGCGCCCACCCAGGCGTCGTGCGCATTGCGCAGCGCGTGGCCCACCAAGATCGACCCCTGACTCTCGCCGGCGAAGTAGGTCGGCTCGTTTCGCTGCAGCGCGTCCACCATGGCGTACGCGAGGTTGATGGCGGCGCGTTCGGTGAAGTGGCCGCCGTGCAGCACCAGGTTGGAGGCACCCTCGAGCATGCGATGGAGGCTCTTGAGGGGTCGCGGCTGCGCTCCCACCTCGCGCACGAACGACGGGTTGTGCACCACGGCCATGGGCAGGCCCAATCGATCCGCGTGGCGCCGTGCGCGCGTACCGCCAACCTCGAGCCACTGGTTTGCGCCCTCGACGAAGAGCAAGGGCGCCCGGCCCTTGGCACCCGGCGGCACGTACACCGACTCCCGCAACGCCGTCAGGCTGAACTCGCGCGCGGCGCCGGTTGCCGGGTTCACCACGCGCCCATCGTTGGCGAAGTCGGGGAAGATCGCCGACCACGGGATGGCGCCCAACAGGCCGGGCGCGAGCTTGGTGCGGACGCGGCGCTCGAAGCTGTCCGCCCCTGCTGCTCGCTCCGGCGCGGCGTCGGTGCCAACAACAACGGTGGCGTCGTCGTTGGCACCGACGCTGTCGGACGCAGCGTGCTCCGTGGCCACCAACACTGCGGAGCGGGTCAGGCGAGAGGACGAGGGGCGGGTGGGCATGCGAGCTCCATGACAAAGTGACAAGTGCCACTTGCCAGAATCACATCGCATCGGATGGGCCACCGCAACCGGCAGCACCGCTTGCACCATCGGTCGTCTGACGGGGGCCTGTGCATGCGCCGGGCTGGTGCTCGCCCAGGGAGATCCCGCGGCGGTGCTGCCGAGCGACCCACGGTGGCGAGATGTGACAGTCGGCACCTTCCAGCGCCCCGCTGCCGCAGGGGTGAACGGTGCCGCTGCCGGGCGTTCTCGACGATAGCGGCGCGGCGCCATCGTCGCCTGCTCGACGAGCTCGCGCTTGCGCACGCAGGGTCGTCCGCGCTCGCCACGTCAGCACCCGACCGCCCGCACCATGCCACGCGTGCGCCGAGAGGCCTTGCAATGCGCCGGCAGGCTTGATTTGCAAGCCGTAAGTGGAGCTTCCTACATGAGACAAATGTCGCGATCCGTGCGCCCCCCGTGCCGCGCCACCCTGGCCCTCGTCGAGCTTTGCCTGCTGGTGGCCTTGAGCACGGCGCTCGCCTGTCCGCCGCTACCGATGGGCCCCGATCCCTCCGAGGGCGAGGGTGAAGGAGGCGAGGGCGAGGGCGAAGGAGACGAGGGCGAGGGCGAAGGAGGCGAGGGCGAGGGCGAAGGAGACGAGGGCGAGGGCGAAGGAGACGAGGGCGAGGGCGAAGGAGACGAGGGCGAGGGCGAAGGAGACGAGGGCGAGGGCGAAGGAGAGGGTGAGGGAGAGGGCGAGGGAGATCAGGGCGGCCCGACGCAGCTCGCCTGCGACGCGGTCCTCGAAGCGGTGAGCTGGGATGGCGCCCCCCTGGAGCTTGCGGGTGACACCACCGGAGCGCCCAACGCCGCGACCTACGACGACCAGTGTCAGTCGTCGGTGCTGCTGGATCATCGCGATGTGCTCTACGCGCTGAGCGCGCCGCACGCGGGGCGCGTGGCCGCCGAGCTGAGCGCTGACTTCGACGCGGTGGTGTACGCGCTGCGCGGCAGCTGCGTTGCGCCGGAGCGGGTGCAGTGCGGCGCCGAAGGTCCCGCGCTCACCTTCGAGGTCGACGCCGGCGAGCCGCTCGTCGTGGCGGTGGACGGCCGGGCGTCGTGGGAGGAGGGGCCCTTCACGCTGCGCTTGTCCTACGTCGACGTGCCGGCCAACGATCTGTGCCCGAACGCCGAGAGCATCGCCGCTGTCGCAGACGCCGACGTGGTGGTGGCCGGCACGCTGGTGGGCGCCACGGCCAACCTCACGGAGCCCTTCGAGTGCCATGGCCTGTCCGCCGACGGCGCCGCCGGCCTCGACGTGTTCTTCGACGTGGTGTCACCCGTGGCCGGCTCGCTCGAGCTCGCCCTCGCGTCGGCGTTCGATGCCGTGCTGGCCGCCCCCGACACCTGTGACGTCGTCATCACACCCGCCGATCGCTGCGAGGTGTACTCGCCACGCCTGGTGCTACCCACCGAGGCGGGGCAACACCACCTCATCGCTGTCGACGGTAACGACGCCGTCGAGGTGGGCAGCTTCGAGCTGACCGTGCACGCGCGCGGGCGCCCGCCCACGGTGGTCGCCGGCGAGACCTGCACGGCGCCGCCGCAGCTCACGGCCCCCGCGCTCGGCGCCTCGCTGCGCTACGAGCTCGATCTGCCGTCCCTGAACAACGACCTGGCCTGCGCGGCGGCGTGCTCGAGCTTCTCCTGCGGCGGGCGTGACGGCGCCTTCACCATCGCCAGCGCCGTCGCCGGCACCTTGCGCATCGAGGCCGAGGGCATGGACACGGTGCTCTCGTCCTACGCGGGTACCGGCTGTGGTGGGACTCCCACGGTGTGCGCCGACACGGGCGCCTTTGGCGACGTGCTGCGAGAGCAGATCTTCGTGCCGACGACGGCGGGGGGCACCACCACGCTGGTGGTGGACAGCTTCGCCAGCTTCAGCACCCTGGGCACGGTGACCCTCACCCTGGAGATGCAGCCATGAGCGCCCCCTCGCAGCGGCAGCGCAGGCGCGCGGGCGCAGCGACGATCACCGGGGCCCTCGCGCTCGTCACTCTGGCGCTCGCATGCGACGAGTCGCGCACCATTGATCCGCCTGCCGATCCAGCGCCCCCTGAGGCCGAGCTGGATCGTGAGCGCTTGATCCCACTCGCTGCCGCCAAGCTCTGCGCCGCGCTGGACGCTTGCTGCGACCCCGCGGCGCAGGAGCGCTTCTTCGCGCCCTGGGTGGTGCTCGAGACCCTCGACGATCTCGACCCACGCCTGCCGCCTGCGGCGGCGCTCAGCGCCGAGGAGTGCCCAACGCTCGTCGAAGAGCTCCTGCTCCGGCGGCCCTTTGGCGCCTGGCTCAGCGCCGTCGACCGCGGCCTCGTGCAGCTCGAGCTCGAGGGCGCGCGCGCATGCCTGGCGGAGCTCGAGCCTGCGTGCGGCCCGGCCCTGGCGGCGGCGCTCGAGGACCCCACCTGTTTCGCTCTCGGCCCTCCCGCCGGCGGCAGCGAGCAGCGCCGCATGTTCTCGCGCAAGGCCACCACCGGCCCCTGCGCCGCGCTCGACGACGGGGTCGGTGGGGTGCTCTACGGCACCTGCGACCCGGCCGTCGCCTTCTGCTGCTACGGCGAGGACGAGTGCGGCTTCCCTGGCGAGGCCGAGGATGGCGTGTGCGCGCCGGTGTCGCCCACCAACAGCGCCTGCTCGATGCTGCCGTTACAGCTCTGCGCCACCGGCGAGAGCTGCGGCATGGACGACCGCTGTCACGCCGACGGCAGCGCGGCGCTGGTGCTCGGCGCACCCTGCATCGACGAGCACTTCGTGCTGCTTGGCACCTGCACCGACGGCTACTGCCAGATCGGCGGCAGCGATGCCTGCGAACCGCGCGTGGGGCCGGGCGAGGCGTGCATCGAGCACCCGGCGTGCACGACGGGGCTGTGCGAAGAGGGCGCGTGCGTGGAAGATGGCTTTTGCCGGGGGTGATGGCTCGGTCCGCATGAAGTAACACTCTCCACCTCGCATTGAAGCGCGCGGCCGAAAGCGGGCAGAATGCGGCATGGCAAAGCGCCGCACCGAGCAACCTGGCCCGGAGTTGATCCGCATGGGCGAGCTGTCCCGCCGTAGCGAGGTCCCCGCGTCCACTATCAAGTACTACATGCGCGAGGGGCTCGTGCCCGGCGCCACCGTGGCCACCACCCGCAACAGCGCGCTCTACGACGCCGTGCTGGTGGAGCAGCTCAAGCGCATCAAGCGCATGCAGCAAGACCAGTTCCTGCCCTTGTGGCGCATCAAAGAAGTGCTGGCCGCCCACGCCGACGGCCGCCTGGCCACCGTCGTCGACGCCGTGGGCCGTGCCCATGCGCGTCCGGCGCGGCAGCGCCCGGTACGGCGCGCCACGCTGCTGGCCCGTGGCCTGAGCGCCACCGAGCTCGCCGAGCTGACGCGCCGGGGCATCTTCTCCCCCGACGACCCGCTCACGGGCGACGACGCCGAGCTCGCCGGTGCTTGGATGGCCGCACACCAGACAGGGCTCACCGCCAACCTCGACGTCGTGGAGGTGCTCGATCGCTACCGCGCGGCCGTGCGGCGCCTGGTCAACACCGAGGTGGACATCTTCGCCGGCCACATCCTCACCTCGGCGGGTCCGGCGCTGGCGCAACAGACCGAGCGCGCGCTCGATATCTCCGAGCGCCTCGTGCGCGTCTTGCGTCGCCGCATGTTGCTGCCGGCGCTGCAGGGCAGCGGCGACGCCGGTCGACCCGCCGAGCAGGCACGCGCCCAGCGCCGGGCGCGCGTCGGCGCGGCGCGCCAGCGCTGACGGCCACAAGGACGGCGCCGCGCGTCAGCGTGCCGTCAAGCCGAGCGTTCCGCCGACGCCGCCGCGCGCTTCGCTACCATGAGCTACAGCGGAGACCAGATGCATTGATGGTCGCCGGGCTTGGTCCTTGCCACGATCCCTGCGTCGCGTCCTCGCCGCGTACCACGAGGTACGCGGCTGCGGTACTCCTTGGGCTCCTGGCATGTCCCTGTGCCGGGCTCCATCAATGCAACTGGTCTCCGCTGTCATGCTGCACGCCCTCGCCCTCGCCCTGGCCACCATGGCCGCACCCGTCCTCAAGGCGGAGCTGCGCCTGACCCCCGCCCGCGGCGAGGTCGGCGCCGAGCTCACCCTCGTCAACCTGTCGTCCACCACGCTCGTGCTGGTGGAGCCGGGCGATGGCAGCGAGATGGGCTGGCGCACGCCCATCCTCACCTGGACCATCGAGCCCCTCGACGACGCCGCACGCGCCTCGGCGACGCTGGCGGAGAGCTGGGGACGCTTCTGCGGCAACATCAACGCGCTTGGCGCCAACGAGGTGTTCGAGCTCGCGCCCGGCGCGCGTCACACTTTCGGCCCCTGGGTGTCGTCGCCGCACCCGCGCGGCCCGGGCCGCTGGCGCGTGTCGCTGCGCTACCAGAACCAGCCGACCCTCGCGTGGGGTGGCGTGCCGCTCGGCGAGCACGACGGCACGGCCATGCAACGCGTGCGCGCCTCCAGCGCCGTCGACGTCACGTCCAACGCCATCGAGATCGAGGTGTCGAACGACGGCTTCGCGCTCCCACCGGCGAGCCTGGTGCTCGAGCGCGGCCCGCCCGTCGCCGAGCTCGCAGCGTCGTTCTACCGGCGCGTGGCATCGACGATCGACGCCCGTCGACCGTCGACCTGGTCGGCAACCCTGCGACTCCCCGCGACCACGTCGCTCGAAGGACCCGCCACACGCGAGCTACCGGGCTGGACGCTCGAGAATTTCGTCGGCGCCGACGGCCACGACCTCGTCTTCATCGCGCAGCCATCGCCCGCCGACGAGCGCGCCTGGCTCGCGTTGATCGCCCGGCTCGAGGAGCGGGCCCGTGGCCTACGGGGGGCGCGTCTGGTGGAGCTGGGGCTGCGGCAGGGGCCGGTGCCCTACGATTCACCCTTGCGCACCCCGTTGATCGTGCGCTGATCCCGCGAGCGACCGCCGTGTCGACGCCGTGGTCGTCGCCCTCCGGTCGCGCAGAGGGCCGCCCCGGTCGAGCGAGCGGCCCCGCACGCGCCGCCGTGCGCTGGCGCTCGCGTCAGTGCGCGTGCGCCGCGCGGTACTGCCGCACCGCCAGCACGGGGTGGCGCAGGTGGTCGCGCCAGCGGCGTGCCAGGGGCGCGCCCCACTCCTCGACGACGAGCGCTCCGAGCGCGAAGGGCACCCAGACGAAGAAGCAGACCAGCATCTCGAGAAGCAGGTGCTCGACGACGGCATTGTTCATGGCAGCTCACTCGCGGCGGCCGCGAGCCCTCCGCCCGGTCCCAAGCACCGCGTGTGCCAGCGGCGCTTGCCGCGCGTGCGCTCGGGTGGGCCAGATTGACATCCGTGTCAACCTCCGCGCCGCACCCATCGCGTTCGCGCGGGCTGATCCGCGCGGTCGGTCTTGCACCCGTCGATGGCGCGTGCATAGCGTGCCGTCGCCGTCATCGCTATCCCACGACGACGCTCATCCTTTCGCCGAGCACGCCACCATGGTCAGCCGGGCAGACACCCCCTCCAGCACGCCCACCAAGAAGCCGGTCATCGAGACCAAGCAGAGCGTGGTCATCCGCTTCGCCGGTGACTCCGGCGACGGCATGCAGCTCACCGGCACCGAGTTCACGCGCGCCGTGGCCATCGCCGGCAACGACATCGCCACCTTCCCCGACTACCCCGCCGAGATCCGCGCCCCCGTGGGCACGCTGGCGGGCGTGTCGGGCTATCAGCTGCACTTCTCGTCGGAGAACATCCACACCCCCGGCGACGCGCCCGACGTGTTGGTGGTGATGAACCCGGCGGCGCTCAAGCGCTCGCTCGCCGAGCTGCCGCGCGGCGGCATGATCATCGCGAACTCCGACGCGTTCACCGATCAGAACCTGGCCAAGGTGGGCTACGCGGCGAACCCCCTCGAGGACGGCTCGCTCGACGGCTACCGCCTGTTCGCGGTCGCTATGGAAGCGCACTGCAAGAACGCGCTGGCGGGGCTCGAGGGCGTCGGATTCAAGGAGATCTCACGCAGCAAGAACATGTGGGCCCTCGGCCTCATGTACTGGCTGTTCAACCGCCCCGTCGACAAGCAGCTCGAGTGGCTGACGGACAAGTTCAAGAAGAGCCCCGCTATCCTCGAGGCCAACCTGCGCGTCTTCAAGGCGGGCTACGCCTTCGGCGACACCGTGGAGCTGTTCCACGAAACCTACCAGGTCGAGTCGGCGCCCATGGAGGCGGGCACCTACAGAAACGTCATGGGCAACCAGATGACGGCGCTTGGTCTCGCCACCGCGGCGGTCAAAGCCGGCGTGCCGATGTTTTTTGGCGCCTACCCCATCACGCCCGCCTCCGACGTCTTGCACAACATCGCCAAGTTCAAGAGCTACGGCGTCACCACCTTCCAGGCCGAAGATGAGATCGCGGCTATCTGCTCCGCCATCGGCGCGGCTTTTGGCGGCGTCCTCGGCGTCACCGTCACCTCGGGGCCGGGCTTCGCCCTCAAGCTCGAGGCCATGGGCTTGGCGGTGATGATGGAGCTGCCGCTGGTCATCATCGACGTGCAGCGCGCCGGTCCGTCCACGGGCCTGCCCACCAAGACCGAGCAGAGCGACCTGTTGCAGGCACTGTACGGCCGCAACGGCGAGTCACCGCTGCCGGTGCTCGCCGCGCAGTCGCCCGTCGACTGCTTCACCACGGCCATCGAAGCGGTGCGCATGGCCACGCGCTACATGACGCCCATCGTAGTGCTGACCGACGGCTACATCGCCAACGGCGCCGAGCCTTGGAAGCTGCCCGACGTCGAGAAAGACATCGCGCCCATCGAGGTGAAGTTCCGCACCGACCCCAATGGCTACCAGGTGTACGCGCGCGACCCGCAGACGCTGGCGCGCGCTTGGGTCAAGCCGGGCACGCCCAAGCTCGAGCATCGTGTGGGCGGCCTCGAGAAGGACTTCCTCACCGGCATGGTCAGCTACGACAACGTCAACCATCAGAAGATGGTCGACGTCCGCGCCGACAAGGTGCTGCGCATCCGCCAAGACCTGCCACCCTCGGTCGTCGAGGGCGCGCAAGACGGCGACCTGCTGGTGATCGGGTGGGGCGGCACCTACGGCGCGCTCAAGCAGAGCGTGCAGCGCATGGCATCGGCGGGGAAGAAGATCGGACACCTCCACCTGCGCTGGCTCAACCCGCTGCCTGCCGACTTGGAGCGCGTGTTCGCGCGCTTCAAGAAGGTCATCGTGTGCGAGCTGAACGGCACCTCGAAGAGCGGCGGCCAGCTCTGGCGCCATTTGCGCGCCGAGCTCCTCGTGCCTGCCCTCTACTACACCAAGGTGCAGGGCACTCCCTTCACCACCGCCGAGCTCACCGCCGCCTTCGAGGCCGTGCTGCGCGGTGAGCCCGCTCCCTCATCGTTGAAGGTCTGAGCCATGACGTCCGCCAACGCTCCTTCTTCGCCCTCGTCGCCCGCCGGCAACGGCCTCGTCAAGCTGACGCGCAAAGACTTCCAATCGAAGTCCGAGGTGCGCTGGTGCCCGGGCTGTGGCGACTACGCCGTGCTCGCCACCGTGCAGCGCCTGCTCCCCGAGATCGGCGTGGCGCGCGAGAACATGGTGTTCGTCTCGGGCATCGGCTGCTCGTCGCGCTTCCCGTACTACATGGAGACCTACGGGATGCACACCATCCACGGCCGCGCACCGGCGCTGGCCACGGGCCTCAAGGTGGCGCGCCCCGACCTCGACGTGTGGGTCATCACCGGCGACGGCGACTCGCTCGCCATCGGCGGCAACCACACGCTGCACATGCTGCGGCGCAACCCGAACCTCAAGGTGCTGTTGTTCAACAACCGCATCTATGGGCTCACCAAGGGCCAGTACTCACCGTCGAGCGAGCAGGGCAAGATCAGCAAGTCGTCGCCCATGGGCGCCATCGACTACCCCATCAACCCGCTGCAGTTCGCGCTCGGCTGTCAGGCCTCGTTCGTCGCCCGCGCCGTCGACGTCGACAAGGGCTTGTACGACGTGCTCTTGAAGGCGCACCAGCACAAGGGCACGGCCTACGTCGAGATCCTGCAGAACTGCGTGGTGTTCAACGACGGCGCCTGGTTCGACCTGCGCGACAACAAAGAGACCAAGGGCAAGGCCCAGCTCGTGCTGGTCGACAAGCAGCCCATGCTCTTCGACAACGGCAGCAAGGGCATCGGCTTCGACCGCGCCACCATGAAGCCCTTCGTCATCGATCTCGTCGCGGAGCCGGCGCGTAAGGGCGAGGTGCTCATCCACGACGAGACCGATCCCGCCGGCATGATGGCGCACGTGCTCGCCGGTATGAGCTATCCGCAGTTCCCCGTGCCCCTGGGCGTGCTGCGCCGCCACACGCGGCCCACCTACGAGGACATGGTGCAGGCGCAACACCAGAAGGCCGCCGAGAAGGGCGTGGGTGATCTGAAGAAGCTCATCTACTCCGGCGACCTTTGGGACGTCCGGTAGCGCTGGTCGTTAGGGCCCTCGAAAGGACAAGTTGATCGATGATCGCGTCCGAGGCGCCCGACGCGCAAGGCGCCGTCGAGGACCGGAGCGAGCATCCTCGACGGATGTGACGCGAGGACCGGAGACGGAAACGCC
>JADZDP010000244.1 GCA_020850995.1 Deltaproteobacteria bacterium
CCGACGGCCAGCACGCCAAGGATCCCGCGCAGTTCACCACCGCGCCCGCGGGCGCCATCGAGAAGGCGCTCAAGAAGGCGGGCCTCACGGCCAGCGACGTCGACCTCTACGAGATCAACGAGGCCTTCGCCGTGGTGGCGATGGTGACCATGAAGCAGCTCGGCCTCGCGCACGACAAGGTCAACGTGTGGGGCGGCGCCGTGGCCCTCGGGCACCCCATCGGCGCGTCCGGCGCGCGCATCTTCACCACGCTGCTCTCGCAGATGAAGCGGCTCGACAAGAAGCTCGGTTGCGCGTCGTTGTGCATCGGTGGCGGCGAGGCCGTGGCCGTGGTGGCCCGTCGATGAAGCTGGCAATGTCGCTGGTCGGTGCCGCGCTGGTGCTCGGCTGCGTCACGCTCAAGGAGCGGCACGAGCAGGCCATCCAGAGCACGGGGCGCGCCATGGAGCGGGCGCCCGGCGCTGCGCGCGAGGTCATCGCGCACCTCGAGGCGCTGGCGGGCAGCCTCGCGGAGCACAACGAGGCGGATCGCGCCGTGGTCACCGAGGCCATGCTCGAGCGCGCCGCGACCTTCGCCGCCAAGGCCGCCACAGGTAGCCCCGACGACGCAGCCACCGTGTGGCAGCGCGAAGGCAGTGTGTGGTGGCATGCCAAGCAGCGCGAGCGCGCCGAGGCTGCGTACCGGCGCTCCGTCGACGCCCGCCCCACCCTGCCGGGGCTCGCCGGCCTGATGGACGCGCTCGGCGCGCGCGGCGCCTTCGACGACGTGCGGGCCGTGTGCGGTAGTGGTGCGGCAGGGCTGGCCGACCAGGAGCTCGACGAGCACCTGCGCCGCTGCGGGCAGGCGGCGCACGCCTCCGCCGACACCGATCCCGCCGCTTGGCTCTCGGACGCAGATCGGGCGCGCTACGACGCCTGGCGCGCGGAGCGGGCCAAGCGCGATGCCGTCGAAGCCAAGGAGCGCGAGGACGCCCAGCGCAGAGCCGAGGAGCGCGGCCGCAAGCTGGCCGTGTGCAGCGCCACCTGCGACGAGAAGGCCGCCCTGTGCCGCGCCCGCTGCGACAAGGACCAGCCGGAGTGCCCGCGGGCATGCGAGGACCTGGCGCAGGCGTGCGCCAAGGCCTGCGAGGCGGGGGTCCCGTGAAAGGGCGCTTGTCCTCGGTGGCGATGGTGGTGACGCTCGGCGCGGCCGCGTGCCCCCAGGTGCCCGCCGAAGACACGCTGACGCTCAGCGGCGACCTCGAGCGCGACGGCGTGGGCGGCAGCAGCAGCACCGCCGTCAGCGTCGATTTCGGCTCGAAGAACGCGCGCGGCGAGTGGTGGTCGTGCGACCTGCGCCTCACTGCCAACGCGTGCGTGGGGCAGCACCACGTCAACCTGTACGTAGCGCTGCCGAGCGTCGTCGACTTCGACGGCCTTGGGCACGCCGCCTGCGTTGGCAGCGACGGTCAGCCCTGGGGTGCCTTCGAGCTCCTCACGCAGAAGACCAACGACGGCGAGCCCATCACCGTCCCCGGTGACGCCACCGTGCTCGTGCTCGTGGCCAGCGACGTCGACGGTGACGGCGCCGCCGATCTGGCCGACGACGCGGAGACCACCGCGTCCACGCGCGTCATGGACGGCGAGGTCACGGTGCTGCACATCGGCAGCTTCGACGATCCCCTCTCGATCCGCGTGGAGGGCACCACCGCCAACGGCAACGCCGTCAGCGCCGAGTTCTCGGGGCCCACCTCGCCCGCGCCGAACCCGCCGCCCCTCGATGTGGCGCGCACCTGCGTCGACGCTGACGCGCTGTGAGGGTCGACGGGTAGGGCAGGGGTTGACGACCCGCCCGCACCCCTGAAAACCACCCACGACGGAGGTGTCGTGGTGCAGATCAAGACCGTCGGCGTCGTGGGCGCCGGTCAAATGGGTGCGGGTATCGCGCAGGTCGCCGCGCAGGCGGGCCTGAGCGTGCTGGTGACCGACGTCGCCGACGCGGCCATCGAGCGCGGCAAGGGTGCCATCAAGGACAGCCTGGCGCGCTTGGTGAAAAAGGGCTCGCTGTCAGAGGCTGACGCCGCAGCCGCCATGGGGCGTATCAGCTTCGGCACCGCGCTCACGCTGCATGCCCCCGCCGACCTCGTCGTCGAGGCCGTCAGCGAGAGCGAGGCGCTCAAGCGTAAGATCTTCGGCGAGCTCGACCTCATCGTGCGCCCCGAGGCCATCCTGGCCTCGAACACCTCGAGCATCTCGATCACGCGCTTGGCGTCAGCCACCAAGCGCGCCGACCGCTTCATCGGCATGCACTTCATGAACCCGGTGCCCGTGATGAAGCTCGTCGAGCTCATCCGCGGCATCGCCACCGCCGACGCCACCTGGGCCGCCACCAAGGCGCTGGCCGAGAAGATGGGCAAGACCACCACGGTGTCGAAGGACTACCCGGGCTTCTTGGCCAACCGCATCCTCATGCCCATGATCAACGAGGCGTTTTCGGCGCTGATGGAGGGCGTGGGCTCGGCGGAGGACATCGACACCACCATGAAGCTCGGCTGCAACCACCCCATGGGGCCGCTGACCCTGGCGGACTTCATCGGCCTCGACACCTGCCTCGCCATCATGGAGGTGCTGCACGACGGGTTCGCCGATCCGCGCTACCGGCCGTGCCCGCTCCTGCGGCAGTACGTAGACGCCGGCTGGCTCGGCAAGAAGAGCGGTCGCGGTGTGTACCGCTACGGGGAGGGCGCCTGATGCGCGCGATCATCATCACCGGTGCCTTGGTGCTTGGCGCAGCCTCGTGCGGCTTCGACTGCGAGGTGCAGGGCGAGCCCCGTCCTTTCGCGAGCTGCGAGGCGCTGCAAGAGGCCTACGACGCCGAGCAGAGCCGCCTCGACCAGCAACCGAGCGGCCAGGTGCTCGACGAGCTGCTCGTGTGCGGCGCGGCGCACGGCTGCGACCTGCAACCCTGAGCCACGCTGCGAAAACCCGAGTCCGCCACGGAGGAACCCATGGGCTTCGAGAACCTGCTGGTCGAGGATCACGGCGCGCTGCGCGTCATTACCGTCAACCGCCCGGCCGCGCTCAACGCGCTCAGCCGCAAGGTGGTCGACGAGCTCGGCCGCGCCTTCGACGAGGCCGACGCCACGCCGGCCTTGCGCGTGCTGGCGCTCACGGGCGCGGGTGAGAAGAGCTTCGTGGCCGGCGCCGACATCACCGAGTTTTCGTCGCTCAGCCCGGAGGAGGCGCGCGCCTACTCGGCCAAGGGCCACGGGGTGCTCGAGCGCCTCGCCACCCTGCGCATGCCCGTCGTCGCGGCCGTCAACGGCTTCGCGCTCGGCGGCGGCCTCGAGCTGGCGCTGGCGTGCGACTTCATCTGGGCCAGCGACAACGCCAGGCTCGGGCTCGTCGAGGCCAACCTCGGCATCATCCCGGGCTTCGGCGGCGTGGCGCGCCTGTCGCGCCGGGTGGGCAAGGCCATGGCCTCGGAGATGATCTTCTCCGCCGCGCAGGTGAAGGCCGACGAGGCGTTGCGCATCGGCTTGGCCAACCGCGTGCTGCCGCAGGCCGAGCTCCTCCCCGAGGTGAAGAAGCTCGCCGACACCATGGCCAGCAAGGGCCCGCTGGCGCTCGCGGCCGTCAAGCGCCTGCTACGCGAGGGCGAGGGCGCCGACCTGCGCGCGGCCAACGCCATGGAGCAGTCTGCCTTCGGCCTGGTGTTCTCGTCGGCCGATGCCAAAGAGGGCGTGGCGGCGTTCACCGAGAAGCGCAAGGCCGCCTTCGCCGGGCGCTGAGCGCCACTCCTGTTCCCGCACCGTCGACCCCGAGGAGGATCCCATGTTCCAGCTCTCCGAGACGCATCAAGAGATCCAAAAGATGGCGCGGGCCTTCGCGGACAAGGAGCTCAAGCCCATCGCGGCCACGCTCGATCGCGAACACCGCTACCCCGGCGAGCAAGTCAAGAAGCTAGCGGAGCTCGGGCTCATGGGCGTGGCCGTGCCCGAGGACCAGGGCGGCGCCGGCCTCGACAACCTCGCCTATGCCATCGCCATGGAGGAGGTGTCGCGCGGCTGCGCGTCGACGGCGGTGGTGATGAGCGTGAACAACTCGCTCTACTGCGATCCCGTGATGCGCTACGCCACGCTCGAGCAGAAGAAGAGCTGGCTCGAGCCCTATGCCGCGGGACGCAAGCTCGGCTGCTTCGCGCTCACCGAGCCGGGCAACGGCTCCGACGCGGGCGCTGCTTCGTGCACGGCCACGCTGGTGAGCGACGCCGGCGGCGAGGTGTGGGAGCTGAACGGCACCAAGGCGTGGATCACCAACGCCTACGAGGCCAACGCGGCCATCGTGTTCGCCACCACCGACAAGGCGCTCAAGCACAAGGGCATCTCGGCCTTCCTGGTCCCCATGCCCACCAAGGGTCTGTCGCTCGGCAAGAAGGAAGACAAGCTCGGCATCCGCGCGTCGTCGACGGCGAACCTGATCTTCGAGAACTGCCGCGTCCCCAAGGGCAGCCTGCTCGGCGAGCCCGGCGCCGGCTTCAAGATCGCCATGGGTACGCTCGACGGGGGCCGCATCGGCATCGCCGCGCAGGCGCTCGGCATCGCGCAAGCGGCGCTCGAGACGGCGGTCGAGTACGCCAAGGAGCGCAAGGCCTTCGGTGAGCCCATCGCCAAGCTGCAGGCCATCCAGTTCAAGCTCGCCGACATGGCCATGCGCCTCGAAGGCGCGCGCCTGCTCACCTGGCGCGCGGCCACGCTCAAGGACAAGGGCGCCAAGTACACCAAGGAGGCGGCCATGGCGAAGCTCGCCGCTAGCGAGACGGCCACCTTCGTGGCGCACCAGGCCATCCAGATCCTGGGCGGCAACGGCTACGTCTCGGAGTACCCGGTGGAGCGCAACTATCGCGACGCGCGCATCACCGAGATCTACGAGGGGACGAGCGAGATCCAGCGCCTGGTCATCGCGGCCGCCGTGCTCAAGGAGGGCTAGCGTGCTCAGCGATTTCGCGCTCAGCGATGAGCAGCGCTTCGTGTGGGAGACCACCGCGCGCTTCGCGCAGGAGCGCGTGGCGCCCGATGCGGCGCGCCGCGATCACGAGCACCGCTTCCCCTTCGACCTCGTGAGCGAGCTGGCACAGCTCGGCCTCTTGGGCGTCAAGGTGCCGGTCGACGACGGTGGCTCGGGCGCCGACATGACGAGCTACGTGCTGTCCATCAGCGAGGTGGCGCGCGCCTGCGCGTCGACGGCCGTGACCATGGCGGTGTCGAACCTGGTGGCCGACATCCTGTCGCGCTTCGCGTCGCCCGCGCAGAAGCAGCGCTGGCTCGTGCCCTTCCTCGCAGGCAAGATGGGACCCGCCAGCTTCGCCCTCTCCGAGCCCAGCAGCGGCTCCGACGCGGCGGCCTTGCGCATGAGCGCCGTGAAAGACGGCGACGCCTATGTGCTGAACGGCTCGAAGCAGTGGATCACCAACGGCACGCACGCGAGCTTCCACCTGTTGTTTGCTCGCGTCGTCGACGGGCCGGGGCCGCACCCGACGGGCAGCAAAGGGATCACCTGCTTCATCGTCGAGCGCGGCGCCAAGGGCCTCGACGCCGGCACCGAGGAGAAGAAGATGGGGCTGCGCTCGTCGAACACGGCGCAGCTCCACCTGACTGATGTGCGCGTCCCGCTGGCGAACGTGATCGGTGAGGTCGGCAAGGGCTACGCCATCGCGCTCTCCGGGCTCGACACCGGGCGCATCGGCATCGCCGCGCAGGCCCTCGGCATCATGGAGGCCGCGCTCGCAGAGGGCGTGCGTTACGCCAAGGAGCGCAAGGCCTTCGGCAAGGCGCTGAGCGAGCAGCAGGCCACGCAGTTCGCCATCGCCGACTCGCGCTGTGAGCTCGAGCAGGCCTGGCTCTTGACCTTGCGCGCCGCTGCCGATCGCGATCGCGGCGCCGAGCGCACCGCCAAGGCCTCGAGCATGGCCAAGCTCTTTGCCACCGAGGCGTGCGGTCGCGTGGTCGATCGCATGCTGCAGATCCACGGCGGCTACGGTTACGTCGAGGACTACCCCATCGAGCGCCTGTACCGCGACGCGCGCGTCACGCGCATCTATGAGGGCACCAGCGAGGTGCAGCGCTTGGTGATCGCGCGCGAGGTGCTGACGGGATAGTGCGTGCGCGGGCGCTGTTATTCGGGCAGCACCGCCGCCACCACGAAGCTCGAGCCGAAGATGTGCGTGCGCGCGCCGTACGTGCAGATCTCGCCGCCGCCGGCCACACCCACCACCGGCACATCGACGCCGAAGGTCTCGATCAGGCGGCGCACGTCGTGGTTCGTGGTGCCGAACAGCTCGCGGTCGCGCGCCATGCAGTCGAAGACGATGAAGGCCGTGGGGCGCGTTTTGCCGAGGCCCTCCCGCAGGCTCACCAGCAGATCCTCGAGGTCGGAGCGCGCCGCGCGTTGATCCCGGAGCGAGAACACCACCTCGGTGCCCACCTTGGGCACGCCGGCCACGGCCACCGCGCCCGTCTGCGGATCGAGGCCCACGACGTTGCGCATGAGGTACGCGTCGCCGTCTTCGACGCCGAAGCCGGCGCACAAGGCGCCCGCGAGCTGCGGCATGCGGTTACGCAGCGCGGGCGGCAGATCCGAGAGCAGCGCCTCGACGGCGGGGCGCCCGTCGAGCTCCATCACCAGGTTCGCGTTGGCCGCCGTCACGCAGCGCACCGGCCCAAGCGCACGCGCTGCCTGCGCCACGCCGGGCACCAGGCGCATGCCGTCGACGTCGAGCATGGCGAGGCACGGACCAGGCGACACCTGCGGGGCCAGCACGCTGGCGCGTTGCCCGGGTGGTGCCAGGCACAGGGCGCCGGCCACCGGCGCGCTGTGGTCGTCGAGCGCGTGCAGCACCTCGACCGCTTGGCCGGGTGTGCTGGCGTCGGCGGCGACCGCCACGAAGCGCGCGCGGGCGCCGGCGCCATCGGCGAGCAACGCGGCGCTGGCGTCGACCGCGGGCTGATCGAGGCGGCTCGTGCGCACGCGCGCTGCCACGCCGTCCAGCAGCACCACCGCCAGCCCCTCGGCGTGCTCGCGCAGACGCACGTCGTGGAACACGGTGGCGCCGACGAAGCCGATGAAGGGGCGCCCGCCCAGCAGATCGTCGCAGGCGGCCGACAGCGCCACCGGGTCGCGCGCCATCTCGAGCGTCGAGAACACCAGTGCCGCACCCTGGTCGGCGCCCGGGCGCGCGCCCAGGGCGCGCAGCCGACGATCGATCTCGAGCACCGCGTCGGCGGGCGCCGCTTGCGCGCTCGAGGCGACGAGAGCACGCATCATGGCTCCGCGCGGCGCGCGCGCGTTACATGCACTCCGTGATGGCGCGCGCGAACTCCGAGCACTTGAGGAGCTTGGCGCCCTCCATCATGCGGTGGAAGTCGTAGGTCACGGTCTTGTTGCCGATGGCGCCGTCCATGCCCTTGATGATCAGGTCGGCCGCCTCGCTCCAGCCCATGTGGCGCAGCATCATCTCGCCCGAGAGGATGACGGAGCCCGGGTTCACCTTGTCGAGGTTGGCGTACTTGGGCGCGGTGCCGTGGGTGGCCTCGAAGATGGCGTGGCCGGTGACGTAGTTGATGTTGCCGCCGGGCGCGATGCCGATGCCGCCCACCTGCGCCGCCAGCGCGTCCGACAGGTAGTCGCCGTTCAGGTTGAGCGTGGCGATGACGTCGAACTCCTTGGGACGCGTCAGCACCTGCTGCAGGGTGATGTCGGCGATGGAGTCCTTCACGAGCAGCTTCTGCTTCCACTTGCCGCCGCCGTGCGACGCGCCGATCTTGTCGAGCACCGAGCGCACCTCGGCGACGATGTTCTTCTGCTGCGCCTCGGTCATGAGGTCGTAGCCGGGGTCCACAAGCTTCGCGTTGTCGACGTCGGAGATGCCGGCGTTCTTGTCCTTGTTGTCGAGGATCCAGCTCTCGCGCTCGGTGACGATGTCGCCGCGGAACTGGCTGGTGGCCAGCGCGTAGCCCCAGTCACGGAAGGCGCCCTCCGTGAACTTCATGATGTTGCCCTTGTGCACGAAGGTGACGCTCTTCTTCTTGTCGCGCAGGGCGTAGTCGATGGCGGACTTGACCAAGCGCTCGGTGCCGTCTTTGGAGACCGGCTTGATGCCGAAGCCGCTGGTCTCCGGGAAGCGCACGTTTTTGCCGGCCTTCAGCTCCTCGTTCAGGAACGTGAAGAGCTTTTTGGCCTCGTCGCTGCCCGCCTTGAACTCGATACCGGCGTAGATGTCTTCGCAGTTCTCGCGGAAGATCACCATGTTGACAGCGCCCGGGTCCTTCACCGGCGAGGGCACGCCCTTGAACCAACGCACGGGGCGCAGGCAGACGTAGAGGTCGAGCATCTGGCGCAGCGCCACGTTGAGCGAGCGGATGCCGCCGCCGATGGGCGTGGTGAGCGGGCCCTTGATGCCCACCAGGTAGTGACGGAAGGCCGTCAGCGTGTCCTCGGGCAGCCAGTCGCCCGTGGCGCGGAAGCTCTTCTCGCCCGCCATGACCTCGAGCCAGGTGATGCGGCGCTTGCCGCCGTAGGCCTTCTCCACCGCCTTGTCGAGCGCGAACTGGCTCGCCTTCCAGATGTCGGGCCCGGTGCCGTCCCCCTCGATGAAGGGCAGGATCGGGTTGTTGGGGACGTTCAGCTTGCCATTCGCGACAGTGATGGCTTCGCCGGTGGTGGGGGCCTTGAGGTTCTTGAAGGTAGGCGTGGTCATGGGGCCCCGATAGCCCCTCGGCGCCACGTCGTCGAGGGCCATGTTGTCGACGTGAGCGATCAGGCTCGGTACAGCTCGGGGCGCCGGTGCTGCCACACGGGGATGCGGGCGCGCACCTCGGCCATCCACGTGCGATCGATCTCGCACAGCGCGATGCCCGTGCCGTCTTTGCACTGGGCCACCACGGTGCCCCAGGGGTCCACGGCCAGGGCATGGCCGTAGGTGTCGCGCCGCTCGTTGTGACGCCCGGTCTGCGCCGCCGCCACCACGTAGCAGGCGTTCTCGATGGCGCGCGCGCGCAAGAGCGCCTCCCAGTGCTCCTTGCCGGTGGTGAGCGTGAAGGCCGCGGGCACGAGCAGCACCTCGGCGCCGCGCTCGGCGAGCGCGCGGTACAGCTCGGGAAAGCGCAGGTCGTAGCACACCGACAGGCCGAGCTTGCCCACGGGGCTGTCGACGACGACCAGGGCGTCGCCGGCGCTGGTGTGGCGCGACTCGCGGTACTCGACCCCGCTCGGCAGCGTGACGTCGAAGAGGTGGATCTTGCGATAGACCGCGCGGATGGCGCCGTGCTCGTCGACCACCACGTGGGCGTTGTGGTGGTGCGTGCCGTCGACCTTCTCTGGGAAGCCGCCGAAGCACACCCACAGGCCCGCGTCGCGCGCCAGCGCACGGTAGCGATCGAAGAGCGCGCCGTCGAGGGGCTCGGCCATCTTGCTGACGTCGTCGTCGTGGGCGCCCATGAAGGCGAAGCACTCGGGCAACACCAACAGCGAGGCGCCGCGGGCGCGCGCCTCGGCCACCAAGCCAGCGCAGACGGCGACGTTCTTGTCGACGTCGCCGCCGGCGGTCATCTGCCCAAAGGCGAGCAGCGGCGCGCCCACCGCGTCCGCGTCCCGTCAGGGCGTACCGGGCGTGAAGTCGCCCGGCACGGTGGCGGGATCGGCGAACAGCCATTGGCTGAGCGTGAAGGTGGCCGAGGGCGCCACCACGGTCTCGAGGTCGCGCACCACGTCGATGTCTTGGTAGTTCCAGGACGTGCCGACGGCGGGGCGCTGGCCGAGCACGCCGTACTGGTCGATGACCTGATCGCCCGCGTAGATCTGGTACACGTCGTCGCCGTTGCCGTTGATGACGGTGCTGTATTGGTCGGCCGCGCTGGCGCCGAACACCGGGTCGAAGCCGCTCGCGCTGTTGGCGACGACGAACACGCCCAGGCTGGGGATGGCGGCGCCTTCCGTCAAGGTGACGAAGTCGGGGTTGGTGGTGGCGCCGTTGGTGAAGCGGCGGATCTGCGTCGAGCGCAGGTGCGCGGTGATGCCGGTGACGTTGTAGATCTCGACGAACTTGGCACCGCCCCCGGTGGTGTCGGGGTCGGCGATCTCGGTGAACAAGAGGCCGGCCAGATATTGCGTGGTCAAGCGCACGTCGTTGATGGCGGCGTTGTTGCCGTACTCGTTGACGCAGGCCACGTAGGCGCCAGCGTCGACGTCCTCCACCAGCTCAGAGCAGGTGTTGCCGGGGCCGCTGTCGTCATCTTGGAAGAGCAGCGCGCCGGTGTCGTCGTAGAGCTTGACCTCGGTGTCACCGGGGCAGCCGCTCGAGGTGCCGTTATCGGTGCGCAGCAGGATGGTGCCCACCACCGGCACGGTGAAGGCCACGCAGTCGACGTCATTCACGGCGATGTCCATGGTCTGGCTGCCGGGCAGGTCGATGCGGCCGGGGGCGCTCAGGCCGCCGAAGTCGTCGGTGGGCGTGGCGGTGACGTCGAGGCGCACGTTGGCGAGCGTGGCGTTGTCACCGTACTCGGTCACGCACAGCGCGTAGTTGCCTGGCTCGAGCACGCGGTTGGTGATGTCGCCGCACAAATCGGTTCCCGCGTCGTCGACCGAGACGATGACGGCGTCGGACGAGCTCACCAAGGTCGCCTGCGTGTCGAAGCCCGAGCTGCAGGTGGATCCGTTGTTGCTCACCGTGAGGGTCACGCTCGACTGCACGGCTACGTTGAACGAGAAGCAGTCCTCGTCCTCCGTGGGGTTGATGTTGAAGGTGCGGCTCGAGGGCAGGGCGCCGAGCGGCGCCGCGGTCGCGAAGGTGTCGCCGGCCTCGTCGCTCGGCGGCGGCGTCGTCGTGCTGATGGCCAAGGTGACGCCGCGATCGACGTCGTCGTTGTCGTAGTCTTCCACGCACGCCACGTAGGTGCCGGCGCCCAGCGGCAGGCCGACGATGTCGCCGCAGTAGTCGGGCAAGGTGTCGGTGTCCGCGCCGTCCGGGCTGTCGTCGGCGTCGCCGTCGCTCACCGCCACGCCGTCCTTGTAGAGCTGCAACACGGTGTCGAACGAGAGCGGGCAGTCGTTGCTGCTGCCGTCCGTCACCGTGACGTCGACCACGGACGCGGCCGCCAGCGTGAACGACCAGCAGTCGACGTCGTCGGCCAGGTTGATGTCGAAGGTCTTGCTGCCGGGCAGGGCGCCGAACACGGTGGCGACGCTCGGCGTGTCGCCCGCCTCGTCGATGATGACCTCACCCTCACCCTCACCCTCACCTTCACCCTCGCCTTCACCCTCGCCTTCACCCTCGCCTTCACCCTCGCCCTCACCCTCGCCGACGCAAGCCGGGTGGTCATCGCAGTCGAAGTCGACGCAGTCGACGAAGCGGTCACCGTCGTTGTCGACGCCGTCGTCGCAGCGCTCGGCGCAGGAGGGCGCGGCGTCACAGTCGAAGTCGACGCAGTCGATGAAGGTGTCGCCGTCGTTGTCGAGGCCGTCGGTGCAGTTGGTCTCGGGCACGGGCTCACCCTCGCCCTCGCCTTCGCCCTCCTCGCCCTCGCCCTCGCCCTCGCCCTCGGCGATGAGCGAGCATGCGGCCTCGCGCGCGCAGTCGTCGTCGTCGCAGTCGGTGTCGCCGTCACCGTCGTTGTCGTCACCGTCGTCGCAGATCTCGTTGTCGGGCTGCACGGTGGTGACGCAGCCGCAGGACGGCAGGAAGGCGCCGAGCGCGAGCAGGAGGGTTGGTGCCAGGGAACGAAGGGGGGACAACATCGGGGAGCTCCTTGAAGCCGGCGCCGTGGTAGCGGCCGCGATCACACCTGCCAACGGCCTTCGCCGTCCTCGTGAGCGATCTCACGAGGGATGACCCCGCTTTGCGCCGCGGCCCGCGGTGGCTACGACGATCGGCCGATGCCCCCCACGGATCCCGCGCCCACCGCCCCTGCCGAGCCCGGCGCGTCGCAACCCGTCGACCTGCTCTCGCTCGACGAGGCCGCGCTCGGAGCCCTGGTGGAGCGCGAGGGGGAGCGGCGCTTTCGCGCCAAGCAGCTGTTCGCGTGGCTGCACCAGCGACGCGCGCGCTCGTTCGACGAGATGAGCGATCTGCCGCGCGCCTTCCGCGATCGGCTGGCGACCATCGCCGAGCTGCGCACCCTGGCGGTCGACGAGGTGAGGGTGGCCACGGACGGCACCCGCAAGTACCGCCTGCGCACCTTCGACGGGCGCTTCGTCGAGAGCGTGTACATCCCGAACGCGTCTGGCCCCGGCAAGAACGCCCTGTGCATCTCGTCGCAGGTGGGCTGCGCCATGGGCTGTGCCTTTTGCGCCACGGCCGCGCTGCCGCTAGTGCGCAACCTGAGCGCCGGCGAGATCGTGGGGCAGCTCTACGCCGTGCTGCGCGACCTCGACGAGGCTGCCGTGCCTCCATCGAACCAGTTGGTGGCGGACGACGCCGAGGCCGACCTCGAGCGCGAGCAAGACGATGCTCCGGTGGGGGCTGCGCCCCGCCGCGTGCAGAACGTCGTGTACATGGGCATGGGCGAGCCCTTGCACAACGTCGACGCGGTGCTCGCCTCCATCGGCCTGCTGACCGCGCCGGCAGGGCAGGGCATGAGCCCGCGCCGCATCACGGTGTCGACCTCGGGCATCGTGCCCGCCGTCGCGCGCCTGGGCGCCGAGAGCGACGTCCACCTGGCGGTGAGCCTGAACGCCACCACTGACGAGGTGCGCGCCCGCATCATGCCCGTGGATCGCCGCTGGCCCATCGCCGAGCTCTTGGCCGCCCTCGACGCCTTCCCCTTGGCGCCGCGCCGCCGCATCACCATCGAGTACGTGCTCTTGGCCGGCGTCAATGACAGCGACGACGACGCGCGCCGGCTGGTGGCGCTGGTGCGCGGCCGCCGCGTCAAGGTGAACCTCATCCCCTTCAACACGCACCCGCTCTCGCCCTTCGTGCGCCCCGCGCCGGAGCGGGTCGAGGCGTTTCGCGCGCTGCTCGATCGCGGCCACGTCTCGTGCTTCGTACGCAGCACCCGCGGCCTCGAGATCGACGCCGCCTGCGGCATGCTCGGCGGCGACAAGCTCTCGCAGGCGCGCGCCCAGGGCGGCGGCGGCGGCTGAGCGGTCATGGCAGAGGGGCGCGCGGGGGCTTCCCGCGCCCGCGTTCGCCTGCTACCCGACGCCGGGAGGTGTGCGTGGCGAGCGAGCGTCCGTTCCTCGGCGTCATCGGGGGCTCTGGCCTCTACGATATGCCCGGACTCGGCGAGGTCGAGCGCCGCGCCATCAGCACGCCCTGGGGGCTGCCGTCGGACGAGCTGGTCGTCGGTACGCTGGCGGGCACGCGCACGGTGTTCTTGCCGCGGCACGGGCGCGGCCACCGCTTCTCGCCGAGCGAGGTGCCCTACCTCGCGAACGTCGCCGCGCTCAAGATGCTCGGCTGCGAGATGATCGTGAGCGTGTCGGCGGTGGGCTCGCTCAAGGCGGAGATCGCACCCGGTCACCTGGTGGTCGTCGACCAGTTCATCGATCGGACCGAAGGGCGCCCGCGCACCTTCTTTGGCGACGGCGTGGTGGGCCACGTGCCTTTTGGCGATCCGGTGTGCAGCACGCTGCGCCCCATCCTCCTCGATGCCGCGCGCGCCAGCGGCGCCCCCGTCGTCGACGGCGGCTGCTACGTGTGCATCGAGGGGCCCACCTTCTCCACCAAGGCCGAGAGCCACCTGCACCGCTCCTGGGGCGCGTCGGTGGTAGGCATGACCAACCTGCCCGAGGCGCGCTTGGCGCGCGAAGCGGGCATGTCCTATTGCACGCTGGCGCTGGCCACCGACTACGACTGCTGGCACGAGGAGGAGGCGCACGTGTCGGTGGAGGCGGTGGTAGCGGTGCTCAAGCAGAACGTGGCGGTGGCGCAGCGCGTGATCCGCGGCGTGGCCGAGCGCCTCGCGGGCCCTGGCGCGCCCACGAAGAGCCCCTTCGCCGACGTCGCGCGCGGCGCCGTCATGACCGCGCCCGACGCCATGCCGCGCGAGGCGCGTCGCCGCCTCGCACACATCCTGGGGGACGCGCTCGGCTGAGCAGCTCGTGTGGCGCACCCCCTGCGGGTGCAAAGGGAGTGTCATGTCCATCGTCGTGGTCGGCAGCGTCGCGTTCGACACCATCGAGACCCCGTTTGGCAAGCGCGCCCAGGCGCTGGGCGGCTCCGCCAACTACTTCTCCATCGCCGCGTCGTGTTTCGCGCCCGTCAAGCTGTGCGCGGTGGTGGGCGAGGACTTTCCCAAGGAGCACGTCGAGTGGCTGGCCAAGCGCGGCATCGACACTTCGGGGCTCGTGACGGCAGCGGGCAAGACCTTCCACTGGAGCGGGAAGTACGGCCTCGATCTCAACGAGGCCTCGACGCTCGACACGCAGCTCAACGTGTTCGCCATGTTCAACCCCGTGTTGCCCGAGAGCTACACGCACGCCGACACGGTGTTCCTGGCCAACATCGATCCCGACCTGCAGCGCCGCGTCCTCGAGCAGGTGCACGACCCCAAGCTGGTCGGCATGGACTCGATGAACTTGTGGATCAACACCAAGCGGTCCGCCCTCGAGCGCACCATGCGTTGCGTCGACGTGGTGTTCATGAACGAGACCGAGGCGCGCCTGTTCACCGGCGAGCACAACATCGTCAAGGCCGCGCGCGCCATCCAGGCCATCGACGGCCGCAGCGGCAGCCTCACCGTCGTCATCAAGCGCGGCGAGTACGGGGCGCTGTGCTTCCGTGACGAACACGTCTCCTTCGTGCCTGCCTTCCCGCTCGAGGACGTGTTCGATCCCACCGGCGCCGGCGACACCTTCGCAGGCGGCTTCATGGGGTGGCTCGACCGGCACCTGGCGCGCGGCGAGGCGGCCAACGAGGCGCTGTGGCGCCGCGCCTTGGTCATGGGCACGGTCATGGCCAGCTTCGTCGTCGAGGAGTTCAGCTTCGATCGGGTGAAGCGCGTCGACACCCACGAGATTGGCGCGCGCTGGCAGCGCCTGCACCGGCTGACCTCGTTTGACGGTGCCGTGGACCTGGTGTGAGCACGGTGCCCGGCACGCTGGCGGCGTGCGTGCAACCGGCGGTGCTGGCGGCGCTCGAGGCCGCGTTGGCGCCGCCTCTGCCGCTGCGTGCCAAGGGCCGCTTCGAGGTGGAGATCGAGGCCGCCGGCGAGGGCACCTTCACCCTCGCCGTCGAGGCCGGCCTGGTGAGCGCGCACAAGGGCTTCGCCAAGGATCCGCTGGTGTCGGCGCTGGTCGAGAAGGGAGCCTTCCCTTTGGTGCAGCGGCTCCTGCAAGCGGCGCTCGACGGGTTCCCCCACGCGCCGCGCTTGGCGCAGGGCCTGTCGGCGGCCAAGACGCCGCGCCCGGGCGACCTCGACGCCGCGCTCGCGGCGCTGTCGCGCATCAAGGACGCCTGCCTGCGCTTCGACGTCCGTGGGGCCGGCGGTTTCGCGCTCGCGCGCGGGCCCATCGATGAGGCCACCAACGAGCTCACCTTGGCCGTCGATGCCAGGGCCGTCGACGGCGTGCTGGCGGGCGCGCCCCTGTCGTCGCTCAGGCTCGAGCTCAAGGGTGACCGGGGCGTGTTGACGTCGGTGCTGGCGGCGCTGGCACCCATCATCGAGCGCATGCGCTGAGGCGCGCGGCGTCAGTCGGCCCCATTCGAGAAGCTGAAGGGGTAGCTCACCTTGACCACGCCGGCGCCGGCGGGCGCGGGGAAGGGCACGTCGACCACCTGCTTGAGCACGCAGGCCTCGAAGAAGGGCGCGTTCATGTCGGTTTGGTTCACCTCGCCGGCGGTGACGCCGCCGCCGCCGTCGACGGCCTCGATGGTGAAGTCGACGACCACCTTGCCCTGCAGGTCGGGGTCGTGCGCCAGCGCCGACTCATAGCACTCGGCGATCTTGGGCTTGATGGCGGCGATGGCGCTGCGGATCACCTCCTTGTCGAGGCTGCCCGCGGGCTGCTCGGGAACCGGCGCCGCGCTCCGCTTGTCTTCACCCTCGACGAGCACGGAGCCGCGCGCCGTCGCGTCGTTCGGAGGGCGGGTGTCGCTCGCGGTCGCGCCCGCGCTTGGGACGCTTGGCGGCACGCGCGCGTCGACGGGTGCGCCCGGCTCCCGCAATGGCGCTTTCGCAACCACGGCCGCGAGGTCGGGCGCGGTCGCGAGCTCGGGCGCCGCGCCTTTGGACACCGACGGCGCGTCATCAGCCGAGGGCAAGCTGCCGCACACCACGAACGCCACCGCTGCCACGACGAGCGCGAGGCTGATGGCGAGCCAGAGCAGCGCGCGCCGGCCAGATTGGTCATCCGTGCTCATGCACCCTCACGCGCGCGGGATTTGTTGCTACGCTCCCCGCGTGAGCGGCACCATACCTCCCCCCAGCGCCAACGCGCTCGTGCGGCGCAACGCCAAGCTGCAGCGCCTCCTCGAGGTGGCCAAGTCGCTCGGCGCCGAGAAGAACGTCGACCGCCTATTGGACGGCATCCTCCATCACGCCAAGGACGTGGTCGAGGCGGACCGCTGCTCGCTGTTCGTCGTCGACCGCGACAAGAGCGAGCTGTGGTCGAAGATCGCGCAGGGCATCGGCGGCGGCGGCGAGATCCGGGTGCCCATGGGTAAGGGCATCGTGGGGCGTTGCGCGCAGACCCGCAGCGTCATCAATATCGACGACCCCTACAACGAGCCGAGCTTCAACCAAGAGATCGACAAGGCGACCGGGTACCGCACCACCAGCATCTTGACGGCGCCAATGCTCGACGTGAACGGCGCTTGCCTCGGCGTGCTGCAGGCGCTCAACAAGAAGAACGGCGCCGCCTTCACCGCCGAAGACGAGGAGCTGTTGCTCGCGCTCGGAGGCAGCGCCGCGGTGGCGCTCGAGAACGCCTTCCTGCACAGAGACATCGAGAAGCTGTTCGACGGCTTCATCCGCGCCTCGGTGTACGCCATCGAAGCGCGCGACCCGACCACCTCGGGTCACAGCGAGCGCGTCGCCGTGCTCACCGTTGCCGTGGCGCAAGCGGTCACCCACACGCCGCCGCCCGAGCACAAGGACGTGCGCTTCAGCGACGATGACCTCAAGGAGCTGCGCTTCGCGGCCTTGTTGCACGACTTCGGCAAGGTGGGCGTGCGCGAGAACGTGCTGGTCAAGGCCAACAAGCTCTACGAGCACGAGCTGGCGCTCTTGCGCGAGCGCTTCGAGCACGCCCGCGCCCGCGTGGACATCGAGGCCCTTCTGCGCAAGGTGGCGGCGCTCGAGCCGCACGGCCTCGCGGGCCCGGCGCGCGACGTGTGCGCGGAGTGCGATCGCGAGCGCGCGCGCGCGATGGCCGAGCTCGACGAGATGTGGGCCTTCATCGAGAAGTGCAACCGGCCGACGGTGCTCGAGGAGGGCGGCTTCGAGCGCCTGGCGGAGCTGCGCACGCGGCACTTCACGAACGGCCGCGGCGAAGAGCTCGAGCTTCTCACCGAGCCCGAGCGGCTCAACCTCTCGATCACGCGCGGCTCGCTCAACCAGAGCGAGCGCCTCGAGATCGAGAGCCACGTCACCCACACCTATCAGTTCTTGCGCCAGATCCCGTGGACGCGCGACCTGCGGCGCATCCCCGATATCGCCTACAAGCATCACGAGAAGCTCACCGGTGACGGCTACCCGCGCGCCGTGCCCGCGGTAGAGATCCCGCCGCAGACGCGCATCATGACCATCGCCGACATCTACGATGCGTTGACCGCGAAGGATCGCCCCTACAAGAAGGCGCTGCCGCACGAGAAGGCCGTCGACATCCTGGCCACCGAGGCCAAGAAGGGCATGCTCGACACCGCCCTCTTGCAGGTGTTCATCGAGTCGCAAGCACACAAGAAGCTGCTCGAGACCAGCTTCTGGGAGGGGTGAGATGCGCAAGGTGTTTTGGCTGGGTGCGCTGATCGCGCTGATCGCACTGGGCATGATGGCGGGCTGCGGCGGCACGCCGCGAGAGCAGCACGTGCAATGGGTGGCGCGCGACGCCTGGGATCCCACCTGCGCCGAGAAGGCGATGATCGAGACGTGGAAGACCGAGAACCCACGCTGGAAGATCAAGGGCGAGGTCTACGTCGTCGACGTGGCTGCGAGCTTTCGCCTGACCGACGACTGCAAGAGCGGCCTGCCGCTGGTCGGCAAGTCGTACAAGAGCCTCGAAGTGGCGAGCTATCAGCGTCAGGCGCTGGAGATGTCGAAGTGCAAGAAGAACGGTGCGGTGGGATGGTCGCTGCCCGGCAACGAGTCATCTCGCTGCTGGACCGGGCCCACGCTGCTCACGCAGTGAGGCCCGAGCGAGGTACCGCGATCGCCGTGCTCGCCGCGACTGCATCGAGAGGAGCAGCACAGCCATGAACCGACTCCGTTCGCGAACCTTCGGCGCGATGTTCACCGTCCTGCTGGGCGCTGCCGCCACCTCGTGCGTGGTGCCCGACGGGACCGGCGAGCTCGCGATCTGCTGTACCTGCCTCGAACAGCGCTCGCCCATCAACGACGGTGACGCGGTCGATCCCAGCACCAACTGTCTGCCCGACGACACCGAGATCGACGGCTGCAACGAACGCGCGGCCGACATCGTGCTCGACCCCGACAACGCACCGCCCATCCTCGTGACCGACGAGCTCTGCCCCACCCAGACCTGCCAGGACGAGTGCCGTCCCGCCACGCTGCAGGGGGCGACCTTCGAGGTCGACCAAGCGGGCCTGACGGAGTAGAACGCGTCGCAGCTACGCAGCGCGCGCTTCGCCGCGCTGCAGGCAAGCGCGAACGCGCGAGGTCGGCGCATGCGCCCAGGCGAGACGCTCGGTAACTACCTGTTGCGCCGCGAGATCGGCGGCGGCGGCATGGCCGCGGTCTTCATCGGCGAGCACCACGGCGACCGCCAAGAGGTGGTGCTCAAGGTGCTGCGCCCAGAGCTGATGCTGCAGCAGGAGGTGGTCACGCTGTTCCTCTCGGAGCCGCGCGCCCTCATGGCCGTGGAGCACGAGAACACCGTCGAGGTCACCGACGTCGTCGACCAGTTCGATTTGCGCCTGTTTGCTACCGAGCTGTTGCGCGGCCGCACGCTCTCCGACCTCCTCAAGCGCGGGGCCCTCGACCTACGTCGCACGCTCGCCATCGCGCGCCAGCTGGCCGCGGTGCTGGCCCACGCCCACGATGTCGACGTGGTGCACCGAAACCTCAAGCCGGCCAACGTCTTCCTGGTGCGACGTGACGGCACGCCTGATTTCGTGAAGCTGCTCGAGCTCGGCGCCACCCGCATGCAGAGCCAGGGTGAGAAGCCCGTGCCCGGGACCTTGATCGGCGCCCCCGCGTACATGGCGCCTGAGCAGCTGCGCCAGTTGGCCGGTGACTACCGCGTCGACATGTACTCGTTCGGCGTGCTGCTCTTCGAGATGGTGGCGGGCCGCCGCCCCTTCGTCGGTGAGGTCGGCGAGCTCGTGCGCCGCCACCTGCTCGAGCCGGCGCCGCGTGTGCGCTCGCTCGTACCAAGCGCGCCCGCCGCGCTCGACGGGCTCATCGCGCGTTGCCTCGAGAAGGACCCCGCGGCGCGGCCACCGTCGATGCACGAGGTGTCGCTGGCCATCGGCGCCTTGGCCGACGCGGTTGGTCTCGCCCCAAGCGTCGACGAAGGGCCGGCGCCCTCGGTGGCGGTGCCAAAGAACTCGAGCGGCTGGGCGACGGTGGCGGCGGACGCCACCGTGGCGCCGCCGCCCATGGCGCTCGACGAGGATGACGAGCCGAGCTTCGAGGGCATCACCGGCGAGCGCCGCGCTGCCCGCCCGGACGACGCTGGCGCTGCGCTCGCGCCCGCCCCGGTTCCCTTGCCGCCCACGCCCTTGTTCGAGATCCCCGACGTGACCGCCGAGCTGCCCGCGATGCGAGCGCCGCGCCGGCCGCAGTGGCCGGCGGTGGCCGCTGGAGCAGGCGCGGTGCTCGCGCTCGTCGTGGGCGTGGCCGTCGTTACCGGCGAGCGCGCCGGCACCGACGCTGGCCCCACCGTGGTGGCACCCTCGCCTCCGTCGCCCGCCAAGGGCCCGGGCGGCATCCCCGACGCTGCGCCTGCGGGCACGCCCGGACCAGCGCCGACGCCGATGCCGACGCCCAGCCCTACGGCCAACGCCGCGAGCAGCGACGCCGGGCTCGAGCTCCCGCCCTTAGCGCCGCTCGATCCCGTCCCGTCGATGCCAGGCACGCACCTGGTCGCTTTCGGCTCCACGCCTCATGGCGCGCAGGTATGGATCCGCATGGACAAGCGCATCCGCATGCTGTGCATCGCGCCGTGCACCTTCGCGTTGCCCGAGGGCAAGGAG
>JADZDP010000245.1 GCA_020850995.1 Deltaproteobacteria bacterium
GCCAGGCGGGTGAGCACAAGGCGCGAGGAGCCGGCCATCCTCGACGGATGGTCGGCCCGCAGCAACGCAGTGATCGCCCGCCTGGCGCGATGCACGCGACGGGAGGGGTTTTGAAACGAGCTCTAGGGCGTGTCCCTGAACTCGGAAGGGCCCCCTCCGGGTCTGAGCGCGACGTAACCCGGGGGCCTTGGCTTCCCTCTCGCCATGCACCATGACCCTCGGGTCACGCGCTTCGAGGAGGGTAGGTCGTGGGCGACGACACGATGCAGCGGCTCGTCGATGACGGGCTGATCGACGCCGTACACGCCCGGCTGATGAGCGGCAAGGAGGCCACGGTCTACGTCGTGGAGCGCCGCGGCGAGCTGATCGCTGCCAAGGTCTACAAGGAGCGTGAGCTGCGCGCCTTCAAGGCCACCGCCGACTACACCGAGGGGCGAAACCAGACGCGCAACACGCGCGACAAGCGCGCCATGCGCAAGGGCACCAGCTACGGCAAGGCGCTCGTCGAGGAGAGCTGGCGCGACATGGAGTACCGCGCGCTGCTCGAGGCCTTCCACGCCGGTGTGCGCGTCCCGGAGCCGCTGTTCCTCTACGAAGACGTGCTGCTGATGGAGCTCTTGGTCGACGCGGAGGGCGCGCCGGCGCCGCGGCTCGCCGAGTTCGAGCTCACTGCCGAGGTCGCGCGGCTCTTGCACCGCGAGATCTACGGCCAGGTGCGCCTCTTGCTGGCCTCGGGCAAGGTGCACGGTGACCTGTCGGCCTTCAACATCCTGATCGCGCGCGACGGCCCCACCATCATCGACATGCCGCAGGTCGTGGACGCGGCCAGCAACAACCAGGCGGAGGCCATCCTGTGCCGCGACCTGCGCAACGTCACCGAGCATCTGGCGCGCTTCGACCCCGGGCTGCTGCGCTTCGCCGATTGCGGCGTGCCGCTCTGGCATCACTACTCGCGCGGCACGCTCGAGCGGGCCACCGAGCCCGAGGACGCCGCGCTGCACGGCGGTCACCAGAGCCGGCGCCAACGTGACTTCCAGCGGCGCGCCGAGCGGGGGCCGCCGCCTCGTCGTCACGGTCTCGATCGTCCACGGGGAGACCAGCCGCAGGGCAACCGGCCACACGCGAACCGTCCGCCACCCGAGCGGCCGCGCGACGAGCGGCCCCGTGGGGAGCGCCCGCGCGACCAGCGGCCCCGTGGGGAGCGCCCGCGCGACGAGCGACCCCGGGGCGAGCGGCCGCGCGAGGAGCGGCCCCGTGGCGAGCGGCCGCGCGACGAGCGGCCCCATGGGGAGCGCCCGCGCGACGAGCGCCCACGTGGCGAGCGGCCGCGCGACGAGCGGCCCCATGGGGAGCGCCCGCGCGACGAGCGCCCCCGTGGCGAGCGGCCGCGCGACGAGCGCCCACGCCCCGCCAACGGGCCGCACATCACGCGCCTGCCGCCCGGCCGCGGGCCGCCCCGTGGCAAAGCCGAGAGCCCAGCGCGGCCCGGATCGTGGCGCGGTCCGGTCTAGCAGGGTGCGGAAAAGGTCTTTTCAGCACCCTGCCAATTCCGTTGGAGGGTCTGTGCCAGACCCTCCCCCCGTCGAGAACAAGTCTCGCCGGGGCCCCCCACCCGAGCCGCAGGCTGCGGAAAACGGAGTTTTTCCGCAGCCTGCTAGATCGCCTCGGAGATCTCTCGCTCTCGGTGCTTCGGCCGCGCATGCGGCGCGCGCGCGGGCCGTCGAACGTCAACCTGCTAGCCTCGCCCCATGCTCACGCTCGCCCTCCTGTTCGCGCTCGCGCCCGCCGACGAGGGCTGGCAGGAGGTGGCCAAGGCGAAGGGCCTGGTGGTGTACAACCGCGCGCGTCCGGGCTCCGAGGTGCGCGAGGTGCTGGCGATTGGCACCTTCGACGCCAGCCCCGAGCACGTGCACCGCGTGCTCGACGACAACGCGCACTACCAAGACTTCATGCCCTACACCAAGGTGTCGCGCGTGCTCAAACGCGAGGGCAGCACCGTGTGGAGCTACGAGCGCATCAACGCGCCCCTGGTGGCCGAGCGCGACTACACCGTCAAGATCACGCACCGGCAGCTGACGCGCGCCGACGGCAGCGTCGTGATGCACCACGCCTTCACGCAGTCGAACGCCGACGGCCCCGCTGCCGTGGACGGCGTGGTGCGCATCGCCGTGCTCGACGGGCGCTGGGAGCTCGAGCCCCTCGACGGCGGTACGCGCACCCGTGCCACCTACTGGGTGTACACCTCGCCGGGCGGCAGCGTGCCCACCTTCCTCGTCAACGCGGCCAACACCAACGCGGTGCCGGGCTTGTTCGACGCCGTGAAGGGCGCCCTGCCCTCGCACGCGCGCTGAGGCGGCATCGACGAGGACCGATCAGCGGGTCAGGGCGTCACCTCGAAGGGCGAGTCCTCGGAGAAGCCCTCGAGGGTCTGCTTGAGGCTCTTGGCCACGCAGGTGTTGAGCGGGTCGGTGGTGACGCTCTTGATCTTGCCGCCGTTGCCCACGCGCACCACGCCCACCACGGCCTCCTCGAGCTCGCAGTCGCGCAGCTTGACCTCGGCGCGGGCGCGCATGGCGGCGGGCGCCTCGATGGTGAGCTTGACGGGCTTGGTGGCCTTGGCCGGGGCCGCCATGCCGATGATGCGACGCTCCGTCGACGCGGCGGACTCGACGCGCGCGGGCGCGGCCGCCGCGGCCGCCTTGGGCGCCTTGGCCGGCGCGGGCTTGGCTGCGGGTGGGGGTGGCGGCGGCGCAGCCTCGTGCTTCACGGGCTTCTCCACCTTGGCGGGCTTGCTCTCCTTCACGGGCTCCGGTGCAGGCGGCAGTACTGCGGCCTTGCGGCGCGGCACGCCGACGGGACGCCCCGACGCGCCGCCGAAGCCGGGGGCGCTGCCGAACGCCGGTGTCGGCGCAGCAGCAGCCGGCGCAGCGTCGTCGAAGGCCAGGGCCGCGCCCTCGCCGGCGGGCTTGCCCTTCTCAAGCTCGGCGGCCAGCGCGGCGAACGCGGCGGCGAGCTCTTTCTCTTCGTCCTTGGTGAACACCGGCTGCTCGTCGCCACCAACGACGGGCGCGGCGTCCTCGGCGGCCAGCGGCGCGCCGTCCTGCGGCACCTTGGCCAGCTCGGCGGCAAGGGCTGCGCCGAAGGCATCGCCGAGCTTGGCGGCCTCGTCATCGCTGAGGGCGAGCCCCGGAGCGTCGAAATCCGGCGTGGCCGAGGACAAGGCCGACATCGCCATCTGGTCGAAGGACAGGTCCGCGTAGGGGAAGCGGGGCAGCGCCACGCCGGTGGCGCGCGAGAGCGGGGGCTCGATGAGCACCCACAGCGCCGACAGCACGTTGACGGCGAGGAGCGCGCAGAAGCCCCACGCGATCATGCGCGAGAACAGCGGCCACTTCTTCTTCGTCGCCGCGGCGGTGCCGGTGGCAACGGCCACGGGGCGCAGGCGATCGATCTCGTCGGTGGACTGATCGGCGCCGGCAAAGAAGCGCTGCGCCTGGCTAGCCACGGCGACCGAGTCGACGGGCGCCACCTGCTCGGGGCTGGTGGTGTCGGCGGCGATCTCCTCCGTTGGCGATGGCACCGCCTCGCTGAAGGGGGCAAAGGGCGGCACGCTGCCGGGATCGGTGGCCTGCAGCTCTTCGTCGTGCTCGTGCGCTGCATCCTCGAAGGGCGCGAAGGGCTCGGGCGGCGACAGCGCGGTCTCGGTGAGGGCGTCGGGCGCGGCGCCGAGATCGTCGTCGAGGCCCGCGGGTGGGTCGTAGGGCGGCTGCGTGGGGTGCGCCACGTCGACGTTCTTGGGCGCCGCCTCGACCTTCTGGGGCACCTTCGGGGCAGGGCGCTCCTTGGCGGTGCTGCCGAGCGCGGCGCCGATGCGCGCGTAGTCGACGGCCTTCTTCAAGCGCATGGCGCCGTCGCCCAAGGTGGTCTCGAGGGTCTCGAACACGCGCATCACCGCCGAGGCGTTCTTCAGGCGCTTGCCCGAGGGGGCCACCAGCGCGTCGAGCGCGTCGATGAGGCGGCCGGGCAAGACGCCGCCCAGGGCGCGCGTGTCGATCCACCCCACGGTGCGCTCCAGCGGGCGACCGAGGGCGGCCTCGATGAGCGTGCCGCCGAGCGCGTAGATGTCGTCCTCGGGGCTGCCCATGCCGCCGCTGGCGCGACGCTCCGGCGAGAGCAGGCGGAAGAGCTGCTCGGGGCGCGCGCGCCCAAGGTCGGCGAGGCGCACGTGGCCGGCCGAGTCCACCAGCACGCGCTCCGCCGACAGCGCTCCGTGGAAGCCGCCGGGCTCGCGGTGCAGCTCCACCAGGATCATGGCGAGCTGGCTGCCGATGCGGCACACGGCCTCGGGCGCCAGCGAGCCCGCCAACATGGCCACGTTGTCGAGCGTGAGCCCGTCGACGTGCTCCACCACCTGGACGGGCCAGTTGTTCAGGTCGACCACGCCGATGGTGTGGACGATGCCCCAGTGGCGATGCCGGCGCGCCAGCGCGGCCTCGGCGAAGACGCGCTCGATGGCGTCGGCGTCGGCGGGCACGCGCAAGAGCACGGCCACGCCGTCGTCGTCCTCGGCGACGGCCTCTTGCATGCCGGGCGTGACCGGGTCGAGCACGCGCGTGACGGTCCAGTCGCGCACGCGCAGGTCCACGTCGAGCACCACGGGCGGCTGGGGGTTGTTCTTGGAGGGCTTGTTGGGGGTGAGAAGCATGGGTGCGAACCGTAACGGACCGCGTCAGGCTCCTCGATGACGGGCATCACCCGCGCGATCCACGCCACACCGACCGAGCGCTTGGGCCTACATGCCAGATCAGAAGGGCCGCAACATCGAGACGCTGCCATCGTCGACGGCGGCGCCGACCTCATCGCAGCTGGCGTCGTCGGCCTGGCGTTGCTCGTGCCACCAGCTCTCTTTGGGATCAGGGTGTTGCTCGCGCACCCCCTGGGTCAGCAAGAGATCGTCGGTGGCCGCGATCACGGTGGCCTCTTTCTTGTGCGTGATGAGGCCGAAGGACTCGTCGGGCCCGCGCACCACGCCCGCGTAGGAGACGAGCTTGCGCTGCGCGAAGTACACCTCGCCGCTCACCAAGCCGGAGGTGGCCATGGTGGCGCCGGGCTTGTCGTCGCTGTCCATGTCGTAGAAGCGCGGATCGTCGGGCGCCGTGGGCATGGCGTCGCCGTCGTCGAGGTCGTGCACGGCCCACAGCTCGGCGAAGCGCTCGGTGCTGACGGCGCCGCGCTCGTGATCGATGAGCGTGGGCACGGCGAAGGGCGGCACCGTGCGCGCGGTCGCCTCGCTGACCTCGCTGACCAGGCCGGCGACATCGAAGTTGAGCACGCGGCACAGGGTGTTGGTCTGCGCGTAGCCGACGCCGTCCCAGCTGCGCTCGACGAGCAGGAAGCTCATGCCGCCGCTCACTTGGTCGCCGACCAGGGGCAGGTGCGCCAGATCGGCGGCGCTCGAGACCAGGCTGAAGCGGCCGGCCAACGCCCCCTCGTCGACGGGCACGCCGGCCACGCCCAGGCGATCGTCGTAGACGGGCTCCACGCAGGCGCCCGACGCCAGCGCTAGCAGGGCCACACGGCAGATCATGCGTTCCTCCCCGGACCAAAGAGCGCGCGCGCCACCTCGAGCAGGTGCCGGTCGACCACGGCGATGGCCTCGGCCTCGGTGGTGGCGCCCGTGATCATCTTCAGCTCGGCGCTGGGGTGCAGCGAGTAGCGCACCATCAGGTGCACCAGGCTCTGCAGGCGGATCTTCACCTGCGCGGGAGCCATGCCCACCACGGTCGCCAGGCCACCGGCGACGTCGTCGAGGAAGGCGCCCAGGTAGCGATCGCGGCGCTCGGGCCGCATACCGCCCTCGTCGAGGATGGTGCGCAACAGCATGCGGTTGGCCTGGCGGTGCTGGCGCACGAAGCGCGCGGCGGCCACCACGGCCTCGTCGAGCAGCAGCTCGACGGTGGCGCCGGGGCGGAAGGTGGCGAAGATGGCGTCGCGCATCTGGTCGAGCTCGGCGTACATGGCGTCGATGCAGGCGTCGTACAGGCCTTCCTTGCTGCCGAAGTAGTGCAGCACCGTGGCCAGGGAGACGCTGGAGCCAGCGGCGATGTCTCTGATGGAGGTGCCGTCGATGCCGTGCTCGGCCACCAGCGCGCGCGCGGCGTCGAGGATGCGGGCCTTGGTGGCAGCGGCGTCGGCGCCCACGGGTCTCGCCATGGTGGGACCCTAACCGAACAGGTGTTCGGTTACAAGGACAAAGGCCCTGCGGCCCTTAGGGCCCGCGAATGGACAACTCAGTCGTCCTCGCGAGCGATCCATCGTCGCTGGCGGCGTCGCGTCCTCGGTCCGTGGCGACGGCCACGGCCCTGCGGGGCTCCTTGCCGTCGACGCGCCTCGCTCGCGATCACCGATCGACTTGTCCGTTCGCGGGCCCTTACTGCGCCATGCGCTTCTTGATGGCGCTCTCGGCGTTCGGGATCTCCAAGAGCAGGCAGGCGTTGCGCAGCGGATCGCCGCCGAGCCCGCGCACGGCGTCGAGCGCGCGCTCGTCGTTGCCGTACTTGCGCAGCGCGTGCAGCCCTTGGCGGCGATCGCCGCACTCGCTGGAGCCGAGATCGAGCAAGGCCACCTGCACACGCTCGTCGTCGCCGAGCTGCTTGCGCCGCTCCAACACCTCGAGGGCGTGGTGCCTGCGCCACCAGGCTTCGTTCTTGAGAACGGCCTTGAGCTCGGCGTCGATACCCGCGTCGGGCCAGGCGGCCAGCACCTCGATGGCACCGTCGTCGCGCCGCTCCTCGATGCCCACCAAGAGCGCGCCCTTGATGGCGTCGTCGGCGACACCGAGGTTGACGGCCTCGGCGAAGGCGCCGAAGCCCTTCTCGCGCGCGCCCAAGCTGAGGCGCGCGTGACCGATGACGGCCCAGTCTGTGCCGGTGCGGGCGCGCTCGGCGATGGCCTCGGTCTCGCTCAGCACCGCCTTGGCCTCGCCGGCTTTGATGCGGTCGAGGCGATCGTCGCCGAGCGAGCCGAGCACCAGCGCCACCAGCACCAGCGCCGCCAGCGCCACCAGCGCTACCACCAGCTGCGGTCGTCGCACGCGCAAGAGCGCGCTCTTGAGCGCGCCCGCGGCGTCGTGCGCCTTGGCGACAGCGATGGGCGCTTGCGCCACCAGGGCGTCCATGCGCGTGTCCTTCACGCGCTGCAGCGCGCGCCCGCCGTAGGGCGGCAGGTCCACCACGCCGTCGGCTTGGGCGGCGTACACCATCACCGGGCGCGAGATGCCTTTGAAGCTGTGCTCGCCGCGCGGCACCAGGCGCACCTCGGCGGCGTTCATGGTGGCGAACACGGCGTCGGTGATGAGCACCTCGCCAGGCTGCGCCACCGCCTCCAGGCGCGCCGCCAGGTTGACGGGCTCGCCGAACACGTCGCCCTTGGCCAGGCGCACCTCGCCCGCCGAGAGCGCGATGCGCACCTCGAGGTGGTCGGCGGCGTTGGCCGCGCGGTTGTGCTGCCACAAGCGATCCTGCACCGCGCACGCGCACAAGACCGCGTCGGTGGGCGAGGGGAAGGTCACCAGGAAGGCGTCGCCCAGGGTCTTGACCACGCGCCCGCCGAAGGCGCGAAACACGGGCTGCAAGAGCGCGTCGTGCAGCGCCAGCCAGCGCGCGCTCTCCTCGCGCGACACGCGGCCGGTGCGCTCCGAGTAGCCGGCGATGTCGGTCATCATCACCGTCAACGTCGAGGTCTTGACGCGCGGCGCGTTGGCGGCGAGCTCGCCCGAGGTGATGAGCGCGGGCGGCGCGGCCACCGGCGGGGCCGGCGCAGCGCCGGGCGACGAGGGTGGCGGCACCGCCATGGTGGGCAAGGAGCCGCTCGTGAGCAGGCCCGCGCTCGCGGGCGCCGCCGCGAGCGAGAGCGCCGAGGGCGCGGCCACCGGCGCTGCCGGTGGTGGCTGGGAGCCGAACAGCTGCGTGGTGCTGGCGCGCGGCGCGTGCGCGCCGGTGGTGGCAGCGTCGAGGATCTGCGCCAGCTCGGCATCGAGGGCGTCCCAGCCCGGCGGCCGCGCGGCGGGGTCTTTGGCCAACATGCGGGCGATCAGCGACGACAGCGCCGGCGGCACCTCGACCAGCGCAGCGAGCGCCGGCGCCTCGGCGCGCAGGGCGGTGGCCAGCACCTCGAGGGGGCTCTCCTCGGTGAAGGGCGGGCGGCCGGCGACGAGGTGAAAGAGGGTGGCGCCGAGCGAGTACAGGTCGCTGGCGCCGGTGGCCGGGCTGCCGCGGATCACCTCGGGCGCCAGATACGCGGGCGTGCCCACCACCAGGCCGGCCTGGGTGACGCCGGCGCCCTGGATCTCGCGCGCCAGCCCGAAGTCGGTGATGAGCGCGCGCTCGCCCACCACGAAGAGGTTGGCCGGCTTGACGTCGCGGTGCACGATGCCCGCGCCCTCTGCGGCCTTGAGCCCGAGGATGGCGTCCTTGCCGTAGCGCGCGGCCTGCTGCCACGGGATGCGTCCCTCGCGCCGCAGCCGCGCCTGCAGGTCCTCGCCCTCGAGGTACTCCATGACCACGAAGGGGCCCACCGTGGGGTCTTCGCCCACGGCGAACACCGCCACCACGTACGGCGAGGACACGCGCGCCAGCGCGCGCGCCTCGCGCAGGAAGCGCTGGCGCATCTCGCGCTGCTCGAGCAGCTCGGGCAAGAGCACCTTGAGCGCGACCTTGCGCTGCAGCGCCGGGTCGGTCGCCAGGTACACCCGTCCCATGCCGCCCGCGCCGAGCTCGCGCTCGACCTGGTAGCCACCGATGGCGGGCAGGGCCGCTACCGTCATCGGGCACACCATACAGCGGGGCGCGCGCGCGCGGCACTGGCCCGGTCCGTGCCGACGCGGCGCGAGAAGCGTGCGCCTACAGCGGAGACCAGTTGCATTGATGGTCGCCGGGGCGCGTCCTTGCCACGATGCCTGCGTCGCGTCCTCGCCGCGTACCACGAGGTACGCGGCTGCGGTACTCCTTGGGCTCCTGGCACGTCCCTGCGCCGGGCTCGATCAATACAAGGGTCTCCGCTGTAGGCCGTTCAACCGCGCGCCCTTCGGCGATAGTGTGGCGCCGTGGATAACGGGCGCGATCCGATCGAGGTAGACGAGGGCGTCCTCGAGAAGCTGTTCGCCGCGCTGCTCGAAGCGGCGGCGCGCAAAGACGCGCTGCGCTCGTGGCCGCGCGAGCGGCCGCCCGAGCTCGAGCCGCCCGTGCAGGCGCGGCGCGACGCCGACGGCACGCTGGGCGTGTTTCGCTTCTTCACCATCGTCACGCAGGACCCCGATCCGCACCGGCAGCTCACCGCCGACGAGGCGCGCGCGCGCATCGACGGGCTCGACGACACCTTGGCGCCCGGTGACGAGGTGGGCGTCGAGCTGCCGCTCGGGCGCCTGGCGGCCATCGCGCTCGCCGACCTCGACGGCGTGGGCGCCGGTCGCACGCACTTGTTGCCGCCGCGCATCGTCGAGATGCTCGGCGACGCGGCGCTTTCGCGCGCGGTCACCGCGCGGCTCTCGTCGCTGCGCGGGCCACCACCGCACGTGCCGCTGCGGCGCTTGGTGACCGACTTCGGCGGCGCCGCGGTGGAGTGGACGGCGGTCACCGCCGATCCCGGCGAGCTCATCGTGCTCATCGCCCGCGGCGATGACCAGCGCCTGGTGGTGGTGCCCTGCGCCACCTCGGCGGCCTCGTACGCTGCGCTCTTGCGCGCCTTGGCGCCGCCGCCGCCGGAGCAATCGCTGTGGCGCTTCGTCGAGAGCGAGGGCGCCGCGCTCTTGTGCGGGCCCGAGGGCGCTTTGTGGTCGGAGCCGGGCGCCGCCGGCAGCGGCGACGATCCCGCCTACCAGCGGCGCCTGTCGCTCGAGGTCAAGAGCATCGCCGTCTCGCGCGACGCCACGGTGTATGGCGTGGCGCGCGCGCGCGCGCGGCTGCTCACCTGGATCGGCAACAGCATCATCGATGACCGCGAGGCCACCGTCGGCCTGCCCGTGGACCTGCCGCGCCTGTTCGCGAGCCCCTGGCCCAGCGACGACGCGCGCGCGCGCATCGACGACGCGGCCGCGAGCTTCCGCGCCCGCGTGCAGGCGCGCCTGTCGGCGCTGGTGTCGGCGCGCGAGCCCCAGGTGGAAGACGTGCTCGGCGGCGCCGCGTTCTTGCGCGTGGTGGCGCGCGCCGCGCTCGCGCCCGGCAGCGTGATCGCGCCCGCCGGCGCCGAGCCCTTGATCATCCACGATGCCGAGGGCGCCGACGACGAGCTGTGCTTGCGCGTGGTCGACGTGGGCGTGCTGGTGCTCTCCCCCGCCGACGACGTAGTGCGCTTGCGCACGGGCGCGCGCGACCGCGAGCTGTTCGCCGACGGTGCGCTCGTCGACGGCGACCCCGAGGCGTGGTCGCGGGTGGCGCAAGCGTTGGGCCGCGCCATCGCCGACAGCGATCACGACCTCGAGCTCGCCTTCGACCCCGACGAAGACGATGACCCCGACGCCGACACCGTGCTCTTATCGGCCTGGCTCGCCGGGCTCGGCGAACGCGACGCCGCGCTGCTGCGCTGGCCGCCCCGCGTCGACGCCGCCGAGAGCGCCGCCATGCTGCACACCTTGCTCGACCGCTTCGTCGACCCCGGTCCGCCGCTCTCCGGCGACACCGACGGGCGCGCCGAGGCGCGGAGGCGCTGATGGAGAAGGAAGCCACTCGACGCGACCAGCGGCGCTTCCCGCGTTACGCGGTCGAGATCCCGGTGCTCTTGCACCGGCGCGGTAGCGACCTCACCGTCACCACCGCCGACGTCAGCCGCCACGGCGCCTTCTTGCGCACCACTGAGCACCTGCCGCTCCGACAGCTCATCCAGGTGCGCTTCCGCTGCCCCGGCGTGGGTGACGTCGAGGCCATGTGCATGGTGGCGCGCCTGGTGGGCGCCGATCATCCACGCGGCCCCGGCGCGGGCGTCGACATGTTCGCGCTCTCCAAAGACGCCAAGAACGCCTGGGAGCGCTTCATCGTCGAGTTGCGCGCGCGCGACACCTTCGCGGGCGCCTCGCCGGCCGCGGCCTTGCCGCGCACCAGCACGCCCTTCGCGCGCGTGCTGCCCCAGGCCGTGGGCACCGAAGCGCCCCCGCCGGCGCCGAGCGCGTCTGTGGCCCCAAGCGTCGACGAGCACGGCCGCGCGGTGGCGCCGGGCAGCGTGGTGATGATGCGCTTCCCCGACGTCACCACGCTGCGCTACTTCTTGAGCACCGACCTCGAGCGCGGCGGCACCTTCTTGTTCACGCCGCTCGTCAAAGAGGTGGGGCAGAAGGTCGACGTGGTGATGCTGCACCCCGAGACCGACGACGAGTTCCACCTCGAGGGCACCGTGATCCGCCGCGTCATCTCGGGGCCGCCCGAGGCGCGCGGGCTCGGCATCTTCTTCAAGGCGCTCACGCCAACCATGCGCGAGCAGCTCGAAGACTTCGCCGCCGGCGGCATCGAGGTGGTCGATCTGGCCAACGTGGTCACCGATCGACAGCTCGAGCTCGAGTCCGCGGTAGCGCGTGAGCCCGACAGCGCCGAGGCGCTGGAGGCCCTCGGCAGCTACCTGCTCGACGAGGTCAACGACCTCGGCGGCGCCCTCACAGCGCTGACGCGCGCGCTGGTGCTCGGCCCGAGCGTGGTGTCGATCCACGCGTCGCTGGCGCGGGCCTACCGCAAGATCGGCGACCACGTGCGCGTGCGCGCGCACGAGCGCGTGGCCGAGGCGCTCTTGCACATGCAAGACCGCCTGCGGGTCAGCTTCGGCGTGGGCGAGCCGCCGACGGCGTGAGCGCAGCGGGGCCGTCCTCCGTCATCCGACCGATGCCGGCGGATCACGATTGACCGGCACGTCAATCGTGCGCGATACGAGTCGCCATGTTCAGAACACACGTTCTCTTTTGCCTGGCCACGCTCGCCACCGCCTCCTGCTTGCACGAGGTCGGCGAGGAGCCGGCCCCCATGGGCGACGAGGCCAGCGAGGGCGCGCCCCTGGTGCCGGCGCCGGTGTTTCTGGGCGATGCGGCGGCGGGGGCGGTGTTCGCGCTCGACATCTCCTTCTGGGAGGGCCCGGTCTCCGAGGAGGAGGTGGAGTGCTTCTGGGACTCGGGCGTGCGCCACATCGTGGCCGGCACGCAGGTAGGTGAGATCACGCGCCAGCAGCTCGACCTGGCCGTGGCGCGCGGCATGACGGTGGACGCCTACGAGTATCTCTACTGGGACCAAGACATGGCGCGGCAGGTCGACGAGGCCATGGCCATCGTCGAGGATCGGCCCATCGGGCGCCTGTGGCTCGACGTGGAAGAGGACCCGCGCGGCCTCGGCGCCAACGCCCTCATCGACAAGGTGCAGCAGGCGGTGGACCGCTGCCGCAGCTACGAGGCGAGCCACGGCATCAGCTGCGGCATCTACACGGGCCCGGGCTTCTGGCGCAGCTACCTGAACAACACCACGCGCTTCGCCGACGTGCCGCTCTGGTACGCCTGGTACAACTTCCGCACCTCGCTCTCGTCGTGGGAGAGCGAGCGCTTCGGCGGCTGGGAGGCGCCCGCGGCCAAGCAGTGGGCCGAGCAGGCCATCTGCGGCTACGGCGCCGACAAGAACACCATGATCGTCGACGCCCCGCCCACCGTCGTCGTCGATCACGATGCTGCGCCCATCACCGCCACGCTACCCCCTGCCCCCGAGCGCTTGTGGCCGAGCACGGGCACGGTCACGCGCCTCGGCTACACCAAGCTCATGAGCGGCGTGGTGCCCGGGGCCACGCGCTACCAATTCGCGCTCGAGCGATGGACGGGTGCGCGTTGGGTCGCCTACTACACGTGGACCACGGCCAACGCCTTTCGCAGCGTGTACCCGTCGTCGAGCTTGCTCGGCTTCGTCTATCGCGTGCGGGCGCGGGCGCAGAACGCGCGCGGCTACGGCGAGTGGTCGCCGTGGGCGCAGTTCGACTGGGGCACCGTGAGCGGCCCACGGCCCGACGCGCCGCCGCCAGCGCCGCCGCCAGCGCCGCCGCCAGCACCGCCGCCAGCGCCGCCGCCCGTCGACGGCGCGCCCACCGGGCTCGCACCCGACGGCGTGCGCGTCAGCTCGAGCAGCGTGACGCTCTCGTGCGACGCCGTGGCCGGCGCCAGCGAGTATCAGTTCACCATCGAGACGCGCGACGCCGCGGGCGCGTTGCATCCCTATTTCAGCTACCAGCGCAGCGCCAGCTCCGTGAGCTTCTGGCCGCAGCTGCGCAACAGCACCTATGTGTGGCGCGTGCGCAGCAAGAGCGGCGGCAGCTACGGCCCCTGGTCGAGCGACGCGAGCTTCACCTGGCCCTGACCCCTGAGCTGGAAGGGACGCTACCCGTCGTCGCTGGTCTCTTCGTCGAGCGCGGGGTTGAGCGGCCCGGCCACGCCCGACGGGGCGTCGCCCACCACCGAGCGCGCGCAGCGGAAGGTGACGTCGGGCGAGGGGCGCTCCTCGTGGCTGCGGTTGCCGATCTGCGGCGGCTCCACGCGGTTGCGCCAGGGCCCGCCGCGCACCACCCAGGTGCCGCCGCGACCGGCGTCGGCCGTCCACTCCCACGCAACGCCGAGGTCCGCGACGCCGAAGGGGCTGTCGCCCGCGGGCGAGAAGCTGCCCACGGGCACGGTGCCGCGCGTGTCCCAGGGCTTCATCCACGTCTGCGCCATGCGATCGCGATCGAACTCGTGGCCCCAAGGCCACGCGCGACCGTCGAAGCCGCGGGCTGCCAGCTCCCACTCCACCTCGGAGGGCAGGCGCTTCTTGGCCCACGCGGCGTAGGCGAGCGCCAGCTCGTGGCTGACGTTGGCAACGGGGCAGTTGGCCATCGCCTCGGGGTACACCTGCCCCCACGGCGCCGCCGTGCCGGTAGCGTCGAGGAAGGCCTTGAGCTCGCGGTGCGTCACCGGGTGCTTGTCGATGAGGAAGGGCTTGACGTCGACGTAGCGAGGCGCGTCGAGCGCGGTGCCGAACAAGAAGCGGCCCCCTTGCACCGTGATCATGCCCGCCGGCACCTCGAGATCGGGCTCCTTCTCGAGGAAGGCGGGGCCCTCTTGCGAGGCCGGTCGGATGTGCAGCTTCCTGGTGACCGCCTCACGCACCTGATCGGTCTTGGCCAAGCGGCGGCGCAGGCGGCGCGCCAGCGCGTAGTCGCGCTCGTTCATGCCCTCGTCGGCGGCGTGGGTGTCGGCGAACAGCTCCTCGAGCACGCCGGCGCAGTCGGAGAAGTGCCCGCCGCCCGCCGCCTTCATCAAGGGCTCGAGCAGGTTGAGCAGCTCGCGCGCGTCGTGGTGCTCCATGCGCATGGCCTTGCCGACCGCGCGGTGCAGCTCCGCCGGCACCGTGCCAAGCGGCCCGCGCGCGGTGGTGACGTCGACGTTGGCGTCGAAGGGCTGGCCCGTGCAGCTCTCGACGATGAGGCCCGCCACACCGTAGGCGTCGGAGTAGGGCTTGAGGCGGCCGAGCGCCTTCGGCGGCGTGAAGCGGTGCTCCTCGTCGTCGGGGGACGATTGCTCGTAGCTCGTGCCCAAGAACACCGGGCGACCGTTCCAGCCGAGGATGATGCGCCGCGGGTGCACCAGCGGCGCCACGGCGCTGTTGGGCCCACGGTCGGCGCGATCGCCGGTGAGGTCGATGAGCGCCGCCGCCACGCAGTAACAGACGGTGAGCGGCAGCGCCTTGTCGGCATAGCCGCGGTCGACGGCGCGCTCGATGAAGCGATCGAGCGACACGCCCGGCACGAACTGCGAGGCCCAGTAGGGCACCCCCTCGATCTCGCCGTGGTCCACGTGGGTGGCCACCAGCTCGCCGTGCATGCGTTGGCGCAAGGCGGCGGCGTCGACGAAGTTGCGGTGCTCGCGCTGCGTGAAGCGACCCCAGCGCGGCAGCCGTCGCACCGTGACGATGGGCGAGAGCTCGCGGCTCATGTCGACGGCGCGGCAGGTCTCGGCGCCATGGGCGTCGAGCTGCTCGAGCAGCACGAAGCGACCGAAGATCTCCTGCTGCAAGAGGCGGCCGACGCTCACCGAGCGGTTCTAGTGCCACAAACCCGAAGTTCGTAGGGGGTAGTGCGCAGCGGATTCTTGCCGGTGGCAAGGAGCCCCGCAGCCGCGTAGCAGCGCTACGCGGCGAGGACGCGACGTAACCACCGGCGAGAAGACCAAGCAGGACCCCCTACAGACTTCGGGTTTGTGGCACTTGCATCCCCGCGCGGCGCACGGGCCGCGCGGGACAGCCGCATCGGGCGCGGGCCCCGACCTCGCTACTTGATGAGCTCGAGCGTGAGCGGGAAGCGGTAGTCCTCGCCATGATGCGCCGCGATAGCCGCCTTGATCGAGCACACGATGTCGGTGACGAACAAGACGATCAGCGTCGGCACCACCACGATGGCGCCGAAGCCCACGGTGACCAGCGTGACCAGCGCTCCCACCAGCGCCGCGATGACGAAGGTGAGCTGGAAGTTGAGCTGCTGGCGCGCGTGGTCTTTCAGGAACGCGCTCTTGTCCTTGAACACCACCCACGCCACCGCCGGCACCAGCACGTGGAGCAGGCCGCCCGAGAAGAGCATGGCTGCCAGCGTGGCCAAGTGCGTGACCGTGGCATAGCTGCGGTCCTCGGTGGGCACCACCGTGACGAGCGCGCGCTGCGGCGCCTGCTGCGCCTGCTCGTGGCGGCGCGCCAGGTCGTCGAGCTCGGCGTCAAGGACGGGGTCGATGGTGATGCTGCTCATTCCTGGTGCCCTCCTCGTGGCACGAGGGGTCACCATAGGGACCGAGCGCTTCCAATTCGGGGCCCGCTTTCCACCCGGCTGCTCGTGGTTGCGCCCTCAGAAGCGCAGCGCGGGGTGCCCTGCGAGCAAGCGCGCGAGCGCCTCCTCGACGCCGCGGCCGCGCCACTCTGCGCGCACGGCGACGCGCGTGACGGGCGCGTCCATCGCCGAGGCGGCGCCGTGCCAGGCGGTGCCCACGAGGGCGTCGGCGTGATCGAAGGCACCGACCCACGCCACCGCGCGCTCGAGCGCGCGACGGATCTGGGCCCCCGGCACGGCGCCGTCGACGTGAGCGAGGAGCGTGACGGCCGCGTCGACCTGAGCATGCTCGAGCGCGCAGCACAGGCGCACGCCGGGGGGCCCGCGCAGGCAGTCGGGCAGCTCGGTGCCCGCGTTGGCGGCGCGCACCAGCTCGATGGCGCGAGGGTCGGAAGGAAGCCCACGGCGCCACAGCGCCTCGAGGAGTGCGCGCCGGTCGGCGGGGCTCTTGTTCTGCGCGAGCTTGGCCTTGCCGTCGATGTGCGTGGGCAGCACGCGCGCCACCATCACGCCCTTCACTTCGCCCTCATAGAGCGGGTCGTCGTGACGGATGGGCCGGTGCCCGCCCTGGGGCTGGAAGCGCTCCATCATCGCCTGCAGCGCGCGCGCCTTGTGCGCTGGCTCGTCGACGCGCTCGAGCACGCCGTGCACCTGCACAGAGCGATAGAGCACCGAGGCGAAGCAGGCCTGCTCATGATCGACGAAGGTGCTCGGCAGCTCGGCCACCTGCTCCTCGGCGCCGAGCACCACGGGGCCGCCGAAGAGCGCGGTCTTCTCGCCGGCGATAGCACCATGGAAGTACCAAGCACCCGCGAGCTCGACGACGTTCAGCGTCTTCAAGACCGGCCGACCCTCGACACAGCCGGCCAGGTGCGCGAAGGGCGCCGCGCGCAAAAAGGCGCGCGCCTCGTCGTCGCTCATGCGGAATTGGGCGCGGCGCATGGGGGGTGCTTCGTGGTGCACGGTGGTGCCTCAGGGCAAGCGTGAACGACAGGTGTGATAGCGCGCCAAGACGCTGTTCGCGAACCACGCCGTGGTGCGCGGCTGTTTGAGCTTGGGCGAGGCGAGCGCCACCTCGGGCATGCGCGCGTAGGGCGGCGCGGTGCCGTACTGGTGTTGCCAGGCCTCGCGCACGGCGCGCCAGGTGGCGGTGTCCTCGAAGGCAGCGCTCTTCTCCTTGCGCGCGTCGCGCTCGATGGTGAAGCCCGAGAGCCCGTGCGCCTTGCCGAAGGCGCGCAGGGCGCCGAGCGTGCGGGTGTCGGTGCTCTTGACCTTGCCGTGCGCGTCCCACGCCAAGAGATCGCCGTCGAGCACCAAGGGGAGACCCGTGAGCTCCGCAACCATGAACTGCAGGGCCGCGTTCCGGCTCGCGTACATGCCCGCGTTGTAGTCGGCGAAGCGGTGGCTCAGGTCGGTGTACGCGGCGGGATAGCCGATGAGGCGCGCGGTGCCGAAGCGCACGCCGCCGCCCCGCGTGTACAGAAGCTCGCGCGCCGCGTCGTCGTCGAGGCCCTCGTCGGCCCCCAGGCTACGCGCGAAGGACACCTTCACCTGCATGGAGCCGGCGGTGGTGACGGGGTTCAGGTCGTCGAAGCTGCCCTTGCCGAGCAGGAGCGAGAGCGCCGACGCGATGGCGAAGGTGCCCGGCGCTTGCGCGCGATAGGCGGCCGTGATGTCGCGAAAGAGGCGGTCGAGGTCGCGCTCGGTGCGCAGCTCGTCGATGCGCTGGCCGAAGGTGGCGCTGGCACCCGGCGCTTTGCCCTCGAGGATGGCGGCCAGCGCGGGCTCGGCCAGGGGACCGAGGGGCGCGAGCTTCTCCACCAGGCCTTCCTTCACGATGCGCGGCAGCTCGGCCACCGCCGGGTCGGCCACGAAGCCGCTCTCTTGCCCGATGACGGCGATGACGGCGCAGGCGCGCTCCGCCGTGGGCTCCTTGTCGGTGAGGCGGATGGCCACGAGGATGTCGTCGGCCCAGCCGCGCTTGTCCTTCGCCTTGTCGGGCAGCGCGCGCGTCACTTCGTCGAGGCTGACGGTGCGCGGCGGCGGCGGTGGCGGCACCTCGGGCGCGTGCGCGCAGCCGGCGACGGCGACGGCGAGCAGCACGACGACGAGCGCGGCGACCAACAGGCGCATCACTCGCCCAGGTACGCCTTGCGGATCTCGGGGCTCTTGAGCAGCTCCTTGCCGCCGCCCTCCATCACCAGCTCGCCGGTCTCCAGCACGTAGGCGTAGTGGCACATGCCGAGCGCCAGGTGCGCGTTCTGCTCGACCAGCAGGATGGAGACGCCCTTGGCGTTGATCTCGCGCAGGATGCTGAAGATGCGCTCGATGACCTGCGGCGCCAGGCCCAGGCTCGGCTCGTCGAGCAAGAGCAGGCGCGGGCGGCTCATGAGCGCGCGCGAGATGGCCAGCATCTGCTGCTCGCCGCCCGAGAGCGTGCCGGCGCGCTGCTGGTAGCGCTCTTTCAAGATGGGGAAGAGCGTGAAGCACTGCTCGCGGTCGCGCTCGATCTCGGGCTTGTCGCGCCGCAGATAGGCGCCCAGGTCGAGGTTCTCGGCCACGCTCAAGTTCAAGAAGATGCCGCGCCCCTCGGGGGCATGGGCCATGCCGCGCGGCACCAGTTGGTTCGCCTTGAGCCCGGTGACCTCGCCACCGTCGAGGGTGATGGTGCCGCGCGTGGGCTTGAGCATCCCCGAGACGGCGCGCAAGGTGGAGGTCTTGCCCGCGCCGTTGGCGCCGATGAGCGCCACCACCTCGCCCTTGCCCACCGAGAGCGACACGCCGCGCAGCGCGATGATGGCGCCGTAGCTGACGTGGAGCTCCTTGACGTCGAGGAGGGGATCGCGCGGCGCGCGGCTGCCGAGCACGGTGGCCATGGCGCGCGGGTAGCACGGTCGCATGGCGAGGTCGACGGGCACGGCACCCTCGACGAGGGTGGCGACGGCCATCCCCGGTGCGCTTGCGCTAGGCTCTTCGCCATGAGCCTCCACCTGTTGCTTCGCTGCTCCTTCGTCCTCCTCCTCAGCGCCTGCGGCGGATCGGTGTCCATCACGCTCGCTGGCGATGGTGAGCAAGAGGCGCTCGCCGGCAGCCAGGTCACCTTCGCTGGCACGCTCGACACCGAGGGGGCGTTGCAGGGCGAGTACACCCTGACGACCGACCCGGACGCGAGCGTGGAGTACTGCCGCGTCTCCGTGGACGACGGCACCCAAGAGACCTCCCTCGGCGTCGACACCACCGGTGAGCCCTCGGTGGAGCTCCTCGTCACCATGGTCACCTTGGCAAGCGCGACGAATTTCGCCTCTTGCCAGCTGACGGCCACGCTCGACCGCGACGAGACCACCTCGGCCAGCCACGCCGCCACCGTGCGCATCGTCGCGCCGTGACGGTCCTCGTCGGCTCGCGGTCGGCGCCCACGACGCGCACGACGCGCACGACGCGCGGGCGCTGTGCGTGGCCAATCAGCGCGTGAATTCCTCGCGACGCAGCAGGCCGTCGTCGGGCACCGGGTAGTAGTCACCCTTGCTGCCGAGATAGATGTGCGCCTTGGGCACGAGGCCGGTGGGGGCGTCGATGGTGCCCGCGCAGATCGACATCTTCGCTTCGCCCGCTTCGTCCCACAGCAGGCTCGAGCCGCACTCGCGACAGAAGCCGCGCTGCACCGTGGGCGACGAGGCGAACCACGCGAGGCCGCGCTGCTCGACGATGCGGAAGGCGGCGCGGTCGACCGCGGTGTAGGCGCCCACGTGGCCGTGCCAGCGACGACAGCGAGAGCAGTGACAGAAGGTGACCGGCGTGAGCGCGCCCAGCATCTCGAAGCGCACGGCGCCGCACAAGCATCCACCGGTGTTCATGAGGGCCTTCTACACCGAGCGCGCACCCGTGGCGCTGGGTCCGTCAGGGCCAGGCCGAGCGCCACGCGTCGTCGTCGCCGGCGAAGGCGGCCAGCCACTCGCTCAGTGGCACCTCGTCGCTGCCGGCCAAGCGGTTGGCGATGACCACGTGGCTCTCGCCGCCCAGCACGAAGGCCTCGACGTTTGGCAGCGCGTCGACGCGCGCGCGCAGGTCTTCCATGCGCGCGCGCCAATCCTCGAGCGTCACGTCGGCGTACAGGCGCAGCACCACGTCATCCGAGAAGGCCAGGAGCCCGATGCGCGACGCAGGTTGGTCGGCCGCCAAGCCCTCGAGCAGATCGAGCGGCGGCTCGAAGGCCCACTGGTCTTTCCACTGCTGGCGAATGGCGTCAGGCACCTGCACCGGCGGCCCCGAGTCCGACAGCACGTCGACGCGCACGCCGGCGAAGCGCTCGCGCACCAGCGCGGCGTCGAAGACGGCGCCGAAGCCGCCGGCGCTGCCGCCGGCCAGCGTCACGCGCTCGAGGTTCGGGAAGGTCGGCACCACGCGCTCGAGGAAGAGCGCCAGGTTGGCGCGGCCGCGGTGCTCTGCGGCGCGCGCCTCGCCGTTCACCGCGTAGGCGACGGACGCGTCGCCGGCATGCAAGTCGCCGGTGCAGTAGGGCACGAACACGAAGCTCGCGTCGCGGTAGGGGTTGTCCTGCGCCAGGCGGTCGATGAACACGATGCCCGACAGGTTGCCTTCGCCTTGGAACTGCGCGTCGCCGTAGCCGCTGGCGATGTTGGCGGCCGTGGGGGCGAGGCCGAAGCAGTCCTCGGCGCTGGCGCAGGCGCCGCCGCCTTGCAGGTAGATCACGAGCTCACTGCTCTCGGGCGCCACGTTGATGCCGATGCCCGTCGGCGTGCCGATGGCGCAGCGCGACTCGGGGAAGGGCACCCAGGTCCACACGCGCGCCTCGGCGACGATGGGGCCACGGCCGGGGGCCTGCACCGGGAGGCAGGCCGTCGAGGCGAGGAGCGCGAGGGCGAGGCAGCGCACGGCGCGTAGCAGACACCGCTGACGCGCGGATGGGAAAGGCGCGCCGATGGTGAACGCATGATGGAGATCACGAGCATCAGGGCTGCGCGCTCATGACCACCACCGGCCGCGGACAGGGCCGCGGCAGGTCGCGGCAGGCCGCCTGCGCGTCCGCCTGCGCACGGTACCTGCGCATCACCAGCTCGTGGCGCGCGGCCATGTCGCGAAGCTCCGCCGCGGGCCGGCGCGAGGCGTCGACGGGCACAGGCGCGCAGGCGCCGAGCATCGTCAGGGTCAACAAGAGGATCGCGATGGGCGTACTCATGGGAAGCAGCATGGCGCCCAGAAGCGCGGCGCGCGCGGGGAATTGCGGTGCTGCGCGCCGGAGAATCCAGGGTGCCCCGACGAGAATCCTGGGAAGAGGGCCCGCAGCGCCGGCCTGGCCCTGCTGCCCGAAGGCCTCGCCCGCCCGCCGCTCAGCCCCGCGACGCCTGGAGCTCCGCGAGGCGCGCGCGCACCAGCTTCTCCACGAGCGCCGCCGGCAGCGGCGCCTCCGGCGTGAAGCGGATGGTGCCCTTCGAGCACGAGAAGCCCGCGAGCGCGTCGGCGAGCTGCGCCTGCACCGTGCCGCTCATGGCGAAGAGCGAGCAGTGGGACGCGAAGCCGTCGAAGCCCACCAGCGGCCGCCCGTCGAGGTAGAAGGCCGGCATGCGATAGGCGATGCGCTGGCGCGCACGCGGCACCAGGCGCGCGATGGTGGCGCGCAGCGCCTGCAGCGCGGCCCCTTGTGCGGGCGGCAGCGCGCCCAGGTGCGCGTCGACGGCGGCGAGGTCGGCCCGCTCGTCGCGCTGCATGTCACGCTTCCCTGTGGCGCTCGTTCGCGCCGCGCGCTTCGTCGCGGGTGCCGCCTTGCTCGCGGCCTTCTTCTTCGCGGCCTTCTTCTTCGTCGCGGCCTTCTTCGTCGGCATGCTCGGCGCCTCCGTCGTCAGCGTGCCACGGTCGCTCCGCGAGGCAAGCGCGTACGGCTATGGGGAAGCGCTGCCGCATCACGGCGCCTTCGGCGCCGCCACCCCCGTGTCCTTCACCACCGACAACCAGTTGTCGTAGCGGGACTGGATCTCGCTCACGTACTTCACCGGCTCCTCGCCGCGGCAGTAGCCATGACGCGCGCGCCGCGCATACTTCGGCTGCTGCAGCAAGAGCATGGTCTTCTCGACGTTGCCGAACCAACGGTTCGGATCGAGGCCCTGCTCGGCGGCCAGCAGGCGCGCGTCTTCCACGTGGCCGCGCCCGGCGTTGTAAGCGGCCAACGCGAAGCGCACGCGCTGCTTGAAGGGGATGCGCGCATCGAAGCTGTCGATGAGCTTGGCCATGTACTGTGTGCCCGCGTGCACGCCCTGCTGGGGGTCCTCGAGGTCGGTGAAGCCCATCTCACGTCCGGTTGCCGGCATCACCTGGAACAAGCCCTGCGCGCCCACCCAGCTCCTGGCCTTCGGATCGAAGCGGCTCTCCTGGTAGGCCTGCGCCGCCAGCAAGCGCCAGTCGAGGCCGTACTGGCGCGCGCGCTCCTTCATGAGCGCGTCGTAGTCGGAGATGCTGCCGGTGGCGCGCACGTCGGCCTCGCGCCCGGCGGTGATGACGCGCTGATTCTCGAAGTATTGCTTCTTGAGCACGTTGTACTCGAGGCCGCGGTAGCGCTTCTTCACGAAGGCGTCGAGCGCGGCCACCAGCTTGGTCGAGGTGGGCCGCGCGCCGTAGGCGATGCGCGCGCCGGTGCTGAGCGGCAGCGTCACCTGCACGTCGCTGCGGTAGGCGGCCTCGACGGCGGCGATGGTGGAGTCGGCCACGGTGAGCGGGACGGCGCCCTCCCCCACCCTCGCTAGCAGCTCCTCGGTCTCTTGGCCCTCGGGGGCGTCGACGATGGTGAAGGGCCCGTGCGCGGCCTGCAGCGCGTCGAGGGTGCTGCGGTAGCTCGAGCTCTTGCGCACGTGGATGGTCGTGCCCTTGAGCCCGTCGAGCGTGGTGATGGGCGGCGCGCCGGCCTTCTGCACCAGCACCTCGTCGGCGAAGAGGTAGGGCTCGGAGAAGGCGAGCTCGCGTTTGCGCGCGTCGGTGATGGTGAGCTGTGCGGCGATGACGTCGCCCTTGCCCTCGCGCAGCCACGGGATCAGGTCGCTGGCCTCGGGCGGCACCACCACGTCGAGGCGCAGGCCCTGTTCTTTGGCGAAGAGCTTGAGCAGCTCGTAGTCGAAGCCCTGCTGCTGTCCTTTGTGCAGGAAGTAGCTGATGGCGTTGTTGCGCGTGAGCATGCGCAAGGAGCCGCGCTTCTTGATAGCGTCGAGGTCGCCCTGCGAGGCCTCGAGCGCGTGGGCGTGCAGCGCGCGCTGCACCAAGAAGGCGTCGGCCGCCGCCTTGAGCTTGGGGTTCGACGGCCGCAAGCCGAAGCCGATGACGCGACCCTCCTTGAGCGGGAAGAGCGCCACCGCGTTCGGCTCGTAGGCGGCCACGTGCGCGAACAGGTCCGAGTCGCACACCGTGAGCGCGATCTTGCCCGCGGCCACCTCGTGCACCAGCGCGGGCGTGTCGTGCTCCTCGGGCGCATCGGCAATGGTGAGCGCGAGCTTGTCTTTTGCCACGAGGGCGTCGAGGGTCTCGCGGTAGCTCGATGAGGGACGCACCGTGACGGTGGCGCCCGCAAGCCCGGTGAGCTTCTTTGGCAGGTTCGGCGCGCCCTGTTTCGCCACCAGGAGCTCGCTCACCGTGGTGGTTGGGCGCGAGAAGGCGACCTGTTTGGCGCGCTCCTTGGTCTGCGTCATGCGCGCGGCGATCACGTCGCCCTTGCCCTCGAGCAGCATGGGGATGAGGTCGGCGTAGCGCGCCGCGGCGATGGGCTCGACGGTGACGCCGAGCTCGTGCGCGAAGTCCTCGGCGAGCTCGCGATCGCTGGTGGTGGAGGCGCCGCTGCGCGGCAGCACCGCTTGCTCGCCGCCGTACACCAAGACGCGCAGCGCGCCGCGCGTGAGGATGGCGTCGAGGTCGCCGGTGTCGACCACGAGCGCGCGCGCGGGTGCGCCCTCGGCCTTCACCTGCACGATCTCGGGATCGGCGGGCGCGGCCGGTGGCGGTGGTGGCGGCGGGCGCTCGCACGCGGCAGCGACGACGCCGCAGGCGACGAGCGCGAGGATGCGATGGGGCCTCATGGCGCGGAGGCTACTGCGGAAACCGGCAGCGCTGACGGCGGCGGCGTAGCGCAACGTGTCATGCGAGGCGCGCCGCTCGTCGAGCGCACGGCGCCCTTGGACCGGTGCGGACGGACGGCTATACGCGCCCTGCGATCGAGCCCGGTGAGCGGGGCCCGGGTGACGACCGCCGAAAGGGATGGCGCATGTCGAGGGAGAGACCGCCGGTGCGCGTGACGGACGCGCTGTGCAAGGGCTGCGCGCGCTGCATCGAGGCCTGCCCCAAGAAGGCGATGTCGATCGGCAGCGAGATCAACCAAAGCTCGGGGCTCACGCCCATCAGCATCGACTACAACCTGTGCAACTCGTGCGGGCTGTGCGTGGTGGCCTGCCCCGAGCCCTACGGCCTGGGCGTCGAGGTCTACGACCTCGAAGATCCGCGCCACCTCTATGGGCAGCAGGCGCGCGCGCAGAAGCCCGCCACCATCGCGCAAAAGAAGATCCCGTTGCCCAAGGTCGAGCCCATGGTGCTCAAGGGCAACTACGCCGCAGCCATCGGCGCCATCTTGGCGGGCTGCCGCCACGTCTATGGCTATCCCATCACGCCCTCGACGGAGGGCGCCGAGCTGATGGCCAAGCTCTTGCCGAAGCTCGACGGTGTGTTCCTGCAAGCGTGCAGCGAGGTGGCCACGGTCAATCACATGTACGGCTGCGCGGCCGCGGGCTTGCCGGTGATGACCTTCACGAGCGGCCCCGGCTTCTCGCTCATGCTCGAGGGCATCTCCTACTTCATCGGCGCCGAGCTGCCGGGCGTGTTCGTCGACGTCATGCGCCCCGGCCCGGGCCTGGGCTACATCGGGCCCGAGCAGAGCGACATCAAGCTCGCCTGCCGCGGCCTCGGCCACGGCAACACGCACGCCATCGTGCTGGCGCCCACCTCGCCGCAAGAGATGCTCGATCTCACGCTCGAGGCCTTCGCGCTCACCTTCAAGTACCGCAATCCCGTCGTCATCGCGGCCGATGGCTACCTCGGGCAGATCACGGGCCGCGTGAGCTTGCCCGATCACCTCATCGAGCCCGGCCTGCCCGACTGGGCCGTGTGGGGCGACGCCGCGCACAAGAGCAACCTGGTGTCGAGCATCTTCCAAGACTGGGGTGAGCTCGAGCAGCACAACGAGAAGATCTGCGCCAAGTACCGCATGATGGAGGAGCACGAGCAGCGCTCCACCGGCTACCGCCTCGACGGCGCCACCACCCTCGTGGTCGCGTGCAATACGCCGGCGCGCATGGCCAAGGCCGCGGTGGAGCGCCTGCGCCAAGAGGGGCGGCCCGTGGGGCTGTTCCAGCCGCTCACCTTGTGGCCCTTCCCCATCAAGGCGCTCGTGCGCGAGCTCCAGCATGCGCAGCGCATCGTGGTGGTAGAGGCGAGCGACGGCCAGCTCGAGGACGAGCTGCGCCTGGCCTTGCACCACGCGCGCGGTCCCGACGTCGACATCCGGCACCTGCGCCACATGGGCGGCATCCTGCCGACGGACCAAGAGATCTACCAGATCGCCAAGGCGTGCACGGAGGTGGTGCAATGAGCGACGCCAACGACAGCAACGCCGCCAAGAGGCCCGGCGCTGCCTTCTTCGATCACTTCGATCGCCACGCCCACGGCAAGGGGCTGAAGGGCGGCACCACGCACTACTGCCCCGGCTGCGGCCACGGGCTCGCGCACAAGTACCTGGCGGAGGCGCTGGTGGAGCTCGGCGTCGAGGACCGCACGGTGATGATCTCGCCCGTGGGCTGCGCGGTGTTCCTCTTTTATTACTTCGACACCGGCAACACGCAGGCCGCGCACGGGCGCGCGCCCGCGGTAGCGCTCGGCCACAAGCTGGCGAACCCCGATTCCATCGTCGTCAGCTACCAGGGCGACGGCGACCTGGCCGCCATCGGGCTCGCCGAGATCATGCACGCGGCGCAGCTCGGCATCCCCATCAGCGTCATCTTCATCAACAACGCCATCTACGGCATGACCGGCGGGCAGATGGCGCCCACCACCCTGCCCGGCCAGTGGTCGACGACGACGCCGGACGGGCGCGGGCCCATGCAGGGCGCGCCCATGCACGTCTCCGAGATCATCGCCAAGCTCGACGGCGCCATCTACGTGGAGCGCTGCGCGCTCTACGACCAGCGCGAGCGCAAGCGCTGCAAGGCCGCCATCAAGAAGGCGCTGCAGTTGCAGGTGGAGGGGCGCGGCTTCGGCTTCGTCGAGATCTTGGCCGAGTGCCCCACGCACTGGCACATGAC
>JADZDP010000246.1 GCA_020850995.1 Deltaproteobacteria bacterium
CTTCAGCGCCTTGAACTTCTTCCGCACGGTCGCCTCGGCCATCACGCCATTCGTAGATCACGATCGAGCCATCCTGTCGATCGCGGATGCGCCGCGTCCGATCGACTTGTCCATTCGAGGGCCCTAAGCGCCTCGTCGTCATCGAAGAGACCGCAGGTGTTCCAGGGGTTGTAGACGTCGTAGCGACAGGTACCCGAGTGGGCCTCCTCGTCGCCGTCAAGCTCCACGAGCACGCGCTGGTAGCTCACCCAAGAGGGCAGGCCCAGCATGAGCTGCAGCTCCTGGTTGCCGGTGCCGATGACAAGCACGCGCCCGAGCAAGAAGTCGTCGATGACGTCGAGCGTCCCCCAGCGGTCCCAGGCGTCGGGCGTGGTCATGCCGCCGCCAAAGGGGTCGTTGTAGGCCCACTCGTTCGGCCCGAAGCCCGGCGTCGGCGAAAAGCGGAAGGCTGGTTGCTCTGGCGAGGTGGCGTAGGAGTAGTCGATCTCGATCCACACGTCGCCACTGCCGTGCTCGCCCTCTCCTTCGCCCTCTCCTTCGCCTTCGCCTTCGCCCTCACCTTCGCCTTCGCCCTCGCCTTCACCCTCTCCTTCACCCTCGCCTTCGCCTTCGCCCTCACCTTCGCCTTCGCCCTCACCCTCTCCTTCGCCCTCACCTTCGCCTTCGCCCTCACCTTCGCCTTCGCCCTCACCTTCGCCTTCGCCCTCACCTTCGCCTTCGCCCTCACCTTCACCTTCGCCTTCGCCTTCGCCTTCGCCTTCGCCTTCGCCCTCACCTTCGCCTTCGCCCTCGCCGGGAAAGGGGCTGTCGCAGCCGTCGCAGCCGCCGACAGCGAGCATCGAGAGCGCGAGCAGGAAGCAAGAGCGCAGCATCGGGCGCATGAGCACACGCGCCGCACCTGCGGGCAAGGGCGCGCGGCGTGCTCGGCGTCACCGTGGCGACGACGACAAGGGGATCAGCGTGTTTCGCAGACGGCGCGCACCACGAGCGCGGCGAGGACGTGCAGAAGGGCGCGCATGAAGTGCTCGTGGCGCGTCGCGCGCGCTGCACGAACGCGGGCGCTGCACCGTGTGCCCGAGCCGCTGCGCTCAGCCGCTCACCTCGATGAGCCAGGCCACCAAGGGCAGCGTCAGCACGCACGCGAGCGTGGTGAGCGCGGCCACGCCGGCAGCCATGTCGCGATCGCAGCCCTCGTCGATAGAGACGATGACGCTCACCATGGCCGACGGCATCGCGCACTGCAGTACCGCCACGCCGGTGACGACCGGCGGCAGGTGCATGAGGCGGGCGGCAACCAGCGCGAGCAGCGGCATGACGATGAGCTTCAGCGCGCCGAGCGCGGCGATGGGGGGGAGGCGCGCGCGCAGCGTCGTAGCGTCGAGGGCCAGGCCGAGCGAGAGGAACACCAGCACGCTCACGGTCACGCCGAGCCAGGTGACGAGGGTGTCGGTGAATGACGGCGCGGGCACGTTGACGAGCGAGAGCGCGAGGCCTGTCGCCACACACACGGTCAAGGGCCGCACCAACGCGCGCAGCAAGCCCCCGAGCGAGTAGGGTCGTCGGCCGCCGTGGCGTGCGGCCAGCACCGCGCCCACGGTCCACAGGCCCACGGTGGTGCAGAGCGTATCGATGGTGATGGCGGTGGAGGCGGCAGCGCCGTCGCTGCCGAAGAGCGCCAGCACCACGGGGTAGCCGAGGAAGCCCGTGTTGGCGAAGGTGGTGGTGAGCAGCGCGCTCCCTTGCGCCGTGCGCGGCAGGTGGAAGGCGCGCGCCGTCAGCCAGGCGAGCATGCAGATGACGATGTGCGCGGCAGCCGCGGGGAGCACGGCCCACACGGCCGTGGGCTCGAAGCTCGTGCGCCACAGCGCCAGGAGCAAGAGCGCCGGCATGACGACGTCGATGATGAGGCGGTTGACGAGGGCGTGGGCGCGCGCCGAGACGCGCGGTCGGAGCAGCACCCCCGCGGCGAGCACCGCGAACAGCTTGGCCAGCAGGGGGGCGAGCACCGTGATCAACGCGCGTCCCTTCGGGCCTTCATGGCCCTGGCTGCAGGTAGCACACGAGGCTGCGAGCGCACCGGTGGAGCCGTGCACCAGCCTCAGCGGGCAGCGCAAGCGCCCCGCGCCAGCCGCACCATCGAGGCGGTGGCCGCTTCGAGCCCTGGCGCGCCGTGCTTGGCCAGGTGCGCGCCCACGGCTTCCACGCCGGCGATGAGCGCGATGACCGCGAGCTCATCGGGAGCGCGCGCGAGCTCGCCCTGCGCGCGCGCCTCTTGCAGCACCCGTCGCAGCAGCGCCGCGAAGTGGGCGCGCAGCTTCTCTTGTCGCGCCTCGAGGCGCGGGCCGGCGAGCCGCGCCTCGCTGAAGAGCGCGCGTGCGAGCCCGGGGTTCTCGGACACCAGCGACAGCAGCGCGGCCAGGCCTCGCTCGAGCTTCGCGCTCGGGCTCGCCGCCGCCGCCACCGCTTGCTCCACGCGCACCACGGCGAAGCGCCCGGCGGCATCGTGCACAGCGGCCAACGCGTCCGCGAGGTCATCGAAGTGCTGGTAGAAGGTGCGGCGGCTGATGCCCGCGGCGCGCACCACGTCCTCCACGCTGGCGCCCGCGTAGCCGCGCGCGGCGAACACCGCGGAGGCCGCCGCCACCACGGCGCGCCGCGCCGCCTTGTTGCGCGCGCTCGCCGACTTCGACCGGTCGTACCTCCCGCGCTCCACCACGTGACGCTCCACCTCCCCGGCGCGGGCCGCGCCCCGCGCCGCGCCGCCGCCTGCCTCGTGCACCGCCGATCGTCGCATGAGGGTATTGAAACAATCCAGTACCCATGAAAGAAACACGGCTGTTTCTTTGGCACAGGAGGTCCGATGTCCCGCAGCACCACTCCCCGATCGTGGTCCCGTCTCTTGCTGGCGGCCGCGCTCATGCTCCCCGCATGCGCGCCCGCGCCCGGCGTCACCGAGGACCTGCCGCCGCTCGATGAAGGCCCCGCCGTGGGCGAGGAGTACGCCGCCCCTGAGGTCGTCGCCGAGGCGGCGGATCGCTGCGGCGAGGACTGCGACATCCTGGCGGCGTCGGAGGTGGTGGAGGTCCCGCGGGCGGATCCCGAGACGCCCGAGGACGACGAGGAGGTCGAGCCCGACGCGAGCGCGCCCTCCCTCGGCGACGACGCGGACGATGCTGCGCTGAGGTCCAACGACAGCGACGCAGTGATGCTCGATGGTCCGGTCGCGGGCTCGACCATGGTCACCCGTCGCTACGCGGGCTTCCATCGTCACCCAAGCGACGCTTCGGCCCTGCTCGCGGTCGCACCCCACGGTGGCGTCGCCACCGACGGACGCCACCCGAACCCCAGCCCCAGGGGCCTGGTGCCGCCGGGCAAGCGCGTCACCTTGGTGCAGGCGGCGCCACAGCACGGCTACCTCAAGGTCCGCTTCGACGGCGTCACGGGATGGCTCAAGGCCGCCAAGCTCGCGTGGCGCGATCCCTCGCTGTCACGGGTGCGCTTCGCGTTGCAGCCGTCGGTGCGCAACGCGTTCTTCAAGCACCAGATCCTGCGCAGTCGGTGGAACAAGGATGGGCCCACGAGCTCGGGCAACTGCGCGCCGACCAGCCTGGCCATGGCAGCAAACATCCTCGGCAAGGAGCGCACCGGCCACAGCGTCGAGCAGAGCATCCACCGCGTACGCCACCTCTACGACGGCGGCCTGCACGAGGGCGAGGGTACCACCAGGGGCGAGATCTACGAGGCTGCCCGCGAGCTCGGCCTGCACGTACGGGGCCTCGGCACCGACCTGTCGCCCGCAGCGGCGCTCGAGCGCGTCAAGCGCCAGCTCGGCGCTGGCCGGCTCGTGATCTTGCAGGGGCAGCCGGGCCGACCGAACCACGGACCCACGACCTACGAGCGCGCGTTCACGCGGGCGTACCAGGCGGCCATCGCCGACGGCGCGTCGCTAGCGCACGGGTCGTACAACTACGACGGGCGGCACTCGATCCTCGTGCTCGGCCGAGATCGCGAGGGTCGCTACGTGGTGGGCGATCCCATCTCCGAGGTGGGCTTTGTCGCCCTCACGGGCGCCGAGCTGAAGGACTTCATGACCCGCTTCACCGGACAGCGGGGCACGGGCAACGCCGTGTGGCGCTGAGCTCGTCGCGCACGCCCGTCGCGAGCCGCCTGGAGCGCTACTCGTCCTCGTGATCGTGGTCGTCGCCCTCGGGCGCGGTGAGTGGGAACAGGCAGTCGTGCACCGCGTGGTCGGCGGCGTCGGCAAGGTCGAAGTCGGTGAACGCGCCGCCCGCGTCTTGCTCGCACACGCCGGCCTCGGAGAAGCTCTCGCCGGCGGTGCCGTCGGTGGTGCAGGCGCAGTCGTAGATGTCGTTGTCGGCGTTGAAGGTGCAGGTGATGACGTAGGCGTGGCCGCCGCAGCTCCCATCGGCGCACGTGAAGGTGGCCGTGCATTCGTCTTCGTCGCCACCGAAGGTGGCGTCGCTGATGGTGGGATTGGCGCACGCGGCGGCCAGGGCGAGCAGAGCGATGGGGGCGAAGAGGCGCATGTGGTGACTCCCTGGTGGGCCTTCTAGCCCATTCCCCTCCGGGCACGGTGCGACAACGGGTCGCAGGGCAGCCCGCACCTGGCCCGGACCGTGCTAGCGGATGCACTGTCGATCTGGGGGTCCACCGTGCGCCCTGTTGTCGTCGCTCTGTTCATCGCCGCTGCCCTCGCGCTCGCGTGGCCCTCGAGGGCCGCTCCCGTCGCCGCCGAGGTGCCGCCGTGCCCGAGCGCTCAAGACGCGCCCGACGTCGCCAAGCTGGTGGAGCGCACGGAGGCGCTGCTCGAGGGGCGCACCAGCACTGCCGTCATGGTCATGACCATTCAGACGCCGCAGTGGAAGCGCACCCTCAAGCTGCAGACCTGGTCCAAGGGCGACGACTATGCGCTCATCCGCGTCATCGAGGGCGGGCCGCGCGAGACCGGCATGATGACGCTCAAGCGCGAGAAACAGCTGTGGAATTGGCTGCCGCGCGCCGCCCGCGTCATGAAGCTGCCCTCGGGCATGCTGGGCGACTCCTGGATGGGCAGCGACTTCACCAACGACGACCTGGTGCGCGGCAACTCTATGGCGAAGGACTTCGACGCCACCGTCACCGGCACCGTCCTTGTGCAGGGCAGGAAGGCGTGGGCCATCTCGCTGCGCCCGAAGCCCAGCGCGGCGGTGGTGTGGGGGCGCGTGGAGCTCGTGATCGATCGCGCGACCTGCCTGCCGCTCGAGCAGCGCTTTTTCGACGAGGAGGACAAGCTCGCGCGCCGCTTGGAGCTGTCGGACGTCAAGAAGGTGGGCTGGCGCGACTTCCCAGCGCGCATGACCATCCATCCGGCGGAGCCGGGGCGCAGCACCTCGATCTACTACGAAGACATCGCCTTCGACGTCGACATCCCCGACGACACCTTCAGCTTGCACCGCCTGCAGCAGGGGCGGTGAGCGATGCTGGTGCAGCTCGCCTGGCGCAACCTCTGGCGCAATCGGCGGCGCACGCTCATCACGCTGGCGGCGCTGGTGCTCGGCGTCATGGGCATCGTGACCCTGCAGAGCTACCGCGAGAGCGCGTTCGCCCAGATGGTCGAGAGCATCACGACACAGCTCGTGGGCCACATCCAGGTGCACGGCCGTGGCTACCAGGAGGCGCCCGAGGTCGGCACCGTGGTCGCGGATCCCATCACCGTCGAGGCGACGGTGCGGGACGTGCTGCCGGGCGTGCGCTCGGAGCGGCGCGTGCTCGGCGCGGGACTGGTGGGCACACGCGACACGGCCGCCGGCGCCATGGTGCTCGGCGTGCAGCAAGGCGGGCGCAGCTTCACCGTCACCAAGGGTCGCGGCCTCGACGATGCCGCCGCGGCGCCAGCGCCGGCGGTGCTCGGCGTCGACCTGGCGGCGCAGCTCGGCGTCGACGTGGGCGGCGAGGTGGTGCTGGTGGGGCAGGCGAGCGACGGCTCGGTGGCCAATGACCGCTACCTCGTGACGGGCCTCGCCGACGCCGGCACCTTCGAGCTCAACGCCACCGCAGTGTTCCTGCGGCTCGCCGACGCACAGTCCTTCTTCGGGCTGGGCGACGGCGTGCACCAAGTGGTGCTGCGCCTGCCCACCGACGACGAAGACGTGGCGACGCAGCTCGCTGCCACGCGCGCGGCGCTCGACCTCAAGGCCCTCGAGGCGCTGTCGTGGAACGAGATGTTGCCGGAGCTGCAGAGCACCATCCGTGTCAAACGCCAGGGGCAGCACTCCATCGACGTCATCGTGTTCCTCATCGTGGGGCTCGGTGTGCTGAACGCCATGACCATGGCCGTGTTCGAGCGTACGCGCGAGATCGGCGTTATGCTGGCGCTCGGCACGCGCCCGCGCCGCATGTTGGCGCTCATCGTCACCGAGGCGGTGCTGCAAGGGGTCCTCGGGCTTGCCATCGGCCTCGCGCTCGCGGCCGCGCTGCTGTACGGGGCGGGGAGCGTCAACCTCGGGGACCTCGCCTCGGGCGACGTCATGGGCATCCGCTTCCCCTCGCACGTGACGCTACGGCTGCCCATGAGCGCGGTCGTGAGCGCCACGGTCACCATCGTGGTCACCATGTTCGTGGGGGGCTTGTTGCCCGCGGTGCGCGCCGCGCGCCTGGTCCCCGTCGACGCCATGAGGGCGCGCTGATGCTGGGTCTCCTCACCATCGCCTGGCGCAACGTGTGGCGCAATCGCCGGCGCACGCTCATCAGCATGAGCGCCATCGGGCTCGGGCTCGCCTTGGTCATCATCTATAGCGGTCTGATCGCGCGCATGATGGGTGACGCCAAGGAGCAGCTCGACAACGCGGGGCTCGGGCACCTCGAGATTACGGCCAAGGGCTGGCGCGCCAATCGCTCGCCCAAGCTCGCCATCGACGACCTCGACGGCGTGGTGGCGAGCTTGCCCTTGCCGCCCAGCGCCGAGGTGAGCGCGCGCCTGCTCTCGCGGGGGCTCTTGTCGAGCGCGCGCGCCAACCAAGCGGTGGAGGTGCACGGCGTCGACTGGGGGCAAGAGCGCGCCGTGGCGCTGTACCTGCGCGAGGTGCGGCAAGGCGCGGTGCCCGCCGACGACGACGCGCAGGGCATCTTGGTGGGCGAGCAGCTCGCCGAGCGCATGCATTTGAAGGTCGGGCACAAGCTGCGCCTGATGGTGCAGCGCGCCGACGGCGAGATGGGCGCTGCGCTCTTTCGCGTGCGCGGCATCTTCCACGCGCTCTCCCCCAGCATCGGCCAGCGCCGCGTGCTGATCTCTCGCGCGGCCGCCGCCGAGCTCTTGGGCGCGGATCGGGGCGCGCATCAGATCGTGGTGCAGCTCGAGCGTGCCGCCGACGCCGCCCCCGTTGCCGCCACGGTCCGCGCCAAGCTCGGCGCCGAGCTCGAGGTGCTCACCTACGCGCAGATCTACCCGATCTTCGAGGCCATGGAGTCGCTGGTGAACGGCGCCATCGTGGTGGCCTCCGTGTTCGTCTACTTCCTCGTGGGGCTCGGCATCTTGAACACGATGTTGATGTCCGTGCTCGAGCGCACGCGCGAATTCGGCGTCATGCAGGCGCTGGGTACGCGCCCGGGCGGCGTGGTGCGCTTGATTATCGCCGAGTCGTTCTGGATCGCCACGCTCAGCGTCGTGCTCGGCCTGGCCATCGGCGTGGGCGTGAGCTGGGTGGGCTCACGCACCGCGCTGCTCGACTTCTCGCGGCAGATGGGCGAGGGCATCGAATTCAGCGGCGCGGTGCTGAGCGCCGTGTTCCACACCGAGCTGTCGGTGCGCGGCGTGCTGCTGCCGGCGCTCTACGTCTACGTCATGGCGCTGGTGGTGGCGCTCTATCCCGCGTGGCGCGTCTCGCGCCTGCGCCCAGTCGATGCCTTGCGTGCTACCTGATGGTGCGGTGAAGGAGTCCCCATGCCGGCGGTTGAGGTCATCGAGGTCAAGCGGCACTACCAAGCGGGCGCCACCACGGTGCGCGCCGTCGACGGCGTGTCGCTCACGGTGGAGAAGGGCGAGTTCATGGCCATCGCGGGCCCCTCGGGCTCGGGCAAGACCACCCTGCTCAACCTGATCGGTGCGCTCGACGAGCCCACATCGGGAACCATCCGCATCGACGGCGTCGACCTCGCCGGCTTGTCGCGTCGACAGGTGGCCGACCTGCGGCGCGACAAGGTGGGCTTCGTGTTCCAGGCCTACAACTTGATTCCCGTGCTGACCGCCGCCGAGAACGCCGAGTACGTGCTGGAGCTGCAGCGTGTGCCGCGCGTCGAGCGCCGCAAGCGCATCAGTCAGCTCTTCACCGAGCTCGGTATCGGCGATCTCGTCGACGCGTGGCCCGGCAAGATGAGCGGTGGACAGCAACAGCGAGTGGCGGTGGCCCGCGCCATCGCGGCGCTGCCTGCGGTGGTGCTGGCAGATGAGCCGACCGCGAACCTCGACCAGGTCACCGGCCAAGCGCTCGTCGACATGATGCACCGCCTCAACCACGAGCACGGCGTCACCTTCATCTTCTCCACCCACGATCCGATGGTGCTCGAGAAGGCTGAGCGCGTGGTGCGCTTGGTCGACGGCAAGATCGCGAGCGACCAGCGCAAGGGTGAGACCGCACGGCAGATCGCAGCCGAGGCCCCGGCGGCGCGATGACGGCCGCGCCCCGCGCACTCGCCCTGCTGTGTGCGTGCGCGGCGTCGAGCGGCGCCGGGGCGGCGGAGCTGGCTCGCTCCGACGACGGCTCGCGCCTGGTGGAGGCGAGCGGCTTCGTCAAGCCCTACGCCGGCTGGTTGCTGCTACCGCCCGAGCTCGTCGCCGCCACCGCCGAGCTCGAGCGCGCGCTCGACGAGGCGCGTGCGCTGGTGCCGCCGGAGTACCGCGCGGAGCTCCCCGATGGCGTCACGCTGCCCGAGCACGTCGGCATCTCCACGTGGACGGGGCGCGTGCAAGGGAAGGCGACCCTGCTCGGCTCCCTCGAGCTCGAGGCGGCGTGGCAGGCAGCGCTGGTGCTGTCGACCTCTTCGTCGGTGGGCGCGGGCGCGCCGCAGATGGGCGTGCTCGGCGGGAGCTCGGCCGAGCCCGCGCGCCGCCTCATCGACTTCGATGCCGCGATCGTCGACGAGGGCGGGTTGCGTGTGCTTCATAACCTCGATCGTTTGCTGCTGCGCTGGCAGACACCGGACTTCGCGCTCACCGTGGGGCGGCAGGCGCTCTCGTGGGGCGCCGGGCGCCTGTGGAACCCTACCGATTTGGTGAGCCCCTTCTCCCCCACCGACGTCGATCGCGAGGTGCGCCGCGGCGCCGACGCCGTGCGCCTGTCCTTGCCGCTGGGTGCGCTCAGCCAGATGGAGCTTCTGTGGCTGCCGCGCCAGGAGCTCGACGAACAGGGCGTGGTCGTGCGCGCGCAGACCAACCTGTGGCAGACGGATCTGTCGGGCAGCGCGGCCAAGTACGTCGACGACCTGGTGCTCGGCGCCGACCTGGCAGGCGATCTCGGCCCCTTGGGCGTGCACGGCGAGGTCGCGTGGACCATCCCCGCGCGCCACCCGCAGCGCGACCACTTCGCGCGCGCCGTGGCGGGGCTCGATTGGCGCCCCTTCGACGAGCTGGTGCTCGGCGCCGAGTACTACTGGAACGGCTTTGGCAGCGATGACAAGGACGAGATCGTCGCGCGCCTCACCGATGTGCGCGCCCAGCGCGGCGAGGTGTTCGGCGCCGGGCGCCACTACGTCGGGCTGGTCGCATCGTGGCTGCCGGGCGAGCTCCTGACCGTGAACGCGACCGCCATCGTCAACGCCTCCGATACCAGCGTGTTGCTGGTGCCGGCGCTCGAGTACTGGCTCGAGCAGAGCGTCTTGCTGCGCGCGGGCGCGTTCGTACCCTATGGCCTCGGCGTCGACGTGGCGCGCTTCGAGGCCCTTGGTGGCGACGACGTGCTCGGGAGGAGCGCGGCCTTCGACCACGCGTTGCGCACGCTGGAGGCACAGAGCGAGCACGGGCTCACCCCGGCAGGCGTGTTCGTGCAAGTGGGCGCCTACGTCCCGTGAGCCGTGCGCGCGCCCGCCCGGCGATGACCGCGGCGCGCGGTCGTGGCACAAGAGCACATGCGCCTGGGCATCTTCGGCCGCCTCGACGATCCGCTCTCGAACCACACCGACGCGCGCGCGCGCGATCGCGGGCACGAGGTCGTGCGCCTGCCACTCTCCGCCATGCTCGACGGCACTCCGGCGGCCTTCGACGGCAGCGAGTGGTTGTTCGCGGGCAACGAGGTCGACGTCTGTGACGCCTTCGTGCTGCGGCAGTACCCCGCCGCGCACGCGCTGCTGGCGCCCTCAAGAGCCACGCACACGGCCGCCGACTGGTTCCGTCTCGGCATGCAGCAGCAAGAGCGCTCGGCCTTCGCGCAGGCGCTGCTGCTCGACCTGGAGCAGCGGGGCAAGCCCATGGTGAACCGCTTGGGCGCGACCCAACCCTACGATCACAAGCCGCTGCAGCTCGCGGTGTTGCGTCGGTTGGGCGCGCCCTTGCCGCGCACGCTCATCACCAACTTCCCCCAAGCGGCGCGTCTGTTCGCGGTCGAGGTGGGCCCGTGCATCTGCAAGCCCTTGGCGGGCGGCGCCGAGACCCGTGTCGTCGACGACGAGCTGCTGGCGCGCCTCGACGCGCTGCGCGCCGCCCCCGTCATCTTCCAAGAGCGCATCGACGGGCCCGACGTGCGCGTCACCGTGGTGGGCGAGCGCGTGGTGTCGTCGGTCGCCATCGAGAGCAGCACCCTCGATTACCGCTCGGGCGCTGCCTACCAGAGCGGCGGCGCGCGCTACCTGCCGCACGCCTTGCCCGCCGCGGTCCTTGAGCTGTGCGTGCGCGTGGCGGCGGCCCTCGGGCAGACGCTTTCCGGCATCGATCTCAAGCACGCGGGCGGCACCCAGGGCTTGCATGGCTACGTCCTGCTCGAGGCCAACTCGGCGCCTGTGTATCTCGACATCGAGCACAAGACGGGTGCGGGCATCACCGACGCGATCCTTCAGTGGCTCGAGCGCGCGGTGGCCCAGCGCTGATGACCGGCGTCGACGTCGCAGCAGTGAAGGACCACGCCGACGATGCCCGCGCAAGCGGAGGCGGGCGGCGCCGGCCTGCGTTCCCCGCCCGCAGCTTGCCCTGACGGGAGCGTGGATGAACTGCTGGATCAGGCCGACGCCTGAGCGCGCCGGGCATGCTCCCTGCGGCGCGCAGCACGAGCACCGGCGCGCCTCCCGCGCCTCCCGCGCAGACGTCGCGGCGCGGCGGGCCTCGCGGCGCCGGCAGAGCCAAGCGCCGAGCACGACGGTGCTGCGGGGCAACGTCGGTCATTCATCCGAGGCCGCGATGCGCGCGAACCCTAGAGTCGCGCGCATGACCAGATCCGGCCTCCCCTTGCTGATCGCGCTCACCGCCTGCGGCGCCCCCGTGCTCGACGGCGACACCGCCACCGACATCGAGGCGGCGCCACCTCGCGACGCCGACGGTGACCCCTCGTTCGACGAGCCCACCGTCGAAGAGCCGCCCGATGGCATGCCGCACGCCGACGACGTGCCGCCGGACGAAGCGCCGCCCAACGTCGATCCGCTGCTCGGCTGCACGGCGCTCGCGCCCGCCACGCTGCCCGCGTCGTGCCCCTTCACGAATGAGCTGGTGGTCTACGGCCAGGAGGGTTGGAACGCGCTCGCCGACGCGCTCGCGCCCTCGCTCTCGCCCTGCACGCAGGCGTTCATCTCCATCCCGCCGAGAAACGACGACAAGACACTGGTACGCGAGGGTCAAGCTGCGCTGATGCGCGGGCGGGGCGCGCAGCTGCACCCCATGGCCGAGTTTCATTTCACGACGTGGAACCGGCTGCGCCAGGAGCAAGGCCTGTCCTGGCGCGAGCTCGGCATGCGCTTCCGCGAGGAGATGGAGCGCCAGGGCTATTGCGTCGAGGCCGGTGATACCTGGGCCATCAACGAAGCGCCGTCGGCGTTGCGCAAGGACGCGGCGTTCCGCGCCGGCTTCGCCGAGCTGCTCGGCGGGCTCGCCGAAGGTCGGCCCGGCATGCCGTTCGTCAAGGGCGCCGTCTTCATCGTCGGCTTCGGTCACAGGAGCACCAACCTGCCCGTCTACAAGGGCAACGTGAAGCGCGCCCTGCAAGACGCGGACTTCTGGGTGGAGGCGAACAAGGCGGTGCGCTTCTGGGGCCAAGAGGTCTACGTCGACCCGCAGCACGCCTGCGTGGCGGGCACGAGCGCCGCCGAGCGCCGCGCGCTAGTCAACCGCTACGCCATGCACCCGCATCGGCTGAGCGTGGTCGCGCCCGACGCGGCTGGCGCCAACACCGCGCAGTCCTTCCTCGGGCGCGCCTATGTCCCGGTGCTGAACGCCGTGTGGGACGCCGCACCCGAGCGCGGCTATGGCGACACCACGGTGCCGCTCCTGCAAATGCAGCGCTTCGTGCGCGCCCAGGTCGACGCTGTCAGGAGCTACGCCTCGTCCAACGCCGCGCCCGACGGTCGCATCGGCTTCGCCTTCGCGAGCTACCACGATCCGCAGGAGTGGGCCGCGCTCGGCGCCACCATCGGCGACGCGCTCGCCGGCGCGTACGGCGAGGGCGGCGTGGCGGCCGACGCCTGCGGCGTCGAGGGCTGCGCCTGCGTCGCAGATAGCGCCGCGTCGAACCCGGCGTGGGACGCCTTCTCGAGCTGGTAGCGCCGGCGGGGCCCGACGGGATGCTCTGGTGGCTCGAGCGCGCCGTGGCCCAGCGCGGACGAACGTCAACGCCACTGCAGCTCCGAGCGCGGGTCACACGCGCCGCGTGGCGCGCGCGCTCGCAGCGGCCAGACCTCACCGTCGATGGAGGTGCGCTCGAGGTCGGGGACGGTGCGCTCCTCGATCCAGGTCTCGTCCAGGTCATCAACGCTGTGGCCTTCGACCCGGGTGTCCATGCACCTCGCCTATGCGCCGGGCGTGCCATGCGTGGCGTGGCGTTCTGGTGCGGCCTCGCCTGCTGCCTGCGGCCCGCTGCGTGCTGGAGGCAGCAGCGATCGGGCCCACACAGGTGCGATGTGCAAGGGCGGCGCGCGCTCAGGGCGAGGTGCAGAGCGCGTTCGAGACGTAGCCCACCTCGTCCTCGATCTGGAGCGCGATGGGGGTCGCGGCGCCCTCGGGGCAGACCTTGACCGACAGTGAGGAGGTGTACGAGGTCGTGGCCATGACCGACACCGTGTAGCCGGAGTCGTCGACGGCGCGGACGTAGGGGCTCGAGCCAAGATCGTCGTTCGGATCGAAGACGTTGAAGGTGACGGTGAGCTCGTCATCGCAGTAGCTCGAGGTGCTCACGACCGTGGCGGCGTACACCACCGGCCCGTCCGTCGCCCGGCTGCTGAGGTAGCTCGCGCCCGAGCAGCCGCCCGTCACCAGGGCAGGGTCCACGCAGATGGCGTAGGCCAGGTCGCAGAGGCGGTTGCCGCTCAGGCAGTCGGCGTCGCTCTCGCAGGTGAGCGGCTCGCCCTCGCCCTCGCCCTCGCCCGGCGGGACGTTGCTGTCGCCCGTCAGCGCGTCGCGCAGGTCTTCGTTGGCGTCCTCGAGGTCTTTGTTGGCCTCGTCGGCCGCCTTGCAGCTCCCCATGTGCAAGGAGGCCGTGACGTCACCGACCTCCTCGTCCAGGTCGTCGGCCTCGGCGAGCTCGGCATCGATGGAGAGCTCGATGCTGCCCTTGTCGTCGAACGCGACCACCTCGAGCTCGCCGCCTTTGGCCGGGAAGCAGGTGCGGTTGTCGTCGCTGCCGTCATCGTCGAGCTCGAGGAACCCCTCTTGGTGGCACACGGTGACGCTGGCGAAGGCTGGATTCTCGAAGTCGATGTCTGCGTCCTCGCCCAGGTCGTAGTCATCGACGAAGTCATCATCGTCCTTGACGAAGATGGACGCGCCCACGGTCCAGAAGTCTTCCGGCATGTGCCGCCGCCAGGCGTCCTCGTACGCATCGGCCAGCTCGTCGTACACGTCCTCCTCATCGTCATCTTCGTCGACCTCGTCGGCCTTGGCGGAGACCACGTCGTTCATCTCGCGCAACAGGGCGGTGGCGCTGCCGCACAGGTCGAGCGCGGTGGATGCGGTGGCGCTCACCTGGAAGCCTTCGCCGTCGCCCTCGAGCCAATAGCCCGACAGCAGCGGTGGCACCGCCTCGCCATCCACCTCGCCTTCGAAGGAGCCAGCGCACGCGACCGCGCCCGTCAGCGCGAGCGCGCTGACGACGACACGAGGGGCCAAAGAGAACGAGCGCGAGCTGGTCATGGAAGCCTCCGGAAGCGGGAGCCGACCGCAGTGATCGCGACCTGGCAACCCGCATCCGGCAGGTGTGACCTGGGAACGCCCTCGCCCACGGGCCTCCCTTGTCAAGGCGTGCAGTAGGTGCCTGCCGCGGCCCCAATATCGCTGCAGTCCCAGAATGACGGGCAATCGGCGAACGACTCGCAGCGCTTCGAGCAGATGCCGGCGCCGGGATCGTCCACCTCGACGATGCAGATCACCTGGCAGTCGTCGTTGGTCTCGCAGTAGTCGCCGGTGTCATCCGAGCCTCCACCGCCTCCGCCGTCACCGCCGCCTCCACCGCCTCCCCCGTCACCGCCGCCTCCACCGTCACCGCCGCCTCCACCGCCGCCGCCGCCTCCACCGCCGCCTCCGTCGCCGTCATCATCATCGTCATCATCGTCATCATCGTCATCGTCGTCATCGTCATCGTCGTCATCGTCATCATCGTCATCGTCATCATCGTCATCATCGTCATCGTCGGTGGTCGGGCCCACCGGGAGATAGCAGCCGCCAACGACGGTGGCGCCCAGGAGCAGCGCCAGGATCAGGGCCAGGGCCTGCCAGCGGCCCAGTGTGTTCTGCAGCTTCGTCATGGTTCATGCCTCCAGTCGCGGTGCGCGACGAGGCCATCGAAGCAGACGCTGTGCCGTGCGAACACGACACATAGCGGAAAAGCGAAGATCGCGGCGCTCAGCGCGAGCCGGCGGCCGCAGCCATGGTGACGTGGCGTGCGGCGAGCTCGGCGACGACGTCACGCCAGCGCGCCGGATCGTAGACCGGCGCCTTGCCCGCGCGTTGCCGGCGCCCGGCATGGTGGCGCGCCAGCAGACGCGCGTCGGTGGCTGGGTCGAGATCGATCAAGCCGCGCTGGCTGTTGCCCACGCGCGAGGCCTGAAAGAGCGCCGCCAGCATGGCCGCGTCGGTGAGCTGGATCTTCTCGGGCGGCACGCTCTGCACGCCGCCGTCAAAGTTGACCGGGTACCCATCGCCGATGACGTAGAGGGTGCGGCCCTTCAGCCGGTACTTCGCGGTCGGCAGCGTGACGAGGGGCTCGCCCGAGGGCACGTCCTCACGCGCGCCAGCCGCGCGCTCGAGGCCATCCATGTCGAGCTCGCCGCGCTTGGACGACGCCGACGCGATGGCGGCGCCGTCCTTCAGGAGCTTCATGTCGTCGAGCGAGATGGTGCGACGCCCCGTGGCGCCCACCACCAGGTCCGCCTTGGCGAGCGCGGCGCGGCGGCGCTCCGTCGCTTTGGCATCAGCGGGATCGTCGAGGATCACGTGGAAGCCGGCCTTGCGCGCGGCCTCGGCGCGCTCCTTGCTGCGCTCGATGACGGTGACCTTGGCGCCGCGCGCCAGCATCTCGCTCGCGATGGCCGGCCCGATGACGCCGTAGCCAACGAGCAGCAGCTCCTTCCCTTTGAGGCCGGCGCCGAAGCGCGCCAGCGCCTGCACGGTCTTCGCGGCCACCACCTCGCCGATGGCCTCGCCCTCGAGCGCCTTCGAATCGGAGCGCGCCACGTTCACCACCACGCTCTCGAGCGCGTGCTTCTCGGCCAAGAGCACGCCGCCGGTGGTCTGCTCGACGATGCGGAACTTGGAGCGCACGGCCGCGTACTTGGGATCCTCGTGCAACAGGTGCGAGACCAGGCCGCCGTCGTCGAGCACCACGATGGGCTCGCCGTTCTTCTTGTGCAGCGCGATGGCGTCGTCGATGGCCTGCTTGACGGTGCGCCGGTAGTCGTCGATGTCGAGCTTGGGCTGGCGCACCGAGAAGCCCATGTCGTGCAGGCACGCCTTCACCGAGGGGTTGGTGCCGTAGGGCGTGCCCACCACGATGGTGCGGCTCGACTCGGCGCCGGCATCTTTCAGGGCGTAGCCCATGGGCACCACGTCGGCGAGCAAGTGCGACACCCAGAGCACGTTGGCCTGCTTCAGGGGCGTGCTGCCCTGCAAGTCATCGACGACAGCGTCGATCTCCGGCAGGCGCAAGGGGATGGCGGCGAGCTCGGTGAAGCGCGCGAGCTCGAGCGCTTCTTCGGGTGATGCGCCGGCGAGCTGCTTCACCGGATCGTGGCCGCCCAGGAAGCGCGCCGGCTGCAGCGCCTTGCCTAGCCCCACCAGCGCGAGCTCGCGGCCTTTGCGGAAGGGCGCGAGCTCTGGGTAGTCCTTCGGCGCGCTGCGCCACATGCCGCGATAGCGCCCGAGCGATCGCCCGTCGAGCGTGGGCCAATCACGCTGCACGCTGGCCAGGATCTCTGCCTCGCTGGCGCCGCGGGGCGCCGCCGCCGCGTACTCGGCCACGATGCGCGCACTAGTGCGCGCGTGCACCTGCGACGGCCCTGGGAGCCCCTGCTTGTCGGCCATCTCGGTGAGGCGCGGCAGGTAGCCGGCGGTGAGCTTGCCGACGCCGCGCTCCTCGAGGAGCCCGTTGAGCACCTCGAGGATGTTCTCGGTGGGCGCGCCGGGCGGCGCCGTGCGAATGGCGAGCTGCAACAAGCCCTGCGCCACCAGGCCCTGGCGCTTGGGCAGCAGGCGATGATCGTCGACCGCGCCGATGCCGGCGAACAGGTGGGGGCGGAAGTCGCGCACGATGCTCGACACGTAGGCGCGCGTCACCTCCTCCTTGCGCTCGCGCGTCAGCACCTTCGCGATCTCGACGTGGGTGCGCGAGGGATCTTCGTGCAAGAGCTCGAGGATGCGCTGCGCCATGGCGTCGATGTCGACGCCGCTCTTGCGGTTGTAGCTGCCCGCGATGGGCAGCGTGGGGTCCGCCTCCTTCAGGTGTGCGAGGCGGCTGTAGCTCATGGCGGGCCAGGTCTTCTGCAGGCGCGCCACCAGGTCGTTGCGCGACAGCGTCGGCTCGGCCTGCATGATCTCGCGCACGCGCGCGGCCACCGGCGCCTGCCAACGGCTCGAGTCGTCGACGCGCCCGAACAGCTCGGGGTTCTTCTTTCTGATGTCGTAGTAGCGCCCGTAGCTGACGGCGCCGAACTCACGCACCAGCTCTGGCTCGTGCTTGTTGATCGCCTCCACCAACGCCGGCACCTTGGCGAAGGGATCGGCGACGAGCGCGCGCTGCATGGCAGCGGCCAGCGCCTCCGCGACGCGACGATCCGCGGGCGATGCGTTGCGTGGCGGATCGGGGAAGCGCGCCGGGTTCTTCTGGCGGATGCGCGTCAGCACGTTCGAGCGCAGGCCGTGTGCGCGCGCGAACTCCTCCACGGTGCGCTGGCCGGTGCCAACCTCGGTCGCCCAGGCGGCCGTGATGTCGTCGAGGTCCTTGAGCGTCGCGGACGACGAGGTGGGCTCGAGCACGCGGGGCGCGGGCAGGGCGGTCTCGTGCTTCTGCCCCTCGGCGCGCGGCAGCTCCTTGGGGAAGGCCGCCTGCAATTGAAACAGGTCCTCCTTGCTGAGCCGCGTGACCACGTAGAAGTCGCCCGCCTGCAGCTTGCCCGCGCATGCGCGACGGTAGAGGTGCGCGATCTCTTGCACGGTGGGCGGCGGCACCAGCGCGTCGAGCGCGCGCAGCACCTCGCCCTTGTGGGCCGGCGCGTTGATGCCGTGGCGCTCGAGCACCAGCGTGTACGGCGTCTCGCCGCGCACGGCGTCCTGCTGCATCGTGAGCGCGAGATGGTCGAGCGCGTCGTTGGCCACACGCACGAACAGCTCGCTGGTCGCGCCATGCAGGCGGTTCTCTTGGCGCGGCCCGCCGAGGACGACCTCGTGGACGGCGCGCGCCAGCACCGGCCGAATGTCGCGCTCGATGGAGAGCGCGCGCTCGCCGGTGGTGCGCCACACGGCGTCGAGCAGGGCGCGCATGAGCCCAGGTGCCTTCTTGAGATCGCGCGGCGCGAGCACACCGTCGCCATCGCCGGCGCGTTTCTCGAGCTGCGCCAGCTCGGCGCACAGCTCCGAGACGACCCGGCCGTGCTCGAGCCCCGCGAGCAGCAGCGGTGGCGGCAGCTTGAGCGCCAGCGCAGCGGCGTGCGTCAACGCCGCTCGCGCAGGCGGCGCGGCCACGCGCGCGGCCACATCGTCGGCGACGATGCGGGAGGTGACCTGAAGCGTGGTGCCGCGCTGACGGAGCGCGTGATCATGGTGGATGCGCTGCTTCTCGGCGCGGAGATCGAGGCGCGCTTCGAGCACGTTGGCGTAGAGCTTGGCGCTCTGTTTCCACGTAGCCTCGGCCTTCTCCACCTCGATCCCGGTGAGCTTCTCCCACGCCTTCTTGGCCGCCGGCGTGAAGTACTCGGCGTAGAGCGCGCTCACGCGCAAGAGCTGCTCCTGCTGGAGCTCGTTGGGCGCGGCGCGGCCGTCGAGCACGAAGGCTTGCAGCTCGGCGACCTCGCGCGCGTCCAGGCCGCGCTGCAGGCGCGCCTCCGTGAAGCCCTGGACCAAGCGGAAGCCCGGCACGAGGCGTCAAGTGTGCCACGGCTGCCGGTGAAGCGTCACACCCCCGCCGTAGGTCAGGCGTCACCCCGATGCACGAGGGCGCGCGCGCCGTCGTCCACGCGCTCGGCGAGGCGCTCGGCGTCGAGCACCAGCATGCGCGCGTCGCGCTTGTCGACGAGGCCCTGGGCCTTCCACGCCGTGAGGATGCGGTTGACGCTGCGCTCGTTGGCGCCGATGCACTCGGCGAGGTCCGCCTGGGTGCGCTTCACCCGCATGCGCACCACGCCGTCCCAGGGCTCGCCGCAGGCCTCGCAGTAGGCGAGCACCACGTTGGCGAGCAGGCTCTCGGTGCCGTGCAGCCGATTCGACTCCAGGCGCGCGGCGCCGCAGAAGGCCCGGCTCACCTCGACGAGCGTGCGCAAGGACAGCGCGGGGTTGGCCATCAAGAGGGCCAAGGCGCGCTCGCGCTCGATGCACACCAGGGAGGCGCGCTCGAGCGCGCGCACCGTCTGCAGGTAGCTAGCCTCGCCGGCCAGGCACTCCTTCAGGCAGATGATGTTGGGCGCGATCAGGAGGCGCGCGAGGTAGGAGCGGCCGTCGTCGCCGGGTTGGAAGACCTCGAGCGCACCGGTGGCGTGATACCAGCACGCGTTCGCCGGATCGCCGCGCCGCGCGACCACCTCTTGATCGTCGTAGGCGCGCGCCACGCCGACCTCACCGGCGTCGGCCAGCGTCGACCAGCGATCGAGGGCCCGCGTGGCATCGCGCGGCAGCACAGGTCGTCGACGTCGCTGCGCCATGAGCCTTGGTGCCTACCAGGCGAGCTTGCGCTTGTCGCGGAACACGCCGCCGTGCGGCCCGTCGGCGCCGATGGTGGCGAGCCAGACGATGGTCTCGGCGCCACGCTCGACGTTGCGCGGGGCGGCCGCGCCGCCCATATCGGTCTTGACCCAACCGGGATCGACGGCGTTCACCCTGACGTCGCCGCGCACCGAGCGCGCCAGCGTGCAGGTGTAGGCGTCGAGCGCCGCCTTGCTGACCGCGTAGGGGGCGGGCCCGCCCATGCCCTCGGAGAACAGGCCCCAGCTCGAGGTCACGTTGACCACACGGCCATAGCCGCGCTGCACCATGCCGGGCACCAGCGCGCGCGAGATGCGCACGGCGCCGAGCAGGTTGACCTCGATGGCCTCCTGCCAGGCGCGCTCATCGGCGTCGAGCGCGTTGCCGCTCGGGCACACGCCGGCGTTGTTGATCAAGACGTCGACCTCGACGGCGCGCTGGCCGAGCTCGCGGACGGCGGTCGCTACCGAATCCGCCGACGTGACGTCGAGGACCAGCGCCTGGGTGTCACCACCGGCGGCGGCCAGCTCCTGCACCACCCTGTCGCCGGCGGCGCGCTCCCGGCAGCCCACCAGTACTCGAATGCCGCGCACGGCGAGCTGGCGCGCGACCTCGCGGCCAATACCTCGCGTTGCACCGGTGATGAGCGCGCTGCGCATGCCCAACGAGTAGCACGCCGCACGAGGTCGTCGCGAGCGCGTCAGCCTGCGCTCTTTCGTCGCACGACCAGGGCGGGCAGCACCATGCCCGAGCGTGCCCGGTACGCAGCCCACTCGGGGTAGCGCGCCATGCTCGCCTCTTTGGCGAGCATGTTGGGCACGAACAGGCCGAGCCACACCCACGCGAGCACGAGCCAGGGCGCCCAATGGCCGGCCACCACGGCGAAGCTCGCGTACAGCATCATCTCGCCGAGGTAGTTCGGGTGGCGCACGCGCGCGAAGAAGCCGTCGGTGATGAGCCCACGCTTCACCTTGAGCACGAAGAACTTCTGCGCGTCGCTGCCCATCATCAGCACCACGCCGAGCACGTAGAGCACGGTGGCAGCGGCGAGCACCGCGGGCGGCTGTTCACGTCGCTGGACGACCAACAGCACCGGCGCGATCCAGTAGAGCCCGAGCACGAGCAGCCACGAGTTGAGGGCCGCGCCGACGGTGATTTTGCGTTCGAAGTTGGGGTCGGGGAACACCGCGTCCTTCACGAGCCAGCACAGGCCGTAGGAGCCGTGCAGCGCGGCGTAGGTCCACGCCGTGGGCGTCCAGTTGTCGAACCAGGCCATGAGGGCGAGGACGAAGGGCAGCGTGCCGCCCTTCTGCAGGTTGACCGACCATGCCAAGCGGATCACCCGCGGGCCACCGAGGAAGTCGGTGCTGAGCTCGTCGGTGAGCGCACGCCAGCGCGCGACCCATGGATGCACGGACTACACCACGCGCTCGCGGCGCCCCTCGCCGCGGATGTCCTTCACGGTGTCGAGGATCGTCGTCATCGGGTCGCGCGGCGCGAAGCCGAGCTGACGCTCGGCCTTGCGCGAGTCGCAGTACCAGTACGCCGAGGCCATCTCGGCCTCGAGCGTGGTGACGGGCAGGGTACCGCCGAGCACACCGGCGACGCGCTCGAGCAGCGCGACGCCGAGCGTGGTCACGCGCTTCGGCATGGCGATGGCGACGGGCGGGCCCGCCACGCCGCTCACCTGGTGCAGGCGCCGGAAGAAGTCGGCCCAGGTGCAGTTGAGCGCGCCCAAGAGGTAGCGCTCGCCGCTCTTGCCGCTCTCGAGGGCGGTGACGGCCATGTGTGCCACGTCGCGCGCGTCGACGAAGGAGAAGCCACCCGAGGGCACCATGGGGATCTCGCGCTTGAGGTAGCGCTGCACGTCGAGGGTCGAGCTGCCGCGCAGGTCGCCAGGGCCGAGCGCGAGCGAGGGGTTGAGCGTGATGAAGTGCGCGCGCGAGCCCGCCATGCGCACGGCGTCGTCGGCGGCGCGCTCGGCCAACCACTTCGAGAGGTAGTAGGGGAAGCGGACCAGGTGCGCGAAGGGCACCGGATCGTCTTCGCGATAGACCAGCTCGGGGTCGTCGCCCACCGCCACGGTCCCCGAGGTGGACAGGTGCACGATGCGGCCGACGCGCTGCTCCGCCGCCAACCCAACCACGTGCTGCGTCCCCACCACGTGCACGCGCAGCATCTGCGCGGTGTCGTCGGTGTCGCGGGACACCACGCCAGCGCCGTGGATCACGGCGTCGACGCCTTCGAGGGCGCGCGCCACCGAGTCCTTGATCAGCACGTCGCCGCGCACCACCTGCACGCCCTTCTTCGTGAGCTCGGGCTCCTCGCCGCGACAGAGCGCGCGCACGCGCCAGCCCGCGGCGAGCAGGGCGTCGACGGTGTGGCGGCCGATGTAGCCGGTGGCGCCGGTGAGAAGGGCGAGGCGCGCGCTCATGGTTGGTCCTCGTCGCTCGTCCGAGCGTGCAGTCGGGGATGGCGTTCAGAGCTTGAAGATGGAGAGGAAGGTGGTCAGCAACTCGGGGTCGTTGGTCTTTACGGTGCCGTCCAAGAACTCGCTGACGTCGGGGATGTAGTGCTCTTTGATGATCTTGGTGAACATGCGGGCGTCGGTCTTGAACACGCAGTCGGCCTTGCCGTCGAGCTTGTCGTTGACGATGCGGCAGCCATCTTTCGCCACCTGCACCGTCCACTTGGCGTCTTTGCCGTCGCCGAGCGAGAAGTAGTAGGTGAGCGGGTTCTTGACAGCGTCGCCCTGGAAGCGCCGCTCGAGGTCGCTGAAGATCTCGCGCAGCGCGCGCCCCACGGCGCTCTCGTCGGCGCCCGCGGCGTCGTGTCCGTTCTTGCCGTTACCGGCGACCAGCGCGGGCTTTCTGCCCAGCGCCTCGTCGAGCGCGCGCTCGAGGATGAAGTGCTTGCCGTCGCGCAGCGCCTCTACTGCGCGCTGCACCACCAGCGCCGTCTTCTGTGACGCCGTGGCTGGTCGCAGGCTGGCGGCCTCCACGGCGCTCTTCATGGTGGCGGCCGACAGCGGCTGTCCGATGTGCACGCGTACGCGCCGGTTCCTCGGCACGAAGCTGCCGCGGGGCATCGCTCGGTAGGTGCCCTCGCAGTACACCGGCAGGATGTCGATGCCGTGGCGCAGCGCCAGGTAGGTGACGGCAGGGCGGAACACGGCCATCTCGCCGGTCGACGTGCGCGTGCCCTCGGGGAACACCAGCACCGTGCGACCGCTCTCGAGCAAGTGCGAGGCCTCGCGCATGGCCTCGCGCGGGTTGTCGCCCCGATCGAGCGGGTGCAGGTTGGTGAAGTTCTCGAAGTAGCTGCGCCGCCACTTGCCCTCGAAGAAGTAGTCCTTGGCCGCCAGCGCCACCAAGTCCGTGCCGTAGCTACCGAGCGCGAACTTCACCAAGCCCATGTCGAGGTGGCTCGCGTGGTTCGCCGCCACGATGGTCTGCCGATCCCAGGGGATGTTCTCTTCGCCCTCCACGTCGACGTCGAGGCCGCGCTGGTAGAATTGCCGTTGCAGGCCGGCGAGCACCGTCTTGACCGCGCTCTTCACCGTGCGCGGCACCGCAATGGGGCTGTCCTTCTCGCGGGGCGCTGTGCGCTTGCTGCCAGGCGCCGTCAGGCGCGGCTCGCGCTCCGGTACCGCCGCGTCGGCGGGCGCCAGCACCTCGCTCGGCGCGATGGCGGTGCTCACCTTGGTGGCGCGGCGCGACTCCTCTGCCACGATGGCGGCGATGACCTCGGTGCGCTTGACCTTGCGATCGGCGGTGCGGGGTAGCGCCTCGCGCGTGGCGATGACCACGGAGGGGCGCTCCTGTTCGTCGAGCTTGCGGGCCGCCCACGACACCGCGCGCTCGAGGGCGCCGATCTCCTCGGTGCTCTGCGCCACCACCAAGCAGGCGACGCGCTCGCCGCCCTGGCCGTCGGGCACGCCCACCACGCAGGCCTCGCTGACGCCCTTCACCTGCGCGAGCTGCTCCTCGATGCCGCGCGGATAGACGCGGCGCCCGTCGGCCAGCGTGATGACCTCGTTGTGGCGGGCCACCACGGTGATGCGCCCGTCTTTGTCGATGCGGCCAAGATCGCCGGTCTTGAGCCAGCCGTCCTTGCCGAAGGCCGCCGCCGTCAGCTCGTCGTCGTCGAGGTAGCCGCGCGACACGGCGTCACCGCGGGCCACGATCTCGCCCACGCCATCTTCGTTGACGTCGCGGATCTCGACCTCCACGCCGGGCACCGCCTGGGCGCCCTTGGCGTCGCCCACCGCGAGCACGGGCGCGGCCTCCGTGAGGCCGTAGCTCTGCTTGAGCTCGATGCCGAGCGAGCGGAAGGTGTCGGCGGTCTTCTTCGGCACCGGCCCGCCCGTCGACATCAGGAAGCGCACGCGCCCGCCCAGGCGATCGTGGATGGGCCGAAACAGCACGCGCCCGAGGTTGACGCCGAGCGCGCGCCCGATGGTGCGGTTCAAGAACAGGCCCGCCTGGTACGCGGCCTCGGCGAAGGGGCCCGACTCCTCGAGGTCGCGCTGGATCTTGTCCTCCAGCTCCTCCCACACCTGGGGCACGCCGATCATGGCGGTGATGCCCGCCACCTGGAACGCCTCCGACAGGGCGCCGGCGGTGACCTCGTCGACGTAGGTGACGCGGGCGCCGCGCAGCAAGGGCAACAACAGGCCGCAGGTGAGCTCGAAGGTGTGAAAGAGCGGCAGCACCGACAGACCGCTGTCGCGCTTGGAGAGCTTGAACATGGGCGCCACCGACGCCAGCACGGCGGTGATGTTCTTGTGCGTCAGCACCACCGGCTTGGAGGCGCCCGTGGTGCCGGCGGTGTAGGCCACCACCGCCACGTCGTCGGTGGCCACCAGGACCTCCGGCGGCTCCACCGCCACGTCGGCGGGCGGCGCCTCAACCAGCTCCTTGAGATCGAGGCAGGCGGCCTCGGCGGGCGTGTGGGCGTCGTCGTCGAGGAGGGCGAAGGACGCGCCCACCTGCTGCATGCGCCGGCCGAGCTCGGCGGCGTCGAGCGCGGGGTCGAGCGGCACCGCGGTGCCGCCAGCGCACAGCACGCCGAAGAAGGCGATGGCCCACTCGGGTGAGTTCTTGCCCACGATGGCGACGCGCGCGCCCGGGTGCACGCCCACGTCCGCCAAGCGGCCGGCGCACGCGTGCGCGCGGCGACGCAGCTCGCGATAGGTCACGGCCGCCAGTACCGGCTTGGTCTCGCCCTTGGTCTCGACGTGCAACAGGCGCTGCACGGCGATGCCCTGGCCCTCGCGCTCGGCCACCTCGTCCAAAAAGCTGACCAGATCGCTGTAGCGATCTTCGGCGCGCGGCCGCTTCAACAGCTTGGCCTCGAGGTGCGGGAACACCCACTTGCGCAGGCCGCGGATGTGCGTGTCGTTCCAGTACTCGCGCCAATCGATGAGGTGGGGCTCGAAGCGAAGCTTGCTGCGATCCGACTCCACCAGGCGCGCCATCTCCGCGCGCATGTTGTCGCAGCGAAACTGGTAGTTGTAGAGCGCCATGAAGGGCAGGAAGGTGTCGAGGATGAAGGCCGCCATCTTGGCCTGCTTCTGCAGGGCGGCCAGGTTCTTCTCCACGCTACGCGCCACGCTGGCCACCGGCGTGCCCTTCAACACCGCCATGCCGTCGATGACGGCCCCAAGAGCACGCGCTTGCGCGGGCGCCGACAAGCGGCGGTACTGCTCGGGCGACACCGCGACCGAGCCGAAGCGCGCCATGGTGCGGTTGAGGATGGGGTTGCCGCGCTTGGAGCTCTTCAGGTAGCGGCGCTTGTAGAGCGCGGTCAGCTCGGCGATGCGCTCCATGGTGAGCGGGTTCGCGTCGCTCGAACCCAGTTGGTAGACCATGGCGTGCTCGCCGCGCAGCAGCGCCGCGGCCGCGATGATGGTGCCGGCGCACACCATGTCGACCGGGATGACGTCGAGGATGTGGCCGGGGCGCGTGGGCGTCTGCTGCTGGCCTTGCAGGCCGAGATAGATGAGCGGCGCCGAGGTGTTGATGCCCTCGTTCCAGCCCTTGAAGGGGAACTCCACGGAGCTCTCGACGATGGCGGGGCGCACGATCGCGAAGGGCTGCCCGCTGGCGGCGAGGAACTGCTCGCCGATGCGCTTGGTGTACGTGTACGTGTTCGGCCAACCCCAGTGCTGCGCGCGCTTCATGCCGACGTCGCCGAGCTCGTCGTCGATGAACTTCTGCTTCTCCTTCTTGATGGCCTGCGCGAGCGGCTCGCCGGTGGTGGGCCGATCGAGCTGGCGCAGCTTCTCCTTGGCGCGCTGCAGGAAGAGCGATTGCATCTGCGCGTCGTCGGCGCGGGCGCGCAGGTGCTTGGCGATCTTCATGCCCTCGTCGAGCTCGCGCTGCGGATCCCAGTGATCGCGCTCGAGGCGCTCGCCCTCGCCCTCGGGGATCTCGGGCGCGTAGCGGCCGGGCAGGGGTGATGCGCGCGGGAAGGGCTGGTCGCGCGGGTCGTCTTCCCACACCGCGCCGCGCGCGGCGCCGGCCACATAGCACGTCGACGTGTGCAAGAGCGGGATGGCCGCCGGCGCCGGCATGGGCGCGTCGGTGGGCGCGATGCTCTGGTTGATCTCTTGCCCCGGCGAGAGCGCGAGCTCGCGGCAGAGCTCGAGGAGGTTTTGCACACCCACGGCGTTGACGCGCATGCCCTCGTCGAGCGGCGGGTCGAAGCTGACCACGCCGGCCACGTTGAGCACCGCGTGCACGCGCTCGGCCTTGAGGCGCTCGACCCACTCCGGCGTGAGGCCCGCCCAGCGCTCGACGACGTCACCGGGAACCGGGGTGAGCTTCTGGTACAGATCGTCCTTGCCCTCCTCGGGGCCGAGCGACCAGCGCTCGCGCAAGGGGTCGAAGCAGGGCGTGGGCCACAGCTCCTCCTCGAAGCGCTCCCGCGGCGACATCTTCCCCTTGGCGCGCACCATCAGGAAGATGTGGCTGAGCTCGGAGTAGCGCGCGATCAGCAGGCCCACGAGCACCTTGCCGAGGAAGCCGGTGCCGCCGATGATCAGCACCTTCTTGCCGCGCAGCGTCTCGGTGACGTCGAGGGGCGGCAAGGCGCGTCGGCGGTCGGCCGGCGTGGGTGGCACGCGCGAGCCGGGTGCGTAGCTGCGCCCCTGGGAGTCCCAACGTCGCTCGGTGGCCATGGCCCGGTGATTGGCTAGCGGGGTGACGACGTCAAGGGCCTTGCGACGCGGCCCTGCGATCGCTCCCCGCGCCCCGCTGCCCGTGCGCGCCGCGATCAGCGTCCGCAGCGGGCGAGGCAGCGCGCCAGCGCGTCGTCGAGATCGCGCAGCTCCTCGACGTCGAGGTCGGCGACGCCATCGGCGCGCCGCAACACGCCGGAAGCGCAGGCCGGGCGCGGCGCGCATGCCCGCAGCGCCTCGACGCGGTCGCTGAACAAGAGGGGAATGGCGCTCGGCTTGCTCGGGCGCTTGGCCGGGCGGCGCTCGGGCGCCGGCATCGCCTCGGGCGGCGCGCTCGTTGGCGTAGGCACCAAGACCGGCGCCGGAGGCGCGCGCTCCGCAGGGAGCGCGCCTGGCGCGGTGGGAGCGGGCGCCACCGGCTCCACCGGCGCAGCGCTCGTCGGTGTCGGCACCGGGGCAGGGGGCAGCACCGGCTCGGGCGGCTCAGGGATGCGCGGCTCGGGCAAGAGCTCGACGCGGGGGCGCGGCTTCTCCTCGACCGCGTCGGCGGCGAACATGCCGGCCACGGTGGCGGCGGCAACGGCGGCGCCGGCCGCGGCGGCGATGAGGAGCGCCACGCGCGGCCGCGCCGAGCTGCGGGCGGGCGCGGCGCGACCGCCGCGTCCTGGACGCGCGCGGCGGGTGGCGTCGTGCGGCGCCACCGGCGTCATCGAGCGCGTGGCATCGCCCGTGCGCGTGGCGGTCTCGTCGTCGACGGGATCGAGGTACTCCTCGTAGGCAGTGTGCTCGGGCCACGCGGCCACCGACGCGGCGGTGGGCTCCTGCAAGACCTGTTCGCACGCCTCGCGCTCGCCCGCGATCTCCGCGGCGAACAGCGCCTCCATCAGCGCCGCCACCTCGGCCGCCGAGCCAAGGGTGCGGCGGCGCGCCTGCACGGCGCGCAGGCCCTCCCGTAGCTCGGCCGCGCTCGGTCGGCGCGCGCGCTCGGGATCGAGGCCGCGCTCGAGCCAACGCTGCAGCTCCGGCGCGAGCGCCGAGAAGCCGGGGGCTCGGTGGGGAATGCCCGCGGCGAGCATGGGCGCCACCGCCTCGGGGCCGCGCCCGCCCCAGAAGCGGCGCCCGGTCAGCAGCTCGCATGCGATGACGCAGGCCGCCCACACGTCGGTGGCGCCGTCCACCGCCTCGCCGCGCGCCTGCTCGGGCGACATGTAGCGCACCTTGCCGACGAGCATGCCCACCTGCGTTTGGTCGCTCTTCACGGCGCTGCGCGCGATACCGAAGTCGATGAGCTTGACCGCGCCCCCGTCACTGACGAGGAGGTTGTGCGGGCTGATGTCGCGGTGCACCACGTGCAGCGGCTCGCCGGTGCGCGGGTGCACCGCGCGATGCACGTAGTCGAGCGCCTCGAGCAGCTCGGTGACGATGAACAGCGCCACCGCCTCGGGGATGGCCCGGCCCACGCGGCTGGCGCGCGCCATCAACGCCATCAGGTCGCGCCCGAGCACGTACTCCACCACGATGAAGGCGGTGCCCGTGGCCTCCCCCACGTCGAGCACCGTGACCACGTTGGCGTGCGACAGAAGCGCCGAGGTGCGCGCCTCGTCGACGAAGCGGCGCAGCGCGAGCCGGTCCCGCGCGAATTCGGGCCGCACCGTCTTCACCACGCACAGCCGCTCGCCAGCATCGAAGTGGGCGTGCGCCAGATACACCTCACCCATGCCGCCCGACGCCAGGTGGCGCAGCAGCGTGTACGGGCCGAGCCGCTGTGGCAGCTCGCGGGACATGAGCGAAGGTTACAGCGTCGATGCGCCCCCGTGCGCTCGGTGGCCCAGCCGAGCGGGAGGCCCACCGGCGCAGTATGCTCGCGGGCGCCACATGGTGCCGACCGCGCTCCTGCTGCTCGCGCTGGCGGCGCCCCCCGTCACGGCGGTCGCCGACCTCTCGGTGCGCCCCGAGCCCGAGCTGGCGCGCGCGCTGCGCGAGCTGCCCGATCTCGCCGGCACGCCGCTGCCGGCCCACAAGGCCGCGGCGGTGGTGGGCGACGCCGCCAAGCTCGGCATCGTCTGCTCCATCAGCGACGCGCGCTGCCTGCAGAAGATCCTCGTGCTCGCCCGCGTCGACGAGCTCATCGCCTTCGAGGTCTCGGGGCGCTCGCTGTCGATGGCGCGCATCACGGCGCGCACCGCCACCTTCGCCAAGACGCGCCGCGTGGGCAGCGCGGCCGCCAGCGCCAAGGCCGCCTGGGCGGCGCTCGAGCGCGCGGCGCACGACGCCGCGCCTCCCGTCGTCGAGCCGCCACGCGAGCCCGAGGAGCCCGACGAGCCCGACGAGCGCCCGAGCAAGCGCCGCCCGCCACCGGCCGCCGAGACGCCCACAGCCACGAGCGACGGCGTCACGCCCACGCTCCTGGTCGCCGGCGTCGCCGGCGGCGCGGCCGTGCTGCTTGGTGCCGCCACCCTCGGGGTCTCGGCCGTGGTGGCGAACCAAATACGCGCCACCGAGCAGGGCGTGCCCCTCGACAGCTCGTACGACGCCTTGAACACGACCTTCTGGCTGTTGGCCGGTGCCACCGGCGTGGCGGCGGCAACTGGCGTGGTCGCGGGCGCGCTGGCGCTGGCCGATGGCAACCTCGAGGGCGAGGCAGAGCAAGGCGGCGCAGGCGCGCTCAGCGGACGGTGAAGGCCACGCGGTAGGGCAGCGAGCCCACCATGGCCGCGTCGCCCTTGCTCACCGCCACGTAGAGGGTGCGCGCCGCGAAGGTGAGGTTGAGCGCCTCGGGGTTGCGCGGCGCATCGCCGGTGCCGTCGATGTACGGGCAAAGGTCGAACTCGGCCACGCGCGCCGCGCGCTCGATGCCGTCGCCGTCCAAGAGGGTGAGGCGCGCGTTGAGCGCCTCGCACGGCGTCGATTCGGTGTCGGGGATGAGCTCGGCGCGCACGCCACGTCCCGGCGGCACGTCGACGGCGAAGATGTCGATGTCGTCGGCGCTGGAGAGCAAGCCGCTCGTGAACACGTCGAGCCCGTCGCGCGCGTGGCCATTGGCGTGCGCCAGGTCGCCGTTCGGCTCCACTTCGGGGCCGCGATCGTCGAGCGTGGTCACCTGCACGCGATAGGTGGGGATCAAGGCGGTCCACGACCCCTCGGACACGGTGACGGAGTGCGGCTGGGCGCTCATGGCGGTGGTCAGCACCATGCATTTTCCGTTGCCGTTGTCCCACGCGCCGCGCAGGAAGGTGTCATCGCCCCCGCCGGCGGGCGCCTGCCGGAACAGCGACGCGTACATGCCCTGGGTGCCGCTGCAATCGTCGACATCGGCGCGATCGAAGGACTCGATGCGCACCACCACCGGCGCGGTAGGCGTGATCCAAAACGAATCCATCTCGCTGTAGGACTGCTGCGCCACGTCGTCATAGACCATGGTGGTGATGCCGCCGCTCAGCACGGTCGAGACACCAACGGTCTGGGCGCCCGTGTCGGTGGGCAGGTCGTTCGGCTCCACCTCGGCGACGGTCCGGTCGACCCTGCAGGTAGACGAGCAGCCATCGCCCGACAGGCGGTTGCCGTCGTCGCACTCCTCGCGGCCCTGGCGGTTGTTGTCACCGCACACGGTCACGGCGGGCGCCGGCAGCTGCCCTTCACCCTCGCCCTCACCCTCGCCTTCGCCTTCGCCTTCGCTGGGCCCGGCGTCCTTGGGCCCGCCGTCCGCGTCGTCGTCAGCGGAGGGCAGCCCGAACTCGCGGCAGACGCCCAGCTCCTCGTCACAGCTGGTGCCCTGAGGGCAAGCGCCGCCGTTCCTGCACACCGCGATGCCCACGCCGAACTGGCAGCCGCCAAGGAGGACGGCGGCGAGCAGGATCAGGATCAGGCGCGCTTCCACCAGGCGATCTTCGGCGGAACGAGGCAGATCCCACCTCGCGCTCCCGACCGAGGGGAGCGCGGCCTACATCGGCGCTATTGCCGAGGCTCATTGGACCCTCAGGGTGAAGCGCCCACCGTTCCTCGCGAGCTCCTGGCGCAGGTCCTCGCGGAAGCGGCGCTGGGTGGCGGCGTCGCCCACGATGCCGACGCAACCCATGGTGCCCGCCGAGCCCCCGTCGGGGTGAATGCGCAGCGCGCTGCGCGTGCCGCCCACGCGCGCGTCGTACTTGTCGCTCATGTCGGCGCTGAAGCCCACGCCGTCTTTCACCATGCCGCGGGTGTCCCGGTTGCGCAGGTTCGAGATGGTGTAGTCGCCCTTGGGCAGGCTGCCCCGGCCAAAGCCGCCGCTGTTGAACTGGTAGGTGTTGCCGTTCACCGTGATCTTGCCGCTCACCATCTGGTCGCGCTGGCCGGCCTTGGTGGTGCGCTCGATCTGGGCGGTGCGGTTCGGTGGTTGGCCGGCGCGCGTGGTGGGCTCGTCGGGGCGCGTGGTGCCCGAGGGGCGCTGGCCGCCGCGCGGCTCGCTGGCGCCGCCCACGCGCTGGCGGGGCTCGGCCTTGAGCGCCTCGGCGGTCTTTGCGCCGCACGCGCCGTCGGGCGCGAGCTCGTGCTGGCGCTGGAAGTCCTTCACCGCCTTCTGGGTCTTCGGGCCGAACTTGCCGTCGACGGCGAGGCGCGCGCCGTGGTCGTTGAGGCGCTGCTGGAGCTGCTTCACCTGCTCGCCCTGATCGCCCCGCCGCAGCGTTGCGCCATCCTGCGACAGGCCGCGACGAGGCTCTGCCCGGCGCACGGCGGCGGGGTCCGCTTGCCCCTCGCCCTGCGCGCCCACGCGGCTCTTGCAGCGCGCCTCGCAGCCCGCCGCCACCTGACGCGCGGCGCGCTGGTCCGTCGGGCTCACCTGTGCGCGCTGCGCCTGCGGCTCGCCGCCGCTGCCTTGGCCCGTCTGGCAGCCGCTGCCGGCCTGGCCCTGGGCGGCGCGCGCCGCCTCTTGCGCTCGCACCCGCGCGGACTCTTCGCGCGCCGCGCGATCGTGCGCGGCCTGGGCGCGCGAGAGCATCTCTTCGATGTCGAAACCCAAGCGCACTGTCATGACGACCTCCTCTGTGTCTTACGTCATGGGTTTCGGCGCTCTGTACCCACATCTGCTCCACCGATCGGCGGTGGGACAAGGTACGAGTGGTCGGTCGGGTGGCGGAGTGAGCGCGCGCAGGCGCCTGCGCGCGCCGTCGTGCGGTGCCACCGGCCCTCAGGGGTGCCCTGGCGGAAAGCCCCGCCTCAGCCCTTGTCACCCGCCGTCAACACGGGCGTGTCGACGCTGACGTCGACCATCAGGATCGGCGGCACGTGCACGGCCGTGATCTGCGGGTTTGGCGGCGCGGTGTCTTGCGCCATGGCGATGGCCTCTTGCAGGTTGCCCGCGGCTTCGTAGCCGAACAGCTCGCAGATGTACGGGTCAACGGCGCCAGCGACGATGACGCGGCCGATGTGACGACGTCCGTTCTCGCCCCAGTACCACATGAAGAAGGGGTGGGCGCCGTGGTAGCCGTTCCCCTTGCGGTACATCTCGACGTAGGTGGGGTCTTCCGCGAAGCGCTGCTCGTACTTCTTGTGCAGCGTCATGGTGTCGCGCGTCTCGGGCAAGAGCCGGTGCACGAACTCCATGTAGGCCGCGTGGTGGACCGGATCGAAGCGGTCCTCCATGGGGTGGCAGATGATGGTGGTGCCGCCCTTCTTCAGGAGCGGGTTGTACCTGTAGAGGTTGTGCAGGTAGCCGGTGGCCTGCACCTGCACGAGCAGCGGGTTCAGGTAGCTGTGCACGTTGTACGGGCACACGTAGGGGATGCCGAAGATGGTGATGTCGGCCTGGCCCTTCACCGGCACGCAGTACTGCTCGAAGCACTTGGCGATGGTCTTCTCGTGCACGGCCTCGCACTCGCCGGCCCAGACGCCGATCATCTCGTAGGCGGCGGGTGCCGCGTACATGAGCTGCTGGCGCGCCGCCTGCGGCAGGCGGTCGAGCGTGGCCTTCATGGCGCGCGCCTTCTGCCAGTCGAAGTCGGTGTAGCTCTCTTCCTTCTTCATGAAGAAGTCGAGCTGCCCCTCGAACATGCGGTTGTTGATGGCGGTCTCGATGTGGAAGACCTTGACGTGCTTCTCGACGAGCCGCCCCTGGCGGATGACGGAGGCGTGCAGCGGGCTCGCCTCTTCGCGCGGGTCCATGTAGCTGTTGCACTCGCGCATCACGTAGGGGTTGTGGTTGGCGCGCAGCGCCTTGTAGCCCGTGAGCCCCGTCGCCACCGACTTGTGGCCGCCGTCCATGGGCACGAGGTTGAGGTTCACGTAGATGAGCAGGTCGCTCTCGGCGGCCCGCTTGTTGATCTGGACCAGCTCGTCCTTGTCGGTGCGGCCGAGATCCACCATGCCGTCGGGGTCTTCGGCGTCGTGGTTGTACAGGCGCTCGGGCCAGTAGGCGTTGAAGATCTTCTCGCCCACCACGTGCTTGATTTCGTCGGCCGTCATGCGCCGGTGGATGGCCAGCGCGGCGATGAGGTGGATGTCGTCGACGCCATGATCGCCCAGGATCTCGAGCACGATCTCGAGCACGCGCTGGCGGATGTCGGGCCGCTTCATGGGCGGCAGCGGCAGCGAGATGTCGTCGAAGGCGATGGTCACCTTCATGCCCGGTGACAGGAGCGCGTGCAGCGGGTCCATGCCGAGCGGGTGGTTGAGCGCGTAGCGGATGGCCGCGTCGGGGTCCTTCAGCCCCACGATGGGCGGCTTCGGGTAGATGACGCGCGTGCCGGCGGGCAGGTGCTCGATGAGCAGCTGCTCGCCAGAGAACAAGACGCGCGGAGGGCTGTCCGCGTCGAGATAATGCACCTGGGCGTTCGACATCGTGGGCCCAGATGGCGGCACGCCGCGTCAACGTCAAGGCCTGGCGCCATCGAGTGCGTAAGTCACTACGCACCCACGGATCGGAAATCCCCCGGCGCGATGGGCCGTTCACGGTGCTGATGAACGCCCTCGATCGCCTGGCCACGCCGACCTTGTTGCGACAGCTCGCGCAGGAGGGCGCGCTCAGCGGCCCCGAGCTCGAGGCGGGTCTGCGCCTCATCGATGGCCGCGCCGACCGGGCGGCCTGGCGCGGCTTCGCCGACAAGCTCTTGCTCGGCATCGGCATCGGCCTCGTCGTCACCGGGGTGATCTTCTTCTTCGCCGCCAACTGGGACGCCGTGTCGCAGAGCATGCGCATCGGCCTGGCGCTCGGCGCCCACGTGGTTGCCGTGGTGGCGGCCGCCGCCCTCGGCTTGCGCCGACCGGCGGGGCGCGCGGCGGCGGCGGGGGCGGCGCTCCTCATCGGCCCGGCGCTCCTCACCTACGGGCAGGCCTACCAGACCGGCGCCGACGCCTGGGAGCTGTTCGCCGGCTGGGCGCTGCTCACCGTGCCCTTCGCCCTCGTCGTGCGCGGCACGCTCCTGTGGGCCGTGGTGCTGGGGCTCGCGCGCGGCGCGGCGTTCCTGTTCCTCGTCGGCCGCGGCGAGAGCAACGACGCGGCCATGCTCGTCGCCTTGGGCTGCCTGCTCGTCGATGGCGCGGCGGTGGCGCTGGCCTGGCGTGCCTCTCCATCGAGCCGCGCCTCGCTGGTCTTCCTGGCCCTTGGCTTGCTCACGCTGGCACCCTTCCTTGGCTCCACCGTCGCGGGCGAGGTGCGCACGGCGGAGTTGGCGGCGGCGCTCCTGGTGGTCAGCGCGGGCATCCTGCACGTCGTGGGCATGGCGCGTACGCTTGCTGACGGCCGCACCGCCGACGCCGCGCTGCTCGGCGTCTCGGCGGCGTTCCATGGTGGGCTCTTCGTCGCGCGCGTCGTGTTCAAGGAGCTCAACCTCGACGAGGGCGGCATGCTCCTCTTCGGCCTCTTCGTGCTCGGCGAAGCCACGGCGCTCGCGGCGTTGCTCGGCGCCACCTGGCAGCGGGCGCGCGCATTGGGTGTGAGCGCGCCGGCGGGGACGACGGGAGTGACCCCATGAAGCTGCGTGAGCTCATCGCCGCTGTGAGCGAGCACCCGGGCTTCGTCGAGCACCGCGTGGCGACGATGCGCTTGCCCGAGCCGCACCCCTGGTACGTCGCCATGGCCATCTCGGTCACCATCTGGGTGGGCGCGGTGTCGCTCGGCAGCTTCCTGGTTGCCATCAAGGTCTTCTCCTCGGGCACGGCGCAGCTCCTCGGGGGGCTCGCGCTGCTCGCGCTCGGCGCTGCCTGCTCCCGCGCTGCCTCTGGCTTGTTGCGCTTGCACCTGTCGCTCGTGGCGTACGCGGGCAGCACCGCGCTCTTGATGGTTTTCCTCGACGACGCCCTCGACCTCAACAAGAGCGGCACGCTCATCGGCGTGGCGCTGGTGCAGGTGGCCTGCTTCGCGCTCATCGCGGCGCGGCCCGTGCGCTTCAAGGCGACCTTCGGTGCGCTCTTGGCGCTGTGGGGTGCGGCGCTCGAGAGCCGCATGGCCGGCTCCATCGATGTCCTCGTGCTGGCCGCCTCGCTCCTGGTGGCGGGCGTGTGGGTGTTCGAGGCGCGCCTGTCGGCGACCCGCGCCGGGCGCGCGGCGCGACCGGCGGGCTTCGCATTGGCGGCCGGCCTCTTGTGGCTCTCGACCTTCTCGCTCACCACCTGGCAAGACGCCCGCGCCGACTTCCCCCTCGTCACCGCAGCGGCGCTGGCCGGCATCCTGGTGGTGGTGGCGCTGAGGGCGGCGCGCGAAGCGTCGGCCGAGCGGGGCAACGGCGCCGTGCGCTTGGCGCTCGTGGGCGTGGTGGCGCTGGCAGCGCTGGCGGCGCAGTCGCCGGCCATCCTCACGGCCGCGCTCGTCATCGTGCTCGGCCGCATGCGAAAGGAGCCGGTGCTCGAGGGCCTCGGCATCCTCGGGCTGCTCGGCTTCGCGCTCTGGCTCTACTACGGCATGCACGTGTCGCTGTTGTGGACCTCGGGGGCGCTGGTGGCGGCGGGCGTGGCGCTCATCGCCGCGCGCGCGTGGCTCTTGCGTGGCTTGTCCGCTCGCGCCGCGCCGGTGGGGGCGTCGGTGCTCTCGCCGCAGCCGCGCACCTCGGCGCCCGAACGGCGCTGGCACCTGGCGCTGCCCGCGCTCGCAGTGGTGGCCCTGGTGCTCGGCCTGGTGGTGCAGAAGGAGGGCATCCTGCGCACGGGCACGACGGTGCTGCTCGATCTGGCGCCGAGCGATCCGCGCTCGCTCTTGCAAGGCGACTACGTGACGCTGCGCTATGCCGAGTCAGACGCGGTTCTCCAGGCCACTGGCTGGGACGACCACCGAAGTCGGGTGGCGGTATTCCACAAGGGCGACGACGGCGTGGCGCGCTTCGTGCGACTCGACGATCGCACGCCGCTCAGCACCGGCGACCTGCTACTGCGCGCGCAACGCGTGGAGCGCGGCTACGCCTTCGGCGCCGACTCGTACTTCTTCTCCGAGGGCAACGGCGCCACCTGGGAGCGTGCGTGCTACGCCGAGGTCAAGGTGGCCGGTGACGGCACCGCCGTGCTCGTGGGTTTGCGCGACGAGGCGCGCGCTACCTTGCATTGAGGCGAGCGCGTCATCGCTTGAGGAGCCCGCCGAGCAGGCCGCCTTTGGGCTTGTCCGTGATGTCCAGCTCGTCGCTCTCGACGCGCGCGAGGATCTTCATCAGGTTCGACTTGTAGGTGGCGTTGCTCGGCTCGAGCTCGACGGCGCGCATGGCGGCGTTGTAGGCCGCCTTGAAGTCGCGCGCGCGCGTCGCCAGCAGCACGCCGAGCCGGTTGTGGACCGGGGCCGAGCCGGGGAACTTCGCGCAGGCCTTGTGCAGCAGCTCGATGGCGCGCGGGAACTCGCCGGCCGCCTCCGCTTGCTGCGCCGCGCCGACCGGATCCTCGTCGGCGCTCTTGCCGGCGGCGCGCTTGTCCCAGTCGCGGACGAGCTGCAGGTACTTCTCTTCGCCGGGGTCGGCGTCGGCCGCCATGCGCGCGTAGCTGAAGCCGCGCGCGGCGCGCCCCTCGCGCAGGTCCTTGAGCGCCAGCTCGTAGTACTCGGCGGCGCGCGCCTTGGGCTCACGAACGGCCGCTGATGGCGCCGCTTGCGAGGGCGGCGGCGCGGGCAGGGCGGCGCCCGCCGCGGGGCGCTTGGGTGCCGGCGGCGGCGTGTGCCGAAGGGGCCGCAGCGGTGCGGCCCGCAGCGCCGGGCGGAAGCCGGGGCCGCCCGCGGGTGGCTGCAGCGGTGCGCGCACGGTGGGCGCCGAGGGCTCGGCGGGAGGTAGCGCGATGCGTGGGTCGCGCGGGGGCACAGCGGGCCGTACCGCGGGGGGCGGCGGCGCCGGCGCTGGCGCTGGCGGCGGCGCCGGCGTGCGCTCCGTTGCCGCGGCGCTGGCCGCCGGCGGCGCCGGCGCCTTCGCAGGCGGCGGAGCGGGTGGCTCGTCGACGGGGGCGGCGGGCGATGCCAGCTCCCAGGACTGTTCGAGCGGCGGCAGACCGTCGAGCTCGCGGGTGCGGTCGTCGACGGGCTGCAACTTGCTGGTATCCGCGCTGCCGATGCCGCGGTGGCCGATGGCCGGGGTGCCGGGGCGGCGTGCGGGATGATCGAGGGGGGCGGCGGCGCTCTCGACCATGCGCTTGTCGAGCAGCATGGCGGCGGCGATACGCACGTCGCCCTGTGACAGCCCGGTGCGGCCGCGCACCTCGCCCAGGTTCTTGCGCCCATCAATCACGTCGAAGACGAAGAGCTCGAACTTCGAGAGCGCGTGGCGACGCTCGGCGGCATCGGCGCTGTGGCGCAGCACGGCGGTGGGCGTCAACAGCGCCGCCACGTCGCCGCCGAGGTAGACGGCCGCCGGCGCCACGCCCAGCACGTCCTCGGACTGGACCGCCAGGAAGCCGCCGGTGCGGTCGGACACGAAGGACTGGACCTCGCCCTCGCCGAGCTGGCCGAGGATGAGCGCGTCGCCGCCCAGCTCGTCGCGCGAGGGGCCGTCGACCTTGACCGGTTTGGTCTGCACCGAGGCCGACGCCGTGGCGGCGCCGGGCTCGTTCAGGATGTCGTCTCCGAGGAACGACGTGTCGAGGACGTACTCGCAGCGAACGCAGACCCACGCCCCAGACGCGTTCTCGGAGCCACACTTCGGGCACCGCACCGCCTCACGCTAGCGCACTGATCGCCGTCAGCGAAGATCGAGCACCGGCCAGCGGTGGGTCTTGGCCAGCATGCGCAGCCGGAAGTCGGGGTTGACGGCGGCGGGCCTGCCCACCACCGACAGCATGGGCACGTCGCTCATGGAGTCGGAGTAGGCCGCGCACTCGTCGAGGTCGAAGCCGTGCTTCTTGGCGTAGTCCTTGATGATGCGCGCCTTCTCGGGCCCCGCCACGATGGGCGGCAAGAGCTTGCCCGTGGCCAGGCCATCCTTGATCTGCAGGCGATTGCCGATGACGTCGTCGGCGTCGCACAGGCGCGCCATGCGCTGCAGGATGAAGTCGGGGCTGCCCGACAAGAGCACCACGCGGTGGCCGGCCTTCTTGGCGCGCGCCACCAGATCGAGCGCTCCCTTGAAGAGCGCCGGGCGCATGACGTTGTCGAAGGCCTCGTCTGCCAAGTCGAGCAGACGATCCTCGCTGATGCCCTGGTAGCCGCGGAACAAGAGGTCGTTGAAGGTGCCGCGGTCGACCTGCTCGGCGGCGAACAGCGCGGGCACGCTGGCGATGGTGCGCACCATGCGCCCCATGCCCGCGATGGGGTTCTGCTGGTTCACGACGTAGAACAACAGCGAGTCGAACAGGTTCGACTTGGTGAGCGTGCCATCGACGTCGAAGAAGCTGGCGGCGGCCATGGCGTCCCGATAGCCGCTGGCGCCGGGATGAAAAGGGGGTCAGGGCAGGGTGCACCGGGCATAGGGATGCCCGCTGTCGAGCACGAGCCCTCAGGGCACTCGCATGGGGCGGTGCGCCCGGCAGCGCGCGGGGCGCGGCCCGTCGCGCATGCGCGTGACGAACACGCCGGCGTAGTGCTGCTGGGTGTAGCTCAGCAGGTCCTCTTCGACGACCTGGCCGGCGAAGTGGTCGCCCACGACGAAGCGGCCGTCGCCGGCGTACAGGCCCACGTGCCACACCCACACCCGCGCGCCGTCGAGCGTGGCGATGCTCGGCTCGGCGGGGTTCTCGGGGATGTCGACGAACCACAAGAGGTCACCGGGCTCGAGCACGGGCAGCTGCTCGGCGAGGCGCGCGGCGGCCACCGGCGCGGCGCCAGCCACGGGCAGGCCGAGCTCGCCCTTGACCGACTCCGTGGGCATCACCGACCACGAGCGCCAGCCGCAGCCCGAGAGCGCTTGCAGCGCGAAGAACACCAGGCCCTGGCAGTCGAGGCCGTCCTTGGCATCGCGCAGGCGGCCGCCGAGCACATAGGGAGTACCGAGCGCCTTCCTCGCCTCGCTGACGGCGCGCTCGGCGTTGTCGGGCGGCAGGAGCGCGAGGCTCAGGGCGAGGGCGAGCATGTATGGCGGCAACCGAGCGTGGCGGCGCCCCATTCCGACGGATCTCTCGCCTGCGTCACGCGGCCATGCGCAGCGAACGCAAGAGCGGGCGGGTCTCGTCGAACAAGGCGCGCAGGCCCTCGAGCGAAGGACGCCTCGCGCCCACGGTGATGGCGCGCACCGCGGCCACCACGGCGTCGTTGATGGGCGCTTGCAGGCCGGCGGCGGCGGCGCGGCGCACCACCTCGCCGTTCAGGTAGTCGATGGGCGGCTCGCGCCCGCGCTCGATGGCCGAGAGCATCGACGAGCGCAGGCGCCGATACTTGGCGCCCACGGCGAGCAAGAGCGTGTGCTTCGCCAGCAGGCTCGGCGAGCCCGGCGCCAGGCGCTCGTCGGCGTCGAGCGCCAACCACTCGAGGTCGACGGCGCCGGAGATCTTCTCGAGCCTGACGCCGCTGGCCAGGGCCGTGTGGGTCGCCTCGGTCATCACCTCGAGGGCGAGGCGGCGCGCGAAGCGGTGGCGCATGAGCGCGCCCAGTCGATCCCCGCCGATGGTGCCGAGCGACGAGATGGCCGCGTTCACCGCCAGCTTCGACCAGCGCGCGCCGCGCAGGTTGTTGGTCAGCTCGACGCCGTCACCGGGATCGGCGTGCCCGAGCAACGCCGCCACGCGCAGCGCGGCCTGGTCGTTGTCGCCGTTCAGGCGGCCCACGATGAGCCGCCCCTCGCTGGTCTGCTCGACGCGCCCCGGGCCGTGCATCGATGCGCCGAAGCTGACGATGCCGCCGACGACGCGCTCGTGCCCGAAGCGCTCGCCGAGGCGCTCTTCGGGCAGGCCATTGGCGAGCGGCACCAGCACGCCGGCGCTGCCGAGGTGAGGCAGGACGTCGCTGGCGGCAGCCTCGATGCGGTTTGGTGGCACGGCCAACAGCGCCACGTCGAAGGCGACGGCGGGCAGGGCGGCGGCCCGCGTGACGACGTCGAGGCGCACGGCGCGCTCGCCATCGGGCAGCGCGGCGTGCAGCCCGTGCTCGCCAATGGAGCGCGTGATGTCGGGGTTGCCGGTCACGGCCACCACGGAACGCCCGGCGGAGGCGAGCCGCGCCGCGGTACAGCCGCCCACACCGCCGCAGCCGACGACGACGACGCGCGCGCTCTCGGCCCAGCTCCGTTCTGCGGTCAAGGTCATGGCAGCTCCACTACCGTCACACAGCGCGGGCCACGGGCCCCGAGCGATTGCAGCCCGCGACGAGCGCCGCCGCCTCGCCCGCCAGCAGGCCGGTGAGGGCTGCCACACCGCCGGCGGCGCCGTCGCGCGCCGGGTCCCACCCCTCGACGACGGTGCCGGCGCACAGCAGGTTCTCGAACAGCGGCTTTCCTCGTCGATCCACGGGTGTCAGGCTGGCGTCGACGGCGACACCGGCGCGGAAGATCGCGTGCTCGGCCTCGGGGCTGTCGCCGGTGAACAGCCCGATGAACGCGTCGTCGACGGCATGGCCCTCGGTGACCACCGGCAGCCCGAACAGGGGCTCGCGCGCGACCTGGTCGCGCACGATGCCGCCGCCGTAGAAGCGCCCGGTGGCGAGCACCACCGATCGCGGCGTCAACTCGGCCTTGAGCTGCTGCCCCTCGATGGCGACGGTGGCGACCCGCGTGCCGTGCGCGCTGGTCGCATGGGCGCGTGCCTCCACGACCACCACGCCACGCTCCTTGGCGCCGCGCAGGAGCGCGCGCGCCAGGCGCACGCCCGGCGCCGAGGGGGGCAGCGCCAAGAGCTCCTTGACCGGGCGCCCGGCGGCGCGCTCGACGTCGTTCAGCACCGCGGCATGCTTCTCGACGCCGAGGATGGGCGGCAGCAACAGGTGGTGGGCCGGGCGCGCGGCGCGGCGCAGCGCGTTCCTCAGCGCCTCGCAGAAGGCCGCGCGCGTGGCGTCGTCGTCGAGGGCGCGGGCCATGGCCAGCGCGTCGTCGTGCACGGCGCTGGCAGGCAGCGCGCGCTCGACGCCGAGCGTGGTCACCGTCAGCTTGCGCGCGCTCATGCCGGCGATCCAGCCGAGCACGTGGGACACCGCGCGCGCGCCGAAGCCCGCGAGGTCGAGCGGATCTACCACCGCCACCGTGGCGTCGGGCTCGAGCGCCGCCACGTCGAGCAGTTGGCACTTTTGCACCAGCGCCGCGCGCTTGACGGTGCCGAGCTGGGTGGCGAGCACATGGTTGTGTCCGTCGTCGCGCTCGGCCAGGTCGAGGCCGCCGTGCTGTGCGAGCTGCTTGAGCAGTGCCAGCGCCTCGCGCACGCGCTCGCGCCCCTTGTCGCCCACGCGCGCGAAGGGGTGCTGCGGGTGGCGCGCCGCCAAGAGATCGACACCGCGACGCCAGCGCCCCCCGCGATCGAGGGGATCGACGGCGGGACCGGGGACCAGGCCGCACAGCTCGTCGCCACAATCGATGGCACCCGACGACGCCACGGTGCCGCCGCCCGGGCGATGCACCAGCACCACGCGGGCGCCGCGCTCGCGCGCACGCACCGCGGCCAGCGCGCCGGCGATGCCGCCGCCGATGACCACCACGTCGGGGGAGAGGTCGAGCTCGCTCATGCGCGATCCGGAACCGGCGGCGGGACGACGACGTCGGCGCGCCGTTGCGCTCGACCGCGCGCCGTCGGCGAGTCCGCCGGCACCGGCGCCGGCACCGACGTGGACCACGGCACCTGCGCACGCGCGGCGCGCACGAAGGGACCGAAATTGGCGGCGAGGAAGTGCGTGGCCTGGTTGAGCTCTTCCGTGGCCAGGTTGGCGCCCTCGAGCACCGGGCGCCGGCCGACGAAGCGCGCGGTCATGGCGTCACCGAGCTCGACGAGCTGTTCGGCGGCGGAGAGGCCGCGCTCCTCGGCGAGGAGCTGGCTGCCGCGCGCCAGGCAGCGCGTGCCGCCGCATGCACCCATACCGAGGCGCGTGCGCCGCCGCACGTCGACCAGGCGGGTCGACAGCTCGGCCTTGGCTGCGTAGCGCACCTCGGCCTCGCACACCGGCTCGCAGCGGCAGGTGTGCGCGCCCTGTCGTGGGTCGGCGGCGATGGCCTCGAGCATGCGAGCGGTGCGCGTGCCGTGGCGGAAGGCCATGCGTGCCACGGCGAGGCGGCTGCGCGCCGTCAGCGAGCGCGTCCAGCCCTCGACGTCGACCTTGTCTTCGGCGCCCGGCAGCGGGCGCTGCCAGGTGGTGCACGCTGCGCGGTTGCCGACCTTGGCCGCCACCACGTTGCTCACTTCTTCGGCGAGCTGCCGATAGGCGGCGAGCTTGCCGCCGCACACCGAGAGCAGGCCCGGCACGCCCTGCGACGCGTGGTCGTAGATCTCGTGCTCGCGCGAGAGTCGATCCTCGTTCTTGGCCCAGGCCCACAGCGTCGGCCGGATGCCGACATAGGTGCGGCTCATGCGGTGCTTGTCGATGGCGGGGAAGACGCGGCGCGCGCCCTGTAGGATGTACTTGACCTCGTCCTCGGTGGCGCGGGGGTTGTCGAGGTCGCCGTAGTAGTCGTCGTCGGTGGTGCCGACGATGGTGCCGTTCTCGTGCGGCATGAGGAACATCTGCCGCCCGTCGGCGCCGTCCATCACCAGACCGAAGTTGGAGATGCGCTGCGGATAGACGATGTGCACGCCCTTGCCCGGGCGCAGCCGGTACCACGCGCCGGCCAGCGCGGCCGTGCGCGGCCCCCACGCGCCCGTCGCGTTGACGACCACCGGAGCCGAGTGGCGCTCGCGCGCGCCCGAGCGGCGATCCTCGACGACCACGCCACACACGGCGCCGCTCGCGTCTTTCTCGAACGCGACCAGCTCCGTGTAGGTCTGCACGATGGCGCCGTTCTCGTGCGCGTCGATGGCGTTCTCCACCGTGAGGCGCATCGGATCGATACCCCACTCGTCCATGGTCACGGCGCCGAGGATCTCGGGGTTGAGGCCGGGCTCGAGCGCCAGCGCCTCTTCGCGCGACAGGCGCGTGTGGGGCTTGCCGCGCTTGAGCGGCTGGTACTGGTCGTAGGCCTCGAAGAACACCTCGGCGAACTCGAGGTAGATGGTGTCGAACAGCGTCTTGAACTTGGCACCCGGCGGCGGCTTGGCGACCGGCACGATGAAGGGGATGCGGAACAACAGGTGCGGCGCGATCTTCTGGATGAAGCCCGAGTCGGTGCACGCCATCTTGGTGGTGTGCACGTCGTAGCGCAGGTAGCGGATGCCCCCGTGGATCATGCCGGTGTTGGCGCCCGACGCTCCTTTGGCGAGGTCGTTGCGCTCGACGAGGAGCACGCGCATGCCGCGCAGCGCGCAGTCGCGCGCGATGCCGGCGCCGTTGACGCCGCCGCCGAGGATGATGACGTCGTGCTCGGTGCGCCCGGCCATCGTCACCTGCTATGGCACGTTCCGCTGTGGCGCGCCACCTCGACGGTGCTACGCGACCGGCCCGGCGGCGGCGAGCACGTCGTCGGCGAGGAGCAGGCGCTCCATGGCCGCCAGGTCTGCCCCGAAGGCGCGGTCGACGGGCGCGAAGGCCACCTCGCGCCGAACGCGCGCGTGCACCCGGCGCAGCGCCCGGCCCGGCGCGAGCGTGCGCAGGTCGAGGCCCTGGCACGCGCACAAGAGCTCGAGCCCGAGCACGCAGCGCACGTTTTCGATCACGAGCGCGGCCTTGTTGGCCGAGGTCATGCCCATGCTCACGTGGTCTTCGCGGTTGGCCGACGACGGGATGCTGTCGACGACGGCCGGGTGGCACAGCACCTTGTTCTCGTTCACCAGCGCGGCGGCCGTCACCTGCACGATCATGAAGCCCGAGTTGAGGCCCGGCTGCGGCGCCAGGAAGGGCGGCAGGCCCGACGACAGCGAGGGGTTCAAGAGCTGCTCGATGCGCCGCTCGGAGATGTTGGCGAGCTCGGCGGCGGCGATGGCCAGAAGGTCGAGCGCCATGGCCACGGGCTGGCCGTGAAAGTTGCCGCCCGAGAGCACCTCGTCGCCGGCGACGCCGTGGTCGCCGTCGAGGAACACCAGCGGGTTGTCGGTGGCGCTGTTGAGCTCGCGCTCGAGCACCGAGCGTACGAACGACAAGGCGTCGCGCGTGGCGCCGTGCACCTGTGGCATGCAGCGCAGCGAGTAGGGGTCCTGCACCTTGCCGCAGTCCTTGTGTGCCTCCATGATCTCGCTGCCGTCGAGGAGTGCCAGCAGGTTCTTGGCGCAGGTGCGCTGCCCTGGATGGGGGCGCGCCGCGTGGATGCGGGGATCGAAGGCCTTCCAGGTCCCCTGCAGCGCGTCCAGCGAGGTGGCGCCCACCACGTCGGCCAGGCGCGCCATGCGCTCCGCCTCGAGGAGCGCGAGCACGCCCACGGCCATCATCGCCTGCGTGCCGTTGATGAGCGCCAGGCCCTCTTTGGCCTGCAGCTCGAGGGGCACGAGCCCGGCGGCCGCCAGCGCGTCGGCCGCGCGCACGCGTGCGCCGTGGACGAACGCGTCGCCCTGGCCGAGGAGCAAGAGCGCCGTGTGCGCCAGCGGCGCCAGGTCGCCCGACGCGCCCACCGAGCCCTTGCGCGGCACCAAGGGCGCCGCGCCCGCGTTCAACAGCGCCACCAGGTGCTCGAGCACCAGGGGGCGGCAGCCCGAGTGGCCCACCGCCAGGGTCTGCGCGCGCAGGAGCAAGAGCGCGCGCGCCTCGGGCAGGGGCAGGGGATCGCCCACGCCGACGGCGTGGCTCTCGATCAGGTTCTTCTGCAAGAGCCCGACGTGCTCCGGCGGGATCTTCACCTCGGCGAGCGCGCCGAAGCCGGTGTTGATGCCGTAGTGCGGCTCGCTGCCGGCGGCGAGCTCGTCGACGTGCGTGCGGGCGCGCGCCAGACGCGCAAGCACCGCCGGCGCGATCTCGACCTGGACGCGGCCATGCGCCACGTCGGCGACGTCCTCGAGCCGCAGCGACCTGCCGTCGAGGGTGACCGTGCGCGTCGCCACGCTACTGCCCCTGGCCCGCGCTCGCGCGGCAGAACGCGCAGTGCGCCTCGTCGGACTGGGTGATCTCCGCCTGGCACACCTCGAGCTCCAGGTCACACGCGAAGGTGCGCGTGCAGGTGAAGCTCTGCGCGGGCTCCACCGGGTTGCCGTCTGCGTCGAACACCGGACACGACAGCACCTTCTCGCAGTTCGCGTTGGACGCGCAGCGCTGCGTGCCGCACAGGGCGCGCGCTGCGTAGGTGGAGCAGAGCTCGTCGCACTGCATGCTGTCGTAGACCGCCTCGCACACACGCTCTTCGGCCTCGCAGCGGAAGGCGATGGTGCAATCGAGGCGCGTGTCGGTGGCGTTGTCCAAGCACTCGCAGCTGCGCTTGCAGTGCTGCTCGTTGTCGCACGGACGCCGGCACGCCAGCGACGACAAGAGCAGCGCGCACAGCAGCGGTGTCAGCAGGATCCGGACCATGCTTGTCGGTGCCATACCCGGCACCCCTCGGCAAGGCGCTGATGCACAAGGACGCGCCAGCGCGCTATCGGGGAGGCCATGACGCGTCTCCTGGTGCCGCTCGCGCTGTGCGCGCTCATCGCCGCCTGTCCCCATGCTGGGGCGGAGGGCGAAGGCGAGGGCGAGGGCGAAGGCGAAGGCGAAGGCGAGGGCGAAGGCGAAGGTGAGGGCGAAGGTGAGGGCGAAGGTGAGGGCGAGGGCGAGGGCGAGGGCGATGCGCGGTGGCAGCCGACCACGGGCACCACCTGGCAGATCACGCTCTCGGTGGTGCCGAGCTCTCGCGACCTCGACGTCCAGGCCTGGGATCTCGATCTCTTCGACACGCCCGCGAGCACGGTCGAGCTCCTGCAAGCGGGCGGCACGCGCGTCATCTGTTACTTCTCGGCGGGCACCTGGGAGCCGGGGCGACCCGACTCGGCGTCGTTCCCGGCGGCGGTGCTGGGCAACAACTACGAGGACCCCGCGTTCGTCGAAGAGCGCTACCTCGACGTCACTGACGCCGCGGTGTTCGACCTCATGGAGGCGCGCCTCGAGCTCGCGGTCGACAAGGGGTGCGACGCCGTCGACCCCGACAACGTGGACCTGTTCGACCACGACACCGGCTTCGCCATCACCGAGGCGCAAATGCGCGACTTCAACCTGGCGCTGGCGGCGGCGGCCCATGCGCGCGGGCTCGCCATCGGGCTCAAGAACGACCTGGCCCAGCTCGACGCCGTGGCGCACGCGTACGAGTTCGCCGTCAACGAGGAGTGCTACACCTGGGACGAGTGCGACGCCTACGTCGACACCCTGCTAGCCGAGGGCAAGCCGGTGTTTCACATCGAGTACGTCAGCGCCTCGCAGGCCGCTGCCGTGTGCGCGGTGACGCAGCCGCTGGGGCTCTCCACGGTCATCAAGAGCTACGACCTCGACGAGGGCGTGACCTTCTGCCCGTAGGCGGTCAGCGGCCGGCGAGGCGTCGCTCGTCGAGATCTTGCTGGCCGTCGCGCGAGTAGGCGCAGGCGAGGGCCGGCTCGCTCGCCAGCGCGCGTGCGTCCCGCACGTCGATGCGCTCGGTGCCCGTGGCGGGCGCCATGGCGGCGACGCGGGCGGCCAGGGCGCGGCCCTCCGCCAGCCTGGCGTCGTCGCCGCGGCGGGTGCCCATGCACAAGAGCGTTGCGGCGCGCTCCTTCATGGTGCGAATGCGACCCGGCGCGCAGCCGTCGGCGTGGTCGAGCAAGGCCAGCGATGCATCGAGGTCGCCACGGGTGCCGGCGATGACTCCCAGGATCCACCAGTCGGGGATCATGCGCTGCATGATGCCGAGCGCCACCATGGCGTCGCAGGGGAGCTGGTTCTCGCCGTTGGCGCTTCGGTACGCGAAGCCGCTGGCGATGGCGGCGCGCCAGGAGTCTTCGATGGAGCGCGCCATCCACAGCGAGGCCAGCACGCCGTCGGTGGTGCCGAGGCGCGCCTTGGCGAGCCCGAGGCCGAACAACAGCAAGGGGTGGCCGGGCTCGCGCCGCAGGCCCTCTTCGAGGAGCCGCAGCATCTCTCGGTAGATGGCGCGTCGCTCGGCGCGCGGCGCGGCCTTGCCCTTCAGCTCGCCGAGCTCGTAGAGGAAGCGCGCCGCGTGGCCATACAGGTGCGCGTCGTCGGGGGTGACGGCGATGCGGCGGCGCGCTTCGATCAGGCCCTCGGCGAAGCGGCCGTCGACGTAGAGTGCCTCCAGATCCGGGTGGCGCCAGCTCCAGCGCGAGGCTGATGCCGCAGGGGCATGCGGCACCGGGTCGCCCGGCGCCGCGGGCGCGGCGGCGAGACCGAGAGCGACCATGACCCACAGCATGGGCGAGTGGTGCATCAGGCGAAGGCGCGCGCCAAGGGGGCGCAGCGGGCCGGGCCGCGGCGCCGGTGACCCGCGGCGCTCGCGCTGGTACCGTCGGGAGACCACACGCCATCGACATGAGTGAGCTCGATCCCGCGCCCGCCTCTGCTGCCACGGCGACCCCGGAGGTGCCCGAGCGGGTGGCGCGGCCACGCGTGCTCACGGTGGTGCTCGCCGTGATCGCTGCAACGTTGCTCACGGTGTTCGTGGCGACCGCTGTCCTGATGCTCCTCGCGACACGAAGCGGCGTGTCGCTGCTCGACCCCGCTGCGCTCACGACGTTCTCCTCCTCCCCGGCGGTGGTGCAGTGGCTGCTCGTCGCGCAGAGCGGCGTCCTGCTCTGCGTGGCGCTGGTGGTCGCGCTGTGCTCGCCCGAGCGCGCAGCACCACGCCTTGGTCTGGTGCGACCAGCGGGCGCGCGCGGCGAGTCGTTCACCGTCGCTCGCCTCGCCGCGGTGATGATCGCCACCACGGTGGCGACGTGGTCGGTGAACTGCTGCGTCATGTCGCTCGCCCTGCTTGGCTCCGGGGGTGAGCGCTCGACGTTGTTGACGGCGATCGACGACGCGATTCGACAGAGCGAGGGCAGCGACTTCCTCGTGGTCGCGCTCGGCGTCGCGCTGCTCGCCTCGGTGTCGGAGGAGCTGTTCTTCCGCGGCGTAGTCCAGCGGCGCCTGAGCGCGCGCTTCGGGCCGATCCTCGGCGTTGGTGTCGCGTCGTCGCTGTTCGCGCTCGCGCACTTCGACTGGATGCACTCGAGCGCCGCGCTCGCCATGGGCCTGGCGATGGGCGTCGGCGCGCACCGCTCGCGCTCCACGTGGACCGGCGTGCTCGCACACGTCACGAACAACGCGGCCGTGGTGCTGATCACGCGGCTGGCCGTGCCTTCCCCGGCTGCCCTGTCCTCGCACGCAATCGCGGCGGGAGTGTACTGCGTCCTCGCCATCGGCGCCGTCGCCGTGCTGGTGCGCGCCACGAGGTGAGCGCCGTTGTGCGCATTGGTGTGGCCTCGCGTCCCCAGCCGCCGCTGGTGACGGTGACGAGCGGCCGCGCCCGCAGGCTGAGGTCCGTGAAGTGCCACCCGAACGCCCGGAGCGCTGTCAGCCCTCGAGCAACACCGCCGCGGCTCATAGTAGCGTGACCCCATGGTCGAGCCAGCGCTCATCGCCACGCCCGCGCAGCGGCGCCGCGCACTGGCGCTGGCGCTCTTCTGCCTGGTGCTCTCGGCGGCCGGCCTGATCTGGCGCGTCGGCGACACCGGCGCGCCGCCGCCGCCGTGTCCTGCGCCGGCGCTCGTCGACGGCGCGCTCGTGTGCGACGGCAGAGGGGTCCCGGCAGGGGCGCGCGCGTGGCTCGCGGGCGAGCGCCTCGACGTCAACCAAGCTACCGTGCGTGAGCTCGAGGCCATCCCCGGCGTGGGCCCGGTGCTCGCCCGCGCCATCGTCGAGGCGCGCAGCGCCCGCGGCGGCTTTGCGTCGTTCGACGAGCTCGACCTCGTGCCTGGCATCGGCGACAAGACCCTCGTCAAGCTCGCGCGCTACCTCCGGGTGGCGCCTGCCGGGTGATCGTGCAAAGAGGCGCACCATGCCGGAGCTGTTGCTCACCTCCGATGGCAAGCAGGTGCTGCGCTGTCCCCTCCACGGGCAGGCGGTCAGCGTGGGGCGATCGTCCGCCAACGACCTGTCCGTTCCCGACGACGCCATGGCACCGCTGCATTGCAGCTTCGAGCCCCTCGGCGGCGGTCGCTACCGCGTGGTCGACCGCGGCGGCCAGGGTGTGGTGGTGGGCGGCGCCGAGCACGAGCACAAGGACCTCGAGGATGGCGACGAGGTGCGGTTGGGCCATCTGGTCGCGCGCTTCGTGGCGACCTCCGGCGAGAGCGCGGCATCGCCCCGCGCCGACGGCGCGCAGCGCACCGGCATCCTGCGCACGCGCCCGGGCGACGGTGCGCTCACGCGCATCGACGTGCGCCTGCGCCTGCCAGCGGCGAACGGCGGCAAGTCCATCGACATCCCGGCCGAGGGCCTGCGCATCGGCGCTCACCCCGACAACGACGTGGTCATCGACGACGGCTTCGTGTCGTCCTTTCACGCGCAGCTGTTCTTGCGCGGCGAGCGCTTGTTCGTGCGCGACCTCGACAGCACCAACGGCACCTTCGTGGGCGCCGTGCGCGTCGTCGAGGCCGAGGTGCCTGTGGGCAGCACCATCAAGCTCGGCAAGGCCGAGCTGGTCGCCGAGAGCAAAGAGAGCGAGGAGAAGCTCGACGAGCCGAGCGGCGCCGGCCCCTGGCGCTGCGTCGACCTGCACACCGCCGACGCCGCCTTCGCGCGCACCTTCGCGTTCATCGAGAAGGTCGCGCCCCACGACGCCACCGTGTGCGTGTTCGGCGAGACCGGCAGCGGCAAGGAGCTGGCGGCGCAGGCGATCCACAAGCTGTCGGGCCGGCGCGGTGGCCCCTTCGTGCCCCTCAACTGCGCGGCCATCCCACAGAACCTGATCGAGAGCGAGCTGTTCGGCCACGAGAAGGGCGCCTTCACGGGCGCCGATCGTCTACGCCAGGGCGCCTTTGAGGAGGCGAGCAAGGGCACGCTCTTTCTCGACGAGGTGGGCGAGCTGCCCATGGACGTGCAGGCCAAGCTCTTGCGCGTGCTCGAGACGCGCGCCGTGCGGCGCGTGGGCGGCCGCGGCGACATCGCCGTCGACGTGCGCGTGGTGGCGGCCACGCACCGCGACCTGGTGCAGCACGTGCGCGAGGGCAAGTTCCGCGAAGACCTGCTCCATCGCCTCTACGTCATCCCCATGACGCTGCCGCCCTTGCGCGAGCGCCGCGCCGACATCGTGCACCTCGCCAAGCACTTCATCGCAACGCTCTCGCCGGGCGCGCGCAAGCCCGAGCTGAGCGCCGAGGCCAAGAAGAAGCTCGAGCGCCACCCCTTCCCGGGCAACGTGCGCGAGCTGCGCAACGTCATTCAGCGCGCGCTCATCGTGGGCGACGGTAAGGAGCTCGCCGACAAGGACATCGTGTTCGTGCCGGTGACGCTCGCCGAGGCCACGCTGGTGGGGCAGGTCTATCGCCCGGGCATGACCATGGACGAGGTGGAGCGCTCGGCCTACAAGGGCGCCCTCGACGCCTTTGGCAGCGCTTCCGAGGCAGCGCGCGCGCTGGGGCTGCCGAAGACGACCTTCTGGCGACGCGCCACCGCGCTCGGGCTGCTCGGCGACAAGAGGTAAGGGCCCGCGAACGGACAAGTCGATCGGTGATCGCGAGCGAGGCGCGTCGATGGCAAGGAGCCCCGCAGGGCCGTGGCCGTCGCCACGGACCGAGGACGCGACGCCGCCAGCGACGATGGATC